>PLIR01000027.1 GCA_003139415.1 Myxococcales bacterium | reverse complement strand
GCGCGCAACATCGCCCTGCTGCCGTTCACGGTGACGCACTGAATCTCCGCTACGGAAGACAACGCCCATGCCCGCAAACATCCAGGTGGTCCTTCAACACGACGTCGAGAAGGTCGGCAAGAGCGGCGAGCTCGTGCGCGTCCGGCCAGGCTTCGCCCGCAACTTCTTGATCCCGCGGCAGCTCGCCGTCCCCGCGACGAGCGACGCCGTGAGCCGCATCGAGCACGCGAAGGCCGTTGCCATCGCCCGCGCCGAGAAGGCCAAGAAGGAGGCGCGCGACGTCGCGACGGCACTCTCGAACGTCTCGATCACCATCGCCCAGAAGGCAGGCGAGGACGGCCGCCTCTTCGGATCCGTGACCGTCAAGGACATCGAGGCCGCTCTTGCCGCGCGCGGCACCAAGGTCGACCGCCGCGCCGTGCACTTGACCGAGCCGATTCGCACCGTCGGCACCCACGAGGTCGTGATCAAGCTGGCCTCGGACGTCACCGCTACCGTCAAGGTGGACGTGGTCGCCAAGTAAGCGCGCTCGACCGGCAAGACAACCAGCCGGAGTAGTGAGATAAGGGATTTGCGGGCGCGCGCCGCCGATCTCCACGAGGCCGGCGCGTCGGCCTGTTGAGGTCTTGTGGAGAACCTGCGCGTCGACGGTGGACACAGGTCGGATACGAGCGTGGTCGAAGCGCGCGTGCCTCCGCACGACCTCGACGCGGAGGCGGCCGTGCTCTCGGCCGTGATGGTCGACCCTCTGGCGCTCGACAAGGTCAACGAGTTCCTCCGGCCGGAGCACTTCTACTCGGAGGCCCACCGCCGCATCTACGAGGCAGCCACGGAGCTGAGCTCGCAGGGTCGCCCCGTGGACGTCATCCAGATCGCCTCGTGGCTGCGCGACCGGGATCGCCTCGCGCAGGTGGGCGGCATGGCGTACCTGACCGAGGTCCTCAACGCCGCCCCGGCCGTCGTGAACGTCGTCTCGTACGGCCGGACCATCCACGAGAAGTGGCGGGTGCGGCAGCTCATCCTCGCCTGCCAGCGCGTCGCGGCGCAGGGCTATGCGGGCTACGGCGAGGCGAAAGAATTCATCGATTCGGCCGAGCAGGCCGTGTACGACATCGCGCGAACGCAGGATTCGACGAGCGTCCAACCGCTGCGCGACGTGATGCGGGAGACGTTCCAGCGCATCACCAAGGCCACCGAGCGTGGCGCGCGCATCATCGGCATCCCGACGGGCTTCGACCGCTACGATCGCATGACGAGCGGCCTTCACGACGGCGAGCTCACGATCGTGGCGGCGCGCCCGGGCATGGGCAAGACGAGCCTGGTCTTGAACATGGCGGTCAACGTCGCCAGCCCTCAGCAGCTCGAGAGCGCGAACGATCCCAACGAGCGCTGGACGGAGCCTGGGCAGGGCGTCGTCGTGTTCTCGCTCGAGATGCCGCGTGAGCAGATCGTCAACCGTATGCTCTGCGCCGAGGCGCGCGTCGACGTGAGCCGGGTGCGCACGGGCATGCTGACGCCGAGCGACTGGACCAAGCTGACGCAGGCGGCCTCGCACCTCGCCAACCTGCACATCTGGGTAGACGACTCGGCGGCCCTGTCGATCCTCGAGCTGAGGTCCAAGGTGCGCCGGCTCAAGTCCGAGTTCGACGCGGTCGATCCCAAGACGGGCGAGCGCACGCAGCGCCTCGGCCTCGTCGTCGTCGACTACCTGCAGCTCATGAGGGGGCGGGAGAACGCCGCATCGCGCGAGCAAGAGATCAGCGAGATTTCCCGCGGCCTGAAGCAGCTTGCCAAGGAGCTCAGCCTGCCCGTCATCGCGCTCAGCCAGCTCAATCGCGCCGTCGAGACTCGCGGGGAGAAGAGCAAGCGGCCGCAGCTCTCCGACCTCCGTGAGTCGGGCGCCATCGAACAGGACGCCGACAACATCTGCTTCATCTACCGAGACGAGTACTACAACAAGGAGACCGCCGACCGGAGCGTGGCGGAGCTCATCATCGCGAAGCAGCGCAACGGGCCCACCGACACGGTCAAGGTGAAGTTCGACGCCCAGTACACGCGCTTCGAGAACCTGGGCGACGGCGAATACAGCGGGGACCACGAATGACCGCGGTGCCGAACAGGACAGCGCCCGAGACCCTCGAGCAGCTCGTGATGACGCGGCACGTGCTCGTCGCCGTCGGAGCGGGGGGCGTCGGCAAGACGACGACCGCCGCGGCGCTCGGCGTGGCGGCGGCGGCGCGCGGCAGGCGCGTGCTCTGCCTCACCATCGACCCGGCCCGACGCCTCGCCGAGTCGCTCGGCCTCGAGCGGATGTCGAGCGACGAGCAAGCGGTCGCCCCGGAGCTATTCGCGCGCGCGGGCCTGCCGATGACCGGGGCGCTCAGCGCGATGATGCTCGACACGAAGCGCACGTTCGACGAGCTCATTCTGAAGTACTCGTCCTCGCCGGAACGCGCGCGCAAGCTCCTCGACAACAAGCTGTACGGGTACGTGTCCGCGTCGCTCGCCGGGACGCAGGAGTACATGGCCATGGAGAAGCTCGTGGCCGTGCAGCGCGATCCGCGCTTCGACCTTATCATCCTCGACACACCCCCCACCGCGAACGCCCTCGACTTCCTCGACGCGCCCGGACGGATGGTCGAGGCGCTGGATTCGGCGGCAATCCGGTGGTTTCTCCAGGCATTCCAGTCGACCGGCAAGGTCAGTTTCAATCTCTTGGCGCGGTCGGCGGCCCTCGTGCTGCGCGGTCTCGGCCGGATCACCGGGGCCGGCTTTCTGGCCGCAATGGCCGAGTTCATCACGGAGATGAACGATCTGTTCGGTGGCTTCCGGCAGCGCGCGCAGATGGTGGAGTCCGCGCTCCGCAGCCCCGACGTGTCGTTCGTACTGGTGACGAGCCCCGAGCCGATGAGCCTCGAAGAGGTCGTCTTTTTCAGCGAGCGACTCCAAGCGGCGTCGATGCCGCGTGGCGCGTTCGTCGTGAACCGATACCGGCAGGTCCCCTCGCTCCCGAGTGGCTCGTCGCCACCGACGGAACGCGACGCGTCCGAGGCGATCGCCGCGCGCGGCCTTCCCCTCGGGGCCGACGGCGCCGCGCGCGTCCTTCAGGCGTACGCGGATGCGGTCCGCCTGGCGGCCCTCGACGAGCACCACGTGAGCAATCTGCGAGGCCGTTCGGGCGGCGAGGTCCCCATCGTCCGCGTGCCCGAGCTCGCGAGCGACGTCCACGACCTGAAGAACCTCGGCGCCATCTCCGACATGCTCATGCGAGGCGGCATCTAGCCACACGATCCAGCCAGCAGGCCGCAGGGAGAGGCGTCGGCCGTCTCGGCGCGCAGCGGCGGCGAGGTGGGGTCCCCGCACCCCTGTGCGGGGCCGAGCCGACGCGAGCACCGAGACGGCCGACGCCTCTCCCTGCGCCCCCGCTAGGGCTTCGGCTTGTCTTCCCCGCGCCGCCTTCGCGCCTTGTAGTGCACGCGGACGGGCACGCCCTCGAACCCGAAGCGCTTGCGTAGCTGGTTGATGACGAAGCGCTTGTACGAGAAATGGATGTGGTCGGGCGCATTGGTCATGGCGACGAACGTGGGCGGTCCCACCTCGGCCTGAGTCACATAGTAAAGGCGCGGCGCGCGGCCGCCGCCCATCGTCGGAGGCGGCCGAATCTCGATGACCTCCTCGAAGAAGCGGTTGAGCGCCCCCGTCGAGATTCGCTTGCGTGAAGCGTCGCGAACCCGATCGATCGTCTCGAACAGTTCGCCGACGCCCCGGCCATCCTTGGCGCTCACGCGGACCACCGGCACGTACGGCGCGAACGCGAGCTTCTCGCGCGCCATCTCTTCCGCCTTCGCCATCTCGGTCTTGGGCAGGAGGTCGCTCTTGCTGAGGACGACGATCATCCCGCGCCCGCGCTCCTCTGCGAGCCCCAGGATCTTCGCGTCCTGCTCGGCCACGCCTTCTTGCGCGTCGCAGAGCATGACCACCACGTGGGCGCGCTCGATGGCCCGGATGGACGAGAGCACGCTGAGCGACTCGACCTCGCTGGCCTCCTTGGCCACCTTGCCCTTGCGGCGGATGCCCGCCGTGTCGATGAAGACATAGCGCGTCCCGTCCCGCTCGAGCACTGCGTCGATGGCGTCGCGCGTCGTGCCGGGCCGCGCGTCGACGAGCACTCGGTCCTCGCCGAGGATGCGGTTGAGCAGGCTGCTCTTGCCGGCGTTGGGACGACCAATGAGCGCGATGCGCGGAAGCGTGTCCTCGGCTTCCGTCTCCTCGGGCGTGTCCGGAAGCGCGGCCACGAAGGCCGACTCGAGCTCGCCGATGCCGCGGCCGTGCAGAGCGCTCACCGGAAACACGCGGTCGACGCCGAGGCGATAGAGCTCGAAGGCGTCGGCATCGACTTGCGGCGAATCCGCCTTGTTCGCCGCGAAGAACACCGGGCGGCCGCTCGCACGAAGCAGCGCCACGGCGGCGGTGTCCGCCTCCGTCAGCGCTGCGGTGGCATCCGTGACGAAGACGATGGCGTCCGCCTCTTCGACGGCCGAGCGGACCTGGGACGCGATCCCCACGCGCATCGGATCGTCGTCGTGCGGGTCGAAGCCGCCCGTGTCGACGATCGCGTAGCGCTTGCCGAACGCCGTTGTGTCCGCGTACTTGCGGTCGCGCGTCACGCCGGGCTCGTCGTGGACGATCGCGATGCGCGCGCGCGCGAGTCGATTGAACAGCGTGGACTTGCCGACGTTGGGGCGTCCCACGATGGCGACGATCGGCGTCGCGCCGAGGCCTCCCGGGAGCGACGCGGGGCGGGTGAGGGAAGGGGTCCGGTGACGGGTCATCTGTCGGGCGCTACCTCGGGTTCGCCGCGCTGGGGTGGGGAGTATCCCAGTTCACGCAGGCGCTCGGCGTTCTCCATCCACCCGGGCGTGACCCGGACCCAGAGGCGCAGGTTCACGCGGCGTTCGATCATCGTCTCCACCCGCTGCCGAGCGGCGATGCCGATGTTCTTCATCATGCTGCCGCGCGCGCCGACGAGGATCCGCTTGTGCGACTCGCGCGCGACGTGCACCGTGGCCTCGATCTGCACGATGTTCCCTCCCTCGTCGAACCGCTCCACCACGACGGCCACGCCGTGGGGCACCTCCTGCTTGGTCTGCTGCAGGATCTGCTCGCGGACGAACTC
Organism: Myxococcales bacterium; assembly: GCA_003139415.1. Classification (GTDB taxonomy): domain Bacteria; phylum Myxococcota_A; class Polyangia; order Polyangiales; family Polyangiaceae; genus Palsa-1150. The sequence continues at coordinate 19,696 of PLIR01000027.1, read as the reverse complement.
CGCCACGAAGAACCTCACCGGCTGATCGGACAGCGTGTCCGGCTCGAAGAGAAACGGCTGCTCGGGTAGCAAGGCGCGGACCTCCTCGAGGAGCGCCTCGACCCCTTGCTCGCGCTTCGCGCTCATCGGGACCGTCGCGGCGAACGGACACGCGCGCGAGAACGCGGCGATGAGCGGCAGCAGGCGACCCTTGTCCTTGATACGGTCGACCTTGTTGAGGCAGAGCACAGTACGGGCGCTCGGAAGCTCGGCGGCGAGCTTGAGATCCGCCGGGTCGGGGCGCAAATCGCGGGCGCTGTCTTTGGCCTGAGGGACCTCGGCGACCAGGACCAGCACGTCGGCCTCGCGCGCCGCCTCGTTGGCGGCCTCGTTCATCCAGCGGCCGAGCCGCGTGCGCGGTGCGTGCACGCCCGGCGTGTCCACGAAGACGCACTGCGCGTTTCGCACCGTCAGGATGCCGCGGACGACCTCGCGCGTCGTCTGCGGGTGCGGGCTGATGATCGCGATTGGCTCGCCAAGGAGGGCGTTCAGCAACGTGCTCTTGCCGACGTTGGGGCGCCCGACGAGCGCCACACGCCCGGCGCGAGGCGTCGCCTCCGCGTCGGCGGTTCCTTCGGGGATCGTCTTGCTCATGCGTGGGGGCCCCGGCGCCTCGGCGACCGGGACATGGCCAGCCCGCGCTTTAGCACGCGCCGGCTTGCGCCGCGGCGGACCTTGGAAGTAGTGTCCGCGCGCTTCCCCCGCGCCCGCCTGCCCGGGAACCATCGCCGCCATGACCGACGACCCTCAAACCGTATCCGCGGCAGCGCCCGCGCCGCTGGTCGCGGGGGAGGGACCGGGGCCCGATGGGGCTTCTGCGGCGCCTGCCGCCTCGCCGCCCTCCTGGACGAAGTGGGTGCCGTTGGCGGTGGCGGCGGCCGTCCCCGCGGTCCTTTTCCTCGCCTTTCTGTCGAAGAGCGGCCTGTGGGACCCGTACGAACTCAACGTCGCCGACCTGTCGCGCCGCGTGGCCTATAACCTCTACGGGGCCTCCGGCTTGGCGCTGACGGGGGCCGACAACTCGCTGCCGCACCTGAACGACCTTGGCCGGCCGCAGCTGCCCTTTTCGTCGATTGCTCTGGGCTTCAGGGTCTTTGGCTTGCACGAGTGGGCGGGCCGCCTTCCGCTCGCGATCTGGGGGCTCTTCGGGGTCCTCGCCACCTACGGGTTCGTCGCTCGCCTCTTCGACCGCCGCACGGGTGTGTACGCGGCTGTGGTGCTCTCGACGATGCCCCTCTATTTCGTCCAGGCGCGCACGATGCTGGGCGACATCTGCACGATGTCGGGGCTGGCGATGGCGTTTGGGGGCCTCGCCGTGGCCGTCTTCGATCGCCAGGACGAAGGACACGGCGTCGTCCCGACGGCGATCGCGCGCCGCGCACCATGGCTGGCGATGGGGGCGCTCGGGCTCTTCGTCGGCTTCGAGAGCCGCGGCGCTCTGCTGGGTCTCGGGGTGCCGCTGCTTGGCGTGGGCCTGGCGTGGGGCTTCGCGCGGCTCTCGGCGCGAGCCAAGACGGCCGATCGCCTGGGGGATTTCGTGGGCGCCGGTGCGCTGGCCGCCGGCGTCGTCGTGGCCGCGATGGCCGCGCGCGCCGTCTCCGATGACAGCAAGAGCCTCGACTTGTGGATCGGTACGCTCTCGCGCGTCCCGTCCAAGTACCCGACGTTCGACTACTACGTCGCCGCGATCGGGCATGCGCTCGCTCCGTGGAGCGCCTTCTTGCCGTTCGCGCTCGGCCGGCTGCTGCTGACGCCTGCGCCCGCAGAAGGCGCCTCGGAAGGCGTCGTCGAGCGCGAGAGTTTCGGACGGCTCGCGGTGCTCGTAGGCGCCGCCGTGGCGTTCGTGGCACACGCGTACCTCGTCGCACGAACGGACCTCGTCGCGTTCAGCGGGCCGGCCCTCTGCGCCGTCGCCTGCGCCGTCGCCATCCGTGACCTCGAGCGGGGAGCCAACGCGTCCATCGCGATCGGCGTCGGCACGCTGCTGCTGGCGGCGGTGCTGCACCACGACTTCCACGAGCTGCCGGAGAAGGCCTACCAGACGTTCGGCATCACGGGCGCCACCTTCCCGGAGGGCTTCAAGAACACGGCGCTCGGGCTCTGGTGGGTGGCCCTCGGCACTTTCGCTTTGTGCGCCCTCTTCACGTGGGTCGAGCGCGAAGCCGATCGCGAGCCCTTCGACCCCACGAACTACGCGAGGGTGCTGCGCGCGCTCCAAGAGGCATACGACGGGGTCCTGTCGTTCGTCTATCTGGCGACCGTCGCGGCGGCCTCTCTGGCGGGCGTCGTCCTGGTGATCGGCACCCGCACGCACGCCCACTGGCTGCCCACCATGTCGTCGACGGTTCGCGACGGCGTCGTCAACGCCTGGTGGGTCATCGCGTTCGTTCCGCTTGGGGCGATCTTCGGGCTCCTCTTCGCGTGCGACGTGTGGCTCTGGGCGTTCGGACGGTCCAAGCCCTTGTCGGGTGCTTCCATCTCACGCGGGTTCGAGCCGTTCGAGACCCTGTTCTCCCGGCTGCGGCCGTCCGACGGAAGGGCGAAGGACGCCGGAGCCAAGGACGCCGGAGCCAAGGATGCCGGAGCCAAGGATGCCGGAGCCAAGGACGCCGGGGCCAAGGAGGCAGGGGCCGCCGAGCCGCACGCAGCGCCGAAGCTCCCCCCGTACGAATGGTGGGTGACGCTCGTGATCGTAGCGCCGCTCATGCTCCTCGCGATCCCCGCGGCCGTGTGGCTCGCGTGCCACCAGGCCAACCTGTCCCCCGCGCTGGCGGCCAGCCTCGCGATTCCATCCGGCGTCCTGTTCTTCCTCGCCATGGGGCTGGTTGGCGATCTGCTCCGGCATCGGGCGCCTGCCTTCGCACTGGGCGGGGCGATCGGCGGCACGGTCCTCTGCTTTGCGTACTACCCCGCCCTGGCGAACCAGCTCTCGCCGAAGGAGATCTTCGAGAGCTATCGGACCATCTGCCCTGGAGCTGCGCTCGGAATGCTCGGGGTGGGCGGTCGGACGTCCGCCTACTACGCGGGCGGCCAGCCGCAGGCGCTCTCGGATCCGCCGAGCGCTTACAAGTGGCTGCAGGCCGGAGGCGGCGAGCGTCGCTGCCTCGCACTCAAGGCCGAGGAGCTCCCCCAGCTCAACAAGCTGTGGCGGGAGGGCTCGCCCGAGCCCCGGACGAATTTGCCCGTCCTCGATGCGCGATCGAGCCAGATTCTGCTCGCCTCCTCGACGCTGCAGGAGGGCGAGAAAAACGAATCGCCGCTCGCGGCGATGGTGCTCTCGGCGCCTCCGAACCCGCAGCACAAGCTGGATGTCAACATGGAGGACAAGCTCCAGGTGCTCGGGTTCGACCTCGTCGATGAGCGTGGCCGCGCCATCGACGCGGTTTCCCCGGGCACCGCGTACCGCATGCGGACGTACTACCGCGTGCTCGCGCCCGTGACCTCGGAGTGGGAAGCGTTCATCCACATCGATGGCTACAAGCGCCGGCACAACGGGGACCACAAGCCGCTCAGCGGCAAGTACCCGATGTCGCTCTGGCTCCCCGGCGACTTGATCGTCGACGACTACGAGTTCAAGCTCGAGCCAAATTTCACTCCCGGGAGCTATCAGATTTACTTCGGGCTTTTCGTGGGCGATACGCGTTTGAAGGTCAAGAGCGGACCGAGCGACGGCGACAACCGCATCAACGGCGGCCCGCTTCGCGTGCAATAGGCTGGTAGGCGCGGAGGAGGGCAGGCGATGGCGACGACGGACAAGAACCCGCAGGTCCATGGTGCCGCGCCGGCCCTCGATCGCGCAGCCGCGGCCGCGGCCGCGGCGCCGACCCCGGCCACGGATCCGCCCTCCTCGCGGCGGGACGAGCGCCGCAGCCACGACCGGTTCCCCGTCGAGTGGGCCGTCGACTGCGTGGCCGAGGACACGTTCCTCTACGCCGCGATCACGAATATCAGCGCCATGGGCATCTTCGTGAAGACGACCGACCCGTTGCCCATCGGCACCCGCCTCGTCCTCTCGTTTGCCCCCCCGGGCTACGAGCCGTTCAAGCTCGAGGGCGAGGTGGCCTGGATCAACGCGCTTCGCCCCAACGGCGACAACCCGAACCCGGGCATCGGGGTACGGTTCGTGAATTTGCGCCCCGACGATCGAGAGCGCCTCGTCGAGGTGATTCGGACGATCGCCTACGTGCGCGAGCCGCTCGTGTAGTGAGCGCGGGAGCGCGCCCTCCGGGGAGGCGCTCCTTACTTGGCCAACTCGATACCCGCGAGCGTGAGGGCATCGGCGACGGCCGCTGTCGCGGGGCCGGCGACGAAGGCCTTTCGCACCCCGCGTACGGCGGCGGCGCGGGCGACGCGCGCGGCCCACTCGGACAGTGCCTCGGCATCGTCCGACGGATAGCTGGCGGCGATCGCGACGACGTCTGCGCCCAGGGGCACGACGCAGCGTGGAAACTCCCAGGCATCGAGGGCGGCGAGGCGGGCCCGATCCAGGGTCTCGGCGACGTACCCCTCTGCCAGGGCCGCGCCGGCGGCGCGCACCCACTCGGCCCCCGGCGTTCTCATGGCCTCGCTGGCGTGGTGCGCCGTCCACGTCGCGAGCGTCACGGAGCCGCCGGCGCGCGCGATGCGCCGTCCGAGCAGCGCGCAGGCGTCGAACAACTCGTCGTCCGACAAGTCCGTCGCCCGCGCGCGCGCCCGTTCGACGACGAACGCACGAAGCGATGCCGAGCCCTCGATGACCTCGCGGTCCGCCGGCCAAGCCGCGCTCGCCTGGTCCAGCTCGGACCAGGCCTTTACGATGGCCACGACCGTGGGATCCTCCGGAGGAGGCGGCTTGGACATCGCCCGCTTCAGGGAGCCCCGGCCGCTGGGACCTGATCCGCAGGGCTGGGCTTGGACGCGGCGTTCTGGCTGCCGGGGGAGGCCTGCTGCGCGCGGTTCAGTTGATCGAGCTGGGCCCTCGCCCTGTCGCGGTACGGATCCACGCGAAGCAGCACGTTGAGGCGATTTCTCGCGCTGGCGTAGTCGCCCATGGATTCGTAGCAAAGGGCGCCCTCGTACACGGCGTCCCAGCCGGCGGACGTGCCGCCCGCTCGGTTCACGACGTCGTTGAACCGGGCGACCGAGGGGCAGGGCTGTCCTCGGCGCGCCGCATCGTCGCGTTCGGCCCGGGCCTTGCCAAGCTCCGCGTCGGCATCGAACGGCGCCGGGGCCGCGGGGGCCTGCGCAAACGGAGAGCGCGCCGCCCCCATCGGTGCCGTTGCAACCCCGGCGCCCCTGCCGCCCGCGAGACCCCGAGAGGGCCCCGCCGTGTCCTGGATCGAATCATCGTCCAGCATTCGCGTGGCCGCCTTGGGCGCCCGAAGACGCGCTTCCGCCGCGGGCTCGGACGCGGGGGCTGGCGCCGCGGCAACAAGGACGGGGGCGGCTGGCGCCGCCGGCGCAGCGGCAAAGACGGGCGCGGCGCTCCTCTCACTCTTCTCGCCTTCGCTGCCCTCCATGGGCGCCGCGGACGCCGAGAGGGCCGGGGTCGCGGGCCTTGGATCCGCCGAGGTCGGGGCGCCAGACACGGAAGGCGCCGGGGTACCTTCCTCGGTGACGATCATCTCGGCGCTCGCGGGGGCCCGTGACGAGCGCCCACGCAGCAGCAGCACGCTCGTCCCGATCATGACCATGAAAACTGCCGCCATCGCGGTCTGCGGGCGCATGGCCCAGTTGCCGGCCATCGAGACCGCGCGGGCCACGCGCCATTGCAGCGCTGTCCCCGCGGGCGCGTGCGCTGCTGCGGCGGCCAGGATGCGCCCCTCCAGGCCTGCTGGAACTTCGACCGTCGGCAAGGCAGCAACCCGTCGCGTCGCGCGCAGTCCGCCGAGCAAGGCCGTGCACCGCGCGCACCCGGCCACGTGCCGCTTGACGGCGGCGCTCGTGATCTCGTCGAGCTCGCCGTAGAGCTCGCTCAAGAGCATGGACTCGACCTTCTCACAGTCCATCGAGGGGTCCTCGCCGCCAGGTCACCGTAGCGCCCGCGCGTACTCCTCGAAATCGCTCAGGGCAGCTTGGAGGCGTTCGAGGGCGTATCGCATTCGACTCTTGACGGTATTTTCGGGTATGCCCACCACCTGAGCGATCTCCTTGAACGGCAAGTTCGAGATCTCGCGCAGTAGGAAGACCTCCCGCTGCTCCTCCGGCAGGGCGTCCACCGCAGTCAGGACGCGCCTGCGGATTTCGGCGGCGCTGGCCGCTTGCTCGACGTTCGCCGCCGGGTCGGCCGTTCGCTCCCCGAGGGTGGGGCCCTGAGCCCCCTCGTCGAGTGAAGGGTGGTTGCGCAAGGCCCGCTTGCGCGCGTGGTCGATGCAAAGGTTGCGCGCGATCGTGTAGAGCCAGGTGCCGAAGCGTGACGCGTGATGGAATTCCCTCGCGTGGAGCACGACCCGCAAGAACGCCTCCTGGACGACCTCCTCCGCTGCAGTTGCATCGCGCAGATGCCGAAGACTGAAATTGAAGAGAGGGCCCTGGTGGCGCTTCACGAGCAAGGCGAACGCACCGCGGTCGCCGCCCTGAAACGCGACCATCAGCACCTCGTCTTGAGGGTCGCTCTGTGAGGGTGGTCGATTCACCCGCTCTCCGAGTTCGTCGTGGAATGCCGTTGGCGGTCAACAAAAGGACGGGGCCGTCAGAAGGCCCGTCGAAGGGGCCGGCGCCGCGCGGTGAAGGCATGTCGATGGCTGCGGGGGGGGAGGGGACCTTGGTTTGGGGCTCCCCCAATGGACGCGCGAGCCCGCGGCAGGGATCTTCGCTCATCCTCTTCCCCGATTTCCAGTGCTCCCGCGCCCATCGGCGGGCAGAGCCGCGTCGTCCGGGGGGCGGGGCCTCGCAATCCGCGCATTCTCAGCCCATGCCTAGTTGCAAAGGCGGCGTCCACGAACATAGACTCAGCCCGCCCAAGTTTGGGCGGCGGAGGCTCGGGCGCACCACTGCGCAGCTCTGGGGGTCTTCGTGGCGCTGCGATCGGTGGTTTCATTTGAAGGGGAGTCTCCCATGCGACGTCGAGTGACGATGGTCCTCACCTTGGCCATGCCGTTGGCAGCGTACTCGCTGATAGCGGGTGCCCAGACGACACCGAAAAGCGGTGCCCCTGCGGCGGCCTCGTCGGCCGCGCCCGCGGCGTCCGCCGCTCCCGCCGATTCTTCGGCCGCGAGTGCGGCGCCCGCGGCCTCGTCGCCCACCACGTCGGGGGCAGGGACGCCGGCCCCGGTCATGGTCGACATGAGTGCCAACCGGCCGGCGGACCCGACGATGAACGGCGCGACGTACTCGGTGCGCCTCCGCGACCTCGAACAACGGGTCGACGAGCTGAAAGACCAGGTCCGTCGCAGTCATACGCGCCTGGCCCTGCTCAGCGACACCATCCTCGGTGGGGGCGCCTCCGGCTCGCGCGCCGAGGTGCAGTTCGAGAACGAGATGTCGAGCGCGTTTCAGCTCATCAAGGCGGTCTTTGTGGTCGACGGGCAGGTCCAGTACAGCCGCGCCGACGAGACCGGTGCTCTCTCCGACCAGAAGGACATCCCCATCTACTCCGGGAACCTGCCGCCGGGGGACCACACGATCCAGCTCGACCTCACGTTTCAGGGGAACGGCTACGGCGTGTTTTCGTACCTGCGCGGGTACAAGTTCNNCCACGCCTTCACCGTTGGCGAAGGCAAGGCTCTCGTCGTCTCGGCCCTGGCCTACGAAAAGGGTGGGGCCACGACCCCCCTCGAGCAGCGCCCGACGATCGAGTGGCGGGAAAAGGTCGCCCCCATCGGCGCGGTGACGCCGGCACCCGCGAGTTCGGCCGCAGCGGGCAGCACGACGGGTGGAGGCAAGAAGTGAAACTGGGACGGCTCGTCGCCGTCCTCTCCAGTGTCACCGCGGCGTGGGTCGCGTTCGCAGGGCAAGCCTCGGCTGGGTCGAACGCCGACGACGCGATTGCGTCGGCGTCGCTCGAGCTCTCGTCCGTCGGCAGTGGCGTCGGCCAGGTGCAGGCGGCCATTCAGCAGGCCAAGGGCGAGCTTACGCCAGAGCAGCGGCTGGCGAACGGCGAGCTTCTTTTTCGAAGCAAGGACTACGCACGTGCCTCGGTCGTCCTCAGCGAGACGCTCGAGGCGTTTCCGAACACCGCGAGCTACCCCGACGCGCTCTGGCTGCGCGGCGAGACCTACTACGCGGAGGGCGACTATCTGGCGGCCCGACGGGACTACCGGGCCCTCGTCGACCGGGGAACGGAACCGCGGTTTCAGGTTTACGTCGGCAAGGGCGTGGCGCGGCTCGTCGACGTGTCTCTCCGGCTGAACGATCCGCCGGAACTCTTCGCGCCGTTGATCCAGAAGTTTAGCCAGGTGCCGACGCCCCAGGTCGACGCTGCGCTCCTCTATGCCAAGGGCAAGGCCTATTTCAAAACCGGGGCCTGGAACGACGCCACCGGTGCGTTCTCTCAAGTGGCCAACGGAACGATTTACGCCCACCAGGCGCGCTACTTCCAGGGCATCGTCGCGATGAAGCTCGCGCGCTCGGGCGGCGCGACGGAGCGTACCAAGTCCGGCTCGACGAGCGCCAACTACAAGCCCGCCATCGATATCTTCCGTTCGGTGACCGAGCTGCCCGCGGAGNNACACTCCCGAGCACGCGCATGTCATCGACCTCTCCTGGCTGGCGATTGGCCGCCTCTTTTACGAGATGGAGCAGTACCAGCAGGCCGGCGAGGCCTACTCGAAGGTCGGGCGCGGCAGCCCCGAGTTCGACACCATGCTCTACGAGCTCGCCTGGGTGTACGTGCGTACGGGCGACGTCGAGCGGGCGCAGCGCGCGCTCGAGGTCCTCGAGGTTAGCAACCCCGACAGCGACTACGTGGCCGAGAGCACGCTGCTCCAGGCCGATTTGCTGCTCCGCGCCGGTGCCTTCGATCGCGCACTCCAGCTCTACGACACGGTCCGGGCCAAGTACGAGCCGATGAGCAATCAGGTCTCGGCGTTCCTCGATTCGACGAAGGACGTGAGCGTCTACTACGAGCGGCTCCGCAAGCAGCGGCTCGACGCGCTCGACCAGAACGAGGCGCTGCCCCCCATCGCCATCCGTTGGGCGCGCGAGATCGAGGACGGGCCTCTCGCGTTCGCCGTGATCGACGACGTGAACGAGTGCAAGACATTGCTGACGCACTCCAACGAGGTGATCGATCGCCTGACAGCGCTCACCGGGGCCTCCACGCGCGTTCGCGCGTTCAAAGAGCTGGCGGCGGGCGAAGAGACGGCGCTCGGACTCTTGAACCGCATCTCGCGCGCAAGGCTGCTCCTCGCGCACACCCTCGACACCGTGGAGCCGGAGCAGCTCTCGGGAGAGATCGGCAGTACGCGTCAGCGTCGCCGCACCCTCATGGCGGCGATCGAGGGTCTCCCCGTGAACCCTCAGGACTTCGCGCAGCGCGAGCAGCAAGGCGAAGACCAGTGGAACGCCCTGTCGCAGTCTCTGACGCTGCGGACCGCCGAGGTCGACTCGATGGAGGCGACCGTCAATGGCCTGCGGCGCGTCTTGGCGGACGGCCCCGCGCAGGGCGTTGCCCTCGACCCCGCCAGCGCGAAAGAGTTCCAGATCGAGCTCGACGCCAACGAGCACGACCTCCAAGGCTACAAAGAGCAGATGATCGAGCTTCGCCGCCAGGTCGAGGCCGGCCGCGCGCAGATCGGCCTCGGCGACGCCCGATATCAGGCCGACGCGGGATCCCGAGAGCAGTTTCGTGAGGCGCTCGAGCTCGAGGTGCGGCTGGCGTCGACGGGCGGTGCTGGGCCGGATGCGCAAGGCTTCGCCGGTCGGGCTGGGCCGGTACTCGGTCAGGCTCGCCAGCTGGAGAGTCAGCTCGTCGCGTTGGTCCAACAGATGGAAGTGCAGGTCGACGCCCGGGCCGAGCAGCTGCGCCAGAAGATCGACACGGAGCGGGCCAACGTGGCCGGTTACCAGCAACGGCTCGATGCACTCGATGGCGAAGCACGCGATCTCGTGGGGCACGTCGCCGAGCGAAACTTCACGCTGGTGCGCGACCGGCTGCGGGGGATCGTCCTTCGCGCCGACGTCGGCATCACCGAGCAAGCCTGGGAGGTCCGCGAAGAGGAGCTGGATCGGGTGCGGAACCTCCAGTCCGAGCGGGCCAGGCAGGATCAGATCCTCGACGAGGAGCTCAAAGAAGTGCGGGACGACGGCGTCGAACCGGGAGCACCGAGCAAGTGATGGGGCCCATGCGACCGAGGACGGCGATGCAGAGGCGAGCTTCGAGGACTCGAGGGCCTGGCGCGTTGGGTGCGGCCGCCCTGCTGCTGTCGATCTCCGTTGCGCTCACGGTCTCCGCCGCCAAGCCAAAGGCGCCGGCGGACGCGGGGGCCCCGCCTTCGGCATCGGCATCGTCCTCGAGCGCGGCGGCGCCTGCGGCGCCGGACGCGAGTGGCTCGCCGGCTTCGTCGGCGGACGCCGGCGCGAGCGGGTCGGACACGACCTCAGACGCCAGCCCCCCGCCGCCCGCTCCTTACACGGGCACGGTGTCGTCGGCCGTCCCGGTGTTCCATCCTCACGCGGCGCCGCTGCCGCCGCCCTCGCCCGCGCAAATGATGGCGTACCAGGCGATGCGCCAGGAGGCGGAGGCGTATCAACGGGCTGCGAGCGACTACAAGGACGCCATCACGACCATCGTGACGCTCCACTACGAGGAGCAGAAGAAATCCATCCTCGGCGGCCTGGATCGCCAGATCGGCGTCGAGAAGGACGAGCTCCGAAGGGCGCGCGACGAAGCCATCAAGCGCCTCGAGGATTTCGTCGCCAAGTACAGCAGCAACAACACGCAGCCGGACGCGACCCCGGACGCGATGTACCGCCTCGCGGCCCTCTACGAGGAGCGCGCCCGATCGGACGACGACCCCAACGCTGACTTGGCCATCACGCTCAAGCCGGCCATCGCGCTCTACAAGCGCGTCGTCCGCGAGTACCCCAAGTACGGCGAAATTGCGGGCATCTTCTACTTCCTCGGCCACGCCCTCAACGATTCGCGGCGCCAGGACGAAGCGCAGCAGGTGTGGCGCTCGCTCGTCTGCCACAACCACTATGTGTATCCCGTCCCGCCGGACCCGAAGGCGCCCGACACGGACAAGATCCTGCCGCTTCCGCAGGACCACGACGAGGCCTACTGGAAGGCCTGGCGCTATCGGTACGTGACGCCCCAGATGCTGAAGAGGGGGCTCAAAGAAGAGACCGTCTTCAACGATCCGTACCNNGCCGCAGCCCAACGTCGTGGCGGGCCAGGAGCCGAAGTACGTCGGCGAGATCTGGTGGCGGATGGGCGACTGGGAGTTCGATCAGCTCGACATCCGGGGCGGCGTCATCGACACCGAGCCCTCGGCGGTGTGGGACTACAACCGCGCCGCGAGCGCGTACGGTCACTCGCTTCAGTACAAGAAGCCGCCGCTTTACGGCGTGGCCCTCTACAAGTTTGCCTGGACGCTCTTCAAGCAGCAGCGCTACGAGGCCGCGACCCGCGAATTCGTGCACCTGCTCAACTACACGGACGAGCAAGAGAAGCTGACGGGGGACCCGGGCGCCGACTTCCGCCAAGAGGCGTTCACGTACATCGCCGGCTCGCTCGACAACTTCGACTTCGTCGGTCCCCCGCCGGAGGAACCGTACATTGCTCGCCCGGACATCCTCGACACCGCGAGGAGCCCGGCCGAGGCCGAGGCCAAGCTCCGGATCGGTCTCGATCGGTGCGAGGACCCCAAGATCATTCCCCAGGACAAGCCCTGGACGATCGAGATCTACAAGGCCCTCGCCGTCGAGTACCGGACGATCAACCAGTACAAGAACGCGCTGGCCGTCTACCAAGTGATGCTCGACAAGTGGCCGCTCGACGCGTCCGCACCCGATTCGCAGAGCGCGATGGCGGAGGTCTACGATCTCCTCGCCAAGCAGACGAAGATCGGCGACGAGCGGCGCGAATTCGAGCAGAAGGTCCTCGAGGGCCGCACGGCCCTGTCCAAGTACATCGGCGACACCCCGTGGGTGGACGCGAACAAGGACAACCCGACCGCCCTGCAGCGCGCCGAAGAGCTGGCCAAGACGGGGCTCAAGGGCGCCGCCATCACGCACACGCGCAACGGCCAGTCGGCCCTCGAGGGCGCCGATCAGACGGGTGACCCCAAGGAGAAGCTCCGCCTGACGACGTACGCCATGCAGGAGTACAAGCTCGCTGCCGTCGGCTGGCTCGGATACCTGAAGCAGGACGAGAACGCACCGGACTCGTACAAGAGTCGATACTTCTACGCGGACGCGCTGCACAACGAGGTGCGTCTGGCGGTGGCTCTACACCAGTTCGATCCGAAGGCGTACCCGGAGCCTTTGGCGCAGGACATCGCGAACGCCGAGCAGGCCGCGATCATGGTGCGCGACTCGGACGAGGACGATCAGTTCATCGACAATGCCGGGCTCTTCGTCGTCGACCTGGCAGACGTCGATCGTGACCTCGCGTTCCAACGGTTTCAAGACTCCGGCGGAACGCAAGGGGTCGAGCCGCGCAAGGACTTCCCAAAGATGCAGGGGCCCGAGGGCGACAAGACCGTCGTGGCCGATGTGTTGCCCGACGTCATCCAGACGTCGATGAAGGCCCGCGATGAGTACATCCAACGCGTTCCGCCGGACCGCGACAAGCAGAACAACGGCTTGAACTACGCGTTCTACTCGGCGGATCAGTTCTACCTCTACGGGCACTTCGAGCTCGCTCAGCCTCGCTTCGAAGCCATCTACAAGGACTTCTGCGGTAAGGATCCGCTCGGCTACGAGGCGTGGAAGCGCCTCATCGTGATGAGCAACCTGCAGAAGAACGCCGAGCGCTCGCGCCAGCTCGCCGAGGCCGAGAAGAACAACTCGTGCGCCAAGACGGACCTGCAAAAGGCCGAAGAGAAGATGGGCGATCTGACGGACCTCGTCCTTCAGAACGCCGCATTCGACGACGCCAACAAGGTCTTCGAGCAGGCGAAGGCCGCCCCGCCGGGACCGGCGAAGGACGCCCTCTGGCGCAGGGCCGGGATCATGTACGAGGCGGCCCTTCGCGCCGCGCCATCGCACAAGGACGCGCCGGCCGCGGCCATCAACTCGGCGTATTGCTACAAACAAGTCGGCCAGTTCAGCAAGGCGATCGACCTCTACGAGCTCTTCATCAGCAACTACGGGAGCGAGACCATCCTCGACCGTCTGCAGAAGGGCGGGGTCGATCCGGAGAAGAAGCAGAAGGTCGGGCCGAATCCGCAGGAGTACGGGGAGCGGATCAAATACCTCGGGATGGCGTACGACGCGCTGTCGACGACGTACTACGGCTTCTTCGCGTATCAGCGCGCAGCCGAGTCGTTCGGCAAGATCGCGGGCAATCCGCGGTTCGACGACGCGCAGCGATCCAACGCGGCGCACATCGCGATGGTGCTTTATTCGAACCTCGGCGATCGCGCGAACATGAACCGCATGTACGGGGTGCTCGTGGACCCCAAGATGCACATCGCGTCGGACAAGCGCGTGGAGGCCGACTACCTGAGGGCGAGCTTCGACTACGGCCTGTGGAACCCGTCGGCGAGCGAGTCCGCCGGCAACACGGCGGCGCGGACGCAGGCCATCGCGGCGCTCAACGCGTTCCACAACGCGAACAAGGGGCACCCGGAGGCGGCTCGCTTCGTGCTCGAGTCGGCCTATCGCATCGGCAAGATGCTCCAGTCGGTGAACGATCCGCAGTTCCGCGTCTGGTTCAAGACGGCAATTTCGGACTGGGATTTCTTCAAGACCCATCCGGCCGGCGACACCAAGGCGCCCATCGCGGCCACCGATGTGCCCTATTCCGACTACGGAGGCGAAGCGGACTTCACTCTCGTCGATGAACAGGTGAAGGCCAACTTCGATTACGGGACAGGCCACCACCACTACACGGGCAACGCCGTCGACGTGAAGGAGAAGGTCGACAAGGATCTCGGCGAGGCCGACAAGACGTGGCGTCCTCAACTCGAGCACGTGGCCACGCAATACGGATCGTTCCAGTGGGCCGCGGCCGCGACTGCGCGCATCGGCTCGCTCTACGACTCGATCCGAAGTGGCCTCGACCTCGCGGTGCCCAACTATTTCACGCCCAAGCAGGACGCGGCCATCAAGAAGCTTCAGGACCTCGTCGACAAGTTGCAGGCGGCCGGTCAGAACGACAAGGCGGACCAGGTGCAACAGCTGGTCGACGACACGCGCGACAAGGTTCGCTCCGCTTGGCGGTCGACGAAGGATCAGTACATGGAGGCCTGCAACCAGAAGATGGTCAGCAAGTACGTCACGGCCGCCCTCATCGCGAGAAAGTACAACGTCAAGGATACGTCGGTGCAGAACGGCGTGGGGCGCCTCGCGTTTTTCACGGACTACCTCGGCGACGACAAGATGAAGCCGTACGTCGAGCAGACGCCGGATCCGCTCGATCCGAACGCCAAGCTTACGTACTCGAACGGGGAGTTTCTCCAGTGGCGGTCGGGTGTCATCGCCGCTCCGCCTGCCAACGGACAGCCCGCGCCCGTGCCGGCGTCGCCATGACCCGCGCCACGACGAGAGGGGAGCCCACCATGCCGGTCGAGCGAGGCGTATCCGTGGGTGGGCGGGCTCGGGCCATCGGCGCAGCCACGGCCGGGATCACGCTGGCGTTGCCGCTCCTTCTGGCGACGGCAAGCGGCGCGTGTGGCGGCAGCACGCCGCCAGCGAAGAGTCCTGAGCCCGAGCAGGCCGACACGAGTTCGGCCGCTGCGTCGGCCGCGCCGACTGCCTCGGCCGCTGCGGCGCCCGCCCCGTCGAGCGCGGGCGCGACCTCGCAAGAGACGGCTGCGGGTCCTGCGCCTCCGGCCGTTCCGACGGACGACGTGCCGCCCGAGGCCCGCAGCTACTACGACAAGGCCTTCCAGGCGTGGAACTCCGGCGACTTGGCGGGGGCCCGCACGGCGTTCAACGACGCGGCGAATCGAGCCCCGAGGGCTGGTGCACCGCGCTATTCGCTCGGCTGCGTGCTCGAGCGTCTCGGCGATACGCAGGGTGCGCTCGATGCCTATCGCGGAGCCTTCGCCGCCAATTCCAAGTATGAGCTCGCCATGGGGGCCTACGCTATCCTGCTCGCGTCGACCGGGCACGGTCCCGACGCGGAACAGTTTCTCTCCGACAGGCAGGGTCAGGCACCCGACTCGGTCGGCCTCATCACCTACAGCGGCGAGGTCAAGTCGATCGAAGGCGACAGCCCAGGAGCGCAGCAGCTCGCGCAGCAGGCGCTCGCCAAGCAGCCTGACTACACCCCCGCGATGATCGCCATTGCGCGCGACTTCTACCGCAACCACCGGTGGGACCTCGCCAAGTACGCGCTCGGCGCGATCCTCGACGGCGCGGACGACGGGTCGATCCCCCCGCGCGACAAGGGAAACGCGCAGGCGGTCCTGCTGCGCGCCCTCATCGAACGCGATACGTCGATGCGCAAGCAAGCCCTCGCGGACTTCGAACAAGCGAGCGTCAAGCGGCCCGATCTCTTCGAGGCCTACGTCAACCTGGGCGAGATGAAGCTCGAGGCGGGCAATGCGACCGAGGCGCAGCCTCCGCTCGAGAGCGCGGTGCGCTACGCGCCGAACTTCGCGCTCGCTCACCTGGATCTGGGGGATTGCTATCGGCTGCTCGGCCGCGCTGCCGACGCCAAGCGCGAGTACGAGACGGCAGGACGGCTGGACCCGACGCTCGCCGGGGTCCACTACAATCTGGGCCTCCTCTACCTTTTTTCGCCCTCCGTTCCGGGTGCGTCCGACCGGGGCGATCAGTTGGCCAAGGCGATTCAGGAGCTCGAATCGTACCGATCGATGCGGGGTGCCAAGACCATCAAGGGGCAGCAGGGCGACGACGTCGACGAGCTCCTCAGCACCGCAAAACGGAAACAGAACGAGCTTCAACAGGCGGCCGCTGCCGCGGCGGCGGCGTCTGCTGCGCCCGCGGCGTCCGCGGCCCCAGCGGGTTCAGCAGCTCCGGCGGATTCTGCGGCTCCCGCGCCGGCGGGCTCGAGCGCCCCCCCGAAGTGAGTCATGATTGCGTCGAGGAACCCCATGAAGCGCACCCATCCAATCGCCGCAGCCCTCGTTGCGATTCTGGCCATCGTGGCCGTCCACGGCGTAGCCGGTGCCGATGAGAAGGGGACGAAGGGCCAGCAGGGGGTCCTCCAGATCGGCGAGATCACAATCGTCGGGCGCGTCCAGAAGCCAATCGCGGCGGTCGACGTCGCAAAGATTCAACCCAAGCTCACGCTCGCCGAGCTCCGCCAGCCATTCCTCGATCGCATCGAGGAGGCGACGCGGAAAGAGCCGTTCTGACGCGCGGGCGGGCTTCACTCCCCAGAACCGCGTGCTCTTCGAGGCTCTGTCGGGCATCGTCGCAATCGGGTGCGTGCTTGCGAGTGGGCGTCGTCTGGCGATGGCGGTCGCTCCGCTGAAGCTCGATCCCAGGCTTGTCCTCGACGCGCTAAAGGCGGGGGACCGTCATCTGCCTGAGGGTCTGCTCCAGGTCATGACTAGTGATGGCCGGTTCGTGGCGGAGCGCGGCCTCTTCGAGGCGCTCGCCGGCGACGCCGACGACCAGCGAGAGGCGCGTGTGGGGGAGGAGCTTACGGAGCTGCAGGGCCGCGCGCAGCAATGGGCGCGCGTGCCGCGCGTGTGCGTGAGCGTCGCCACGAGCAGCGGCTTCCTGTTCGGTTCCATCGCTCTCCTGCACGCGATGGCGCTTCCGGACGCGGAGACCATGGACGAGTTTCAAGCGGGGACCCACGCTGCGCTGGCATCGGCCATGGGAGCCCTCGCCGTGGGCATCGCCGCCGCCTCCTTCTGCGCGGCGGTCCACATGAGGGCGCGCCGCGTCCACCGTGAGCGAATGTCCGCGCTCTCCAGACTCGTCGACTCGGGCCTCCTGACGAAGCACCTCTGAATTCCTGATCTTTTCCCGACGCGCCCGGTCGTGTAACGTGGCGCTTGGGAACTTGACCGACGCGCGTGGTGTCCCGCTCGAGGTTGGCGAAGTTCCTACCGCATCGAACGTGAAGTCTTTGAGAAAGGCGCCTCAGGCATGACGCAGATGAACCAGGGACCGCAGGCCGCGTCGGCTCGTCCGGGGCAGATGACCGCCGTCATGCGCGCGATGGCGCAGGCGACGGGCCCGAAGGTACTGCGGATCGGTCTCGTTGCAGGTGGCCGTATTCTCGAGGAGCGCATCGTCAAGCAGCGCACGAGCGTGACCGTCGGTCCGAGCGAGAAGTCGACGTTCGTCGTGCAGGCCAACCTGCCCGCACAGTTCAAGCTGTTCGAGCTGATCGGGGGGGACTACTACGTCAACTTCCTCGATGGCATGACGGGCCGCGTCGCGCTGGCCACGGGGATCACGGATCTGGTTGCCCTCAAGGGGCAGGCAAAGCGGGTCGGTCCGGCGTACCAGGTACGGCTCACCGACGAGGCGCGCGGCAAGATCATCATCGGGGAGACGACGTTCCTCTTTCAGTTCGTCGCGCCGCCCCCGGTGCAGCCGCGACCGCAATTGCCGCTATCCGTCAAGGGCGGGTTGGCCGCGCAGATCGACTGGAGCCTGACGATCATCGCTGCCTTCAGCTTCCTGCTGCACTTCGGCCTCGTCGGCGCGATGTACAGCGACTGGATGGACCCGGTGATCAACGACGACATCACCGCGGGCCTCCTCGAGATGGTGCAAAAGTCGATGCCGCCTCCCGCCGTGGAGACGCCCCCGGAGGCGACGAGCACGGCGGAAGCGAAGGAGACCAAGGAGGCCCCGAAGGAGGCTCCGAAGCCGAGCTCCAACACGCCCGCTCCGGCCAACAAGCCCGCGGCTCCAAGCGCTGCCCAGGTGGCGAGCTTGATGAACGAGGCCGAGAAGGCGCAGATCGCGATCATCGGTGCGCTCGGCGGCGGCGCAAACCTCGCCGGCACGATGAAGGACGACAACGGCGCGCCGGNNATGAAGGACGACAACGGCGCCCCGGTCGACTTGAATAGCCTCGCCGGCCGTTCCTCCGGGATCGCCAACAGCACGGGACTCCTCAGCGGCGTTGGCGGTGGCGGCCCCATCCAACCGGGCAAGGGAGGGGGACTTCAGTCCCTCCATGGCGGCGAGACGGGCGGCGCATCGAACACGGCAGGTACCGCTACCAAAGTGGTCCCGGTGGGCGACGTGCAGTACGGCGGCTCGTCGATGAGCGTCCCGGTCAACAACGCCGAGGCCGTCATTCGCAGCCAGATTCACCCGGGCGCGAAGCGCTGCTATCAGCGCGGTCTCGAATCGGATCCCACGCAGGCCGGCAAGATCGTCATCATGATCAAGGTGGCCCCGAGCGGCGAGGTCGATTCGACGAGCGTCGCGAGCAACACCGGCCTGGCGGCGAGCGTGGCGAGTTGCATTGCCTCCGTAGCGCGGCGCGCCAAGTTCGACCCACCGGGAGCCAACGGATCGACGATCAGCGTGCCATTCAACTTCGTCAAGCAGGGCGGCTGATCGGCCCCTCACAGGGGCGTTTTGCCCGTTTGAATGCGCGCGTTGAATGGGCCCGTGAATGCGGGTGCGACGCCAGGCCACTGAAGTGACAAACGTCGGGTACCTTGGGGCCCGATAGGATTGACACTACGCGGCAAGATCGCTAGAGTCTCAGATGCGGCACGGTGGGAGGCAACTCGTGATGCGATTTGGCGCCGGGCTTAAGTGGGTCGGAGTAGGTGCATTCGTTCTGTGTGCAGCAGGATCTGCGACGGCGCAGCAGAGCGGGGGTACTGGAGGCACAGGCGGAGGGAACGCACAGCTAGGCTTCGAGAAGAAGCAGCAGCTGACTCCCCAGGAAGCCGCGGCGCAGGCGGCGATGATTCTCGCCCGCCTGGATCAGGCGGCGGCGACGGTGCGTCATCAGCTCGACGCCGCCCGCCAGCAGCGAGACATCGTCAAGTCGCTATGCCTGAGCGACAAGCTGTCGCAGATCGATGCGGCGGCCCGGTCATGCCGCGATCGCAACTCGGCGCTCCAGGCCGCGGTGCAGCGCAATGACATCGAGCTCTCGAACCACGAGTTCACGATCATGAGTGTGCTGGGTCAGCGAGGCAATCAGCTGATCGCCGAGTCGAATCAGTGCATCGGGCAGGACATCTCCTTCGTAGGCCAGACCGAGGTCTCAACCGAAGTGAGCAATGCGCTTCCGACGGATGTGGAAACGGGCGGCGGCAGCACGTTCGTGATCGTGCCGCCGTTTATCCAGCCGCCGCTTATCCAGGTTTCTCCCGTCAAGTAGCTGCCGTCGTCTCCCTGGAATTCTCATGCGACGTCGTTCGATTCGCGATAGCTCTGCCCTTTAGCTGGTGTACCTTCGCCCCGACCGATGACCAAGACAGGCCTTGCATCGTCCCTTGTTGCAGTTGTCCTGCTCGCAGCGTCTGCGGCTGGCGCTCAAACGGCAGACAGTCCCGCGTGGCTGCAGGATCGTCGCTATGCCCAGGGAGAGGGCATTCTCACTGGTGACTTCGAGCTCCACCCGGGGATCGCCGGCGAGGTGGGGTACGACTCGAACTGGTTCTTG
>PLIR01000156.1 GCA_003139415.1 Myxococcales bacterium | reverse complement strand
TCACATCCAGCCTGACTGTCTGCGTGATGGTCGCGTGCGGCAGCTCGAAGTCCACGAACAACGGCTACACCGGCACCGTCACGAACCATGGGGTCGATGCGTCGGTGTCGTCTTCGTCGTCCTCGTCGGGTGGCGGCGGAGGCGGCGACGACAGCTCGTTTCAGTCGACCGAGGACGCCCCGTCGACGAACGAGGACGCCACCAGCGATGCGACGGGCGAGGGCGACGGCGAGACCGACGGCACGGCGCCCAGCGAAGCCGGCGATGACGCGACGGCCGATGCAGGCCCGGTGGTCGACGACGGAAGCACCGCCGAGGACACGGGGGCGGGCGACGCCGGACCCTCGTGCGACAACACCTCCTGCGCCGGTTGCTGCGACGCGACCCACACCTGCCAGCCTGGCAGCGCGACGGCTGCGTGTGGCACCGGCGGTACGGCGTGCCACGACTGTGGGGCCTCGGCCTGTACGTCGGGCGTGTGCGCCAACGCCGCCTCCGACTCGGGACTACCGAGCGCGTGCGTCGGGATCACCTGCATCGCGCCGGACGATTGCGTGTACCTCGAGGTCCTCGTCGCCTTTGGACCCGGCAATCCCATGTGCAACTTCTCGATGTGCAGCTACGCCTCGGGCCACGGGGTCTGTCAGTAAACCTTCCGCATAGCGGGGGGCTCTAGGTCACAGCCCGCCCAGGAGGGACGAGATGCCGCCGCAGACGCTGCCGCCCATCCCGGTCGCCTCGCACATGACGCCGGTGGGGCACTCGCTGTCCATCGAGCAGAGCTGACCGTTCCCCGTGGTCGTGGGGCACTTCGCCAGGCAGCTCGCCGAGCCGGTGATGGCGCCGCCGCCGAGGGCGCTCGCCAGGTCGAACTTGATGCAGCACAAGTCGCCGTTCGAGCAGCCGGACGCGTCGCCGCAGACGAGCGCCAGGCCCGCGCACGAAGCCGACGGCGCGCACTTTTCACCCCCAGCCGTGGCGTCGCCCCCCATGGCGGTCGACACGCAACACACCTCGGAATCGCCGCAGATGACGCCCCCGCACGTGTAGTCGCCCGACCCAGCCCCTCCCGACGAGCTCGAGGAGCCACCCGACGACGACGAGCCGTGGATCCCTCCCGAGCTGCTGCTCGACCCCCCCGACGAGGAGCTTCCCTGCCCCCCCGTGGACCCGTCTTCCCCGGTAGAAATGACGCCGTCTTCGTCAATGGGCCGGATCTTCCCGCCGCAGCCGAAGGGGATCACAAGAAGGAGCGCAACGAGGGATCTGCAGGGGTGCATGGGTTCTGTCGTATTAGTGGCAGAGATCGGGGGGAAAAGGTCACGCCAAGTGCCGATCGCCGTCCGGGACGTTTTCGGCAAGGCTTCGGCACTCTAACCCGGCAGCGCGGTCATCGGTTGACGGGCTGCGCGCGAAGACGCGATGATTGACGGTCTGCCTTCTCCGTGCCGGGTGCATGGGGAGCGTACGCGGGGCACATGAACAACAGGGTTTCCTGGAGAGACGGCGTGCGGTCAAACCTTGCGACGAGGGCCGGCCGGCGCCCAAGACGCCTTGCCGGGCTGCTCGCCGTCGGGGCCGTCTCCCTGGCGAGCGTCGCGTCCTGCTCGGCCCCCGGCAAGGGGGCGCTGATGCTGGCGATCAGCACGGACATGCAGACGCCCAAGGACGTCGACGTCGTGTCGGTGTTCATCGAGACGGGCGGCGTGGTGAAGTTCGACTACCTGGGTCGGGTCCTGCCCGACGGGAAGATGACCCTCCCGTCGACGATTGCCCTGGTGCAGCCGGACGATCCGAACGCACAGGTTCATATCCGAGTCATCGCGTTCCAGAACGGGACCGCGCGGGTCCTGCGCGACGTTCTGACGACGGTGCCGAGTCAGGTGACCGCTCTTCTTCGCATGCCGCTCGACTTCCTGGACGAGGGTTCGGGCCAGGGGACGTTGCCCGCGAAGTACGTCCCGGAGGGCGTGGACGGTGCCCAGGAGGGCGTGACCGGGTTCGACGCGAACCTCATCGCGTCGAGCTGCGACCCGATGAACTACTGCGCCAACGGCGGCGGGGTGTGCAGCACGATGATCAACGGCGTGTGCCAGCCCGCGACGGTCCCGTCGTCGACGCTGCCCGCGTTCCAGCCGGCGGCCGTCTTCGGGGACGGGGGCGGCGTCCTGCCGAGCGGTGCGCTGGCGACGTGCTTCGACGTGCAGACCTGCTTCGCCGCCGCGACGCCGGTGACGACGCTGGACGCGCAGCATTGCTCGTTCCCGCTGCCGGGCGGGACTAGCCCGTCGATGTTGAACGTCGCCGTGGCCACGCAAAGCACGGGAGCGTGCCTGCCCACGGGGGAGTGCTACGTGCCGTTGCCGAGCGACCCGGACGAGGGGTGGGTCGTGCAAGGGGCCACCGTGCAGCTCGCGCCGGGCTTGTGCACGAAGCTCGGCACCTCACTGACGCTCGCCATGACGTCGGCCTGCGCCGCCCAGACGCTCTCCGAACCGGTCTGCGAGCCGACCACGCCAGCCGAAGTCGAGGCGGGACTCCCTCCGCCCGCGGACGCGAGCTCGCGGAGCTGCGACGGGAGCTACGTCGTCACCTGCGCGTCCAATGCGGCGTGCGGCGGCGGCTCGGGGGGCATGGTGGCGCTCACCGTTTCGGGATCGCAGGCGACCCTTTTCATCCCGATGGACCATGGCGGCGGCGACCAGCTCACGCCCGTCAACGGGACCGCGGATCCGACGACGTGCCAGGTGAACTTCACGATCCCAGGCTCCGATTCCGGCTCGTGCGATGAGGCCTTCGCAGTGTCGGCGGACCTACTTACAGGCGTGATCTCGGGCGTTCAGTGCTCGAGCAGCGCGAGCGACGGATCGTGCGTGCACGGGACGATGTCGTGCACGGTGGCGAGGGGCACGCTGGACGGCGGCTCATCGACCGGGGACGACGCGGGCAGCCCCGAGCCGGATGCCAGCGTCGAAGGGAACGAAGCGAGCCCCCCGTTCATGCCGGAATCCGGGGTCGGCCCGATGGACGCCACGGTCGCCCCCACCCCGGACGCCGGTCCACCCCCGGAGGATTCCGGCAGCACGACGTGCCCCGCCACATGGACGACGTGCAATGGCGTCTGCGTCAACGAGCAAACGGACCCGAGCAACTGCAGCAGTTGCGGGATGCAGTGCGCCGCTGGAATGGGGTGCAGCGGAGGTACTTGCGTCGAGCAGGAGTCGGACGCCGAGACAGTGGAGGCGTCGGAGTCGTGCACGTCGAACTCGGAGTGCCCCGCCTATGCGCCTGTTTGCGTCGTGACGCTCGGGACGTGCGTGCAGTGCCTGGCGGACACGGATTGTCCGGCTGGCCAGACGTGCCAGGGCCAGGTCTGTACGACCGTGACGTCCGTGGGCGTGGACGCCGCCACGGGCTGCACCCCGGGCAGCTCGCAATGCGCCGGCGTCGGCGTTCAAACGTGCACGGCGAGCGGCCAGTGGGGCGCACAGCAGACCTGCGCCACGGGCATCTGTCAGGTCGGCGCCTGCACCGGCTCGACGGCCATGGCGCAGAGCTGTCTGGCGGGCGGTAGCGGCCTGACGAACTGCGGCACGAGCGCCGACGAGAGCTGCTGCACGAGCCTCGAAGTGCCCGGAGGTTCGTACTACCGGACGTACGACCCGATCGGTCCCGACGGCGGACCCGAAGTCGCGGACGGCGGCGGCCCCGACGACGAGGCCGACCTCGCGACGGTCAGCGGGTTCCGCCTCGACAAGTACTCCGTGACGGTGGGCCGCTTCCGGCAGTTCGTGAACGCGGTCTTGCCGTCCGACGGTGGGGCGGGATGGCTGCCCCCCGCGGGCTCGGGCATCCACACGCACTTGAACGGGGGGCTCGGGCTCATCAGCGCGGGAGACTTGGCGCCGGACGGCGGGGTCGTCTACGAGCCGGGGTGGGTCACGTCGGACAACATCAACGTTGCGCCCACGAACAGCAACCTCGCGTGCCAGGAGCCGTACGCGACCTGGACGAACAGCCCGAGCACCCAGGAGAATCTGCCAATCAACTGCGTCACGTGGCAAGAGGCCTATGCCTTCTGCATTTGGGACGGAGGGTTTCTGCCGAGTGAAGCCGAGTGGGAATACGCGGCAGCAGGAGGGGCGCAGCAGCGCGAGTACCCCTGGGGCTCCACGCCGCCGGGCATCAACAACCAGTACGCGATCTACGGTAGCAACGACTGCAACTACCCCACGCCGGGCGGGGAGTGCACCGGCGTCGCCAACATCGCGCCCGTAGGCACGGCGACGCTCGGAGCGGGGCTATGGGGCCAGCTCGACATGGCGGGCAACGTCGTGCAGTGGAATCTCGACTGGTACGCCACGAGCTACGCCGATCCGTGCACGGATTGCGCGTACCTGAGCGGTGGCTCCGACCGGGTGCTCCGAGGCGGCAGCTTCTTCGGCACCTACAGTCCCCCGTCGTACATGCTCGCGGCGACCCGCAGCGACACCACGCCGACATTTCTCAGCAACGGCGTCGGCTTCCGGTGCGCGAGAACGCCTTAGGCAACCGGGACGCTTGCCTGCAGGTGCATCTGCGAGCTTGAGAGATGCGCATGCGGCGGGGAGAAACGCTCGAACGAGCCTCGAAAGAGGCGAAACGGGGTCGAGAAGACGTACTGCGTGACGTTCGCGCGCCCTTCCGAGCGTGAAAAACGCGCGGGGCGACGACAACCGCCATCGCGCGAGATCGGAAGATGCCCGTGCGAGCCAAACAGATGC
>PLIR01000186.1 GCA_003139415.1 Myxococcales bacterium | reverse complement strand
CGTGCCGGAAGCCTTGTCCATCTCGTACTTGATGGGCTCCCCGCCGACGGGCACCTCGACCACGACGTTGACTTCGTGGGGGGGATCGCGGCCGATGGAAATGGCGTCGATTCGCAAGAGGATCTCCGTGGGAAAGCGCTGACTACTCGACGGGTAGCACGCTTCTTGACGTCGGCGCACACCGCAGATGAGATGGCGCGGCATGCAGCCTTCGTCAAAGTGGCTCGTGGCGCTCGCCTGGCTGCCGGCCTGCGGGTCGGCGAGCTCCGGGCNNAGGCGCCCGTCGAACCCGCAGATGCCACGGCGACGGACGGCGCGACCATCGAGGCGGGCGACCGTGCGACCCCGAGCGTCGACGGTGGTGCCGTCGATGCGGCGCCGCTGCAGGCGGAAGCGGCGACCGACGGCGCGGCGGAAGCAGCGGCCGACGGTGCGACCGACGGTCCGGCATGCGGCGCGGGGGATCTCTCGTGCGGCTGCGCCAACGCGTGCGCGTCGTCTCTCTGCACCGCGGTCGACGGGGGGTTCGCTTGCGGAGCCGCGATCGCCGTCGCGGCCGCAGGCGCCGAGACGGCCTTCGCCGTGTTGGCCGACGGCACCATCCGAGCGTGGGGCAACGGCGGCAGCCTGCTCGGAACGGGCGACTCGATGGCGCCTTCGACCGGCACTCCTAGGCCGGTGACCGGCATCACGACGGCGCAAGGCATCGCGGCGGGACAGGCCAGCGCGTGCGCTCTCCTCTCCGGCGGCACCGTCGCATGCTGGGGGGACAACTCGTACGGTCAGCTCGGGACGGATCCCACCGTGACGGCGTCTTCGGCGACGCCCATCGCGGTCACGGGCCTGAGCGACGCGATCGCCATCGCGGCCGGCGCGGTCCATGCTTGCGCGCTCATCTCGGGGGGCACCGTCGAGTGCTGGGGGTCGAACGACTTCGGCGAGCTCGGAAACACGCTCACGACCTCGTGCAACGGCGGCACGGACAAGTGCTCGGCGGCGCCCGTCCCCGTCACGGGTTTGACCGGCGTCACGGCCCTCGCCATCGGCGGCTATGACGAGTACGAGGATCACACGTGCGCCCTGCTGTCGAACGGCACCGTTCAGTGCTGGGGAGACGACGGCTACGGGCAGCTCGGCAACGGATCGACGCCGACAAGTTCTCCCGACAGCAAGCCGGTCACGGTCTCGACCATCACGAACGGCATCGCCATCGCGTCGGCGTCCGACACGTCTTGCGCAATTCTCTCGGGTGGAGCCGTGATGTGCTGGGGGTCGAACGCGTCGGGTGCCCTCGGGGGCGGGACGGCGACCGACTCGACGACGCCGGTCACGGTGCAGAACGTCACCGACGCGGTTTCGCTCTCCGTGGGGCCCCTGTCGAACACCTTCTGCGCCATCCGGGCAAACGGGACGGCCGTCTGCTGGGGTCAGGGCTACAGCGGGGAGGTCGGCACCGGCGACTCCGGCGCGAGCGGCCCCCTGTCGTCGCCGCCGGTGGCGCTCGGCGGCGTCACGGGCGTCTCCGCGATCGCATTCGGCCCTGTGTTCGCGTGCGGGCTTCTGATGAACGGCTCCGTCGACACGTGGGGAGCCGACGGGTTCGATGAACTCGGACGGCCTGCGGCCAGTCAGGTTTACAACCCGACGCCGAGCTCCGTCGCCTGGTGAGGCTGCGCGCGGCGTCGAGCGGCTCGCGCGCGCCGTTCACCCCGCAGCAACGCCGAAGAGCCGCCCGATGGCGGCCGTCGTGACCATCGCGAGGAGCCCGCCGACGGTGACGCGCAACGCGGCGCGAACCACAGGCGCCCCTCCGAGACGCCCGCCCAGGGCGCCCAGCCCCGCGAGGCTGACGAGCGACACCCCGGCGATGACGGGGATCCGGACGTCGGCCGGCGCGACGAGGAGCCCGGCGATGGGCACGAGGGCAAACGAGGCGAAACTGGCGGCCGAGATCCACGCGGCCTGCATCGGCCGGGCGAGCGCGGTCGGATCGATTCCGAGCTCGTCGCGCATGTGGGCCGCCAGTCGGTCGCGGCGACTGAGCTGCTTCGCGACCTTCATCGCCAGCTCCTTGTCGAGGCCGCGGCTGACGTAGATCATCGCGAGCTCGTTCAGCTCGGCCCGAGGCTCGCGCGCCAGCTCTTGCTTTTCGATCTCGATGTCCGCGAGCTCCACGTCGCGCTGCGAGCTGACGGAGACGTACTCGCCCGCCGCCATCGACATGGCGCCGGCGACGAGGCCGGCCACCCCGGCGAGCAGGATGGCTTGCTGCGTCGCGGACGAGGCGGCGACGCCGATCATCAGGCTCGACGTCGAGACGAGGGCGTCGTCGGCGCCGAGCACCGCCGCGCGTAACCATCCAGCTCGCGCGCTGCGGTGGACTTCTCCGCCCGGTCTCGAGTGCTCGACGGCCATGAACCAGGCCCGAGACTAGTGCACCCCCGTCGAGAAGGGATCAAACGTTGCGAGAGCATCGATCCGCGTTCAACGCCGGTCAGTCACGGCCGACTGGACGCCGTCGGCGCCGGAGCCGTCCTCGATCGGAACGGCCATCAGAACGAACGAGCCGTCCGAGGCAGCCGCGAAGGTCGCGAGGACATGATGGCCGTCGGTCGACACGACTTGCGGCATTCCGACGACGTCCACGTTCGCCGGGGAGATCACCGCGGGCGCGCCGACCGGCGTGCCGTCCAGCTTGTACACCTGCGCGAGCGCCCGGTAGCCCCTCTCGGCGTCGCCCCGCTTCCAGCAAACGATGAAGTGGCCGCCGTCGAGCATCACGCGTGTGGCCCGGGCCGGGGGCGTGGCGTCGTCGGCAACGGTCGCTTGCTCGAGCGAGACCGTCTCGAAAGACGACCCCTCCAGGCGAGCCACGCCCTCGACGTGCCGGCGCCGGCCGAATCGGAGCGTCACTTCGTTGCCCTCCGTCGACGCTTGAACGGGGACGAGCGGGTTGACTTTGGCGTCGACGACGCGCGCGTCGCCCACGAGTACGGCCGGGTCGCCGCGGCGGATGAAGCTCGAGAAGTCGGGCTCTCCGCGCGACACCTGCCCCGCTCCCGTCGACGCGCAACCAGCCACCATGCTGACAATTCCGATGAGTCCCAATTTGACCTTCATGACTCCGCGTCCTCCCAACTGGACCACGTGGAAACGGGGTCCTGGTTTCTCGATATTTTGTTCGTTGTGTCGTCGTGCCGTGCGCGCGCGGATGCCGACGCGAGGGTCCAGCCGCCTGTCACGCGGCCGATTCCCGCCAGCGCCACGAGCGGGACCGCGTGGGCCACCGCCGCGTAACCAACGCCCGTGAACGGATGCCAGAGCAGCACGATCACCTGAGCGCAGGCGCCGCACATCGCCCCGGCGGCGCCGCCGAGAGCACCCGGGTAACGCGGCTCGGCTCCGCGGCGAATGAACAAGAAGGACGCGAGCGGCGTGATGGCGACCGCAATGCCAAGCCCGAGGCCCTTCACGGCCTCGTGGAGCGAAGCGCCGCCGCCGTCGAAGCGCAGCGTCCACATGAGGATGACGACCGGGCTCGCCCACGTCGCGGCGGTCAACAGCTGCGGCGCGCGGACGACGGTCGAACGGCCACGCCCGAGTACCAGGCACAGGAGCGAGATTGCGGCGATGGCCCATCCTCGGACGATCGGCCCTCGTGTGGAGACGCTCTCGCCCACGTCGGCGGGCCCACCCACGACGGCGAGCAGCGCGGCGGCGACGGCAGCCGACAGGGCGATGAGCAGGACGGCCATGCGCCGGCCTTGTCTGCGCGTCATGGAAGGCGTCGCCGCTGCAGCCGAGAGCACGCGCTCCCGCAGCGGCACTGCGGTATTCATCGGATTCCTCGTTTGGATTGTTTCGGACGGCTCGACGAAGCAGCTAAGATTCGTCGCGGTGGATGGCGACTCGCACCGCCTCCCGGACGTGGAATAAGCGGAGCTTGACGGCGTTCTCGGTGATGCCCAGTGCCAGCGCCGTTTCGGCGTTGCTGAAGCCCTCTCGATGGACCATGTCCCACGCTGCGCGGAGTGGCTCGGGCACGCGGCACAGCACGTCGTTCACGAGGTCGATCGTCTGCCGCGTCATCGCGACTTCGTCCGGATTGGAGGAACGATCGATGCGCAGGTCCATCGCCTCGACGTCGTCGCCCGTCGCGCGTGACAGGAACTCCTTGCGCGTCCGGCGGTACGCGTCGATGACAACGTTGCGGGCGATGGCGAACGCCCACGGCACGACGTCGGAACCCGTTGCGTAGTTCCTTCGTGCTGCGTGCATTTGGAGGAGCGTCTGCTGCGCGAGATCTTCGGCGAGCGCGTCGTCGCCCGTTTGGCGGGCGAAGTAGCCGAGCAGCCGAGGAGCGAGGAGATCGTAGACGTCCGCGAACGCCTTCTCCTCGCCGTCGGCGTAGCGATCCATCGCGCTGTTGAGCGCTGCCCGCTCGGCGTCCTGGAGTTTCATGATTGGGACAATCGTTCGTTCATGGCTTCGACGAGCGACGCTGCACGCGCGGCTCACGCCCCCTGGGACGACGTTCCGTCGCCTCGTCAGTCTCGCCCTGGAACACGGCGACGGACAGGAGGAGTTTCCGCCGAGGAAACCCTTTTCAAGAAATGACTATGAGCGCGAACGCGATCGAACCGGTCGTACACCGAGCGTGAATCGGCCTACAGCCGCGCCCACGATGGTCGCCGCCACCAGCGGTGCGACGTGTCCGACCAGGACGTGCATGGTGTTCGTGAGGGGGCACCAGAGATCGATCAGCGCGCCCGCCCACGCGGCGCATGCGGCGCCCGCGCCTGCACCGAGGACGGCCGGGTGCCGGGGCTCCACCGCCCGCCGCAAGCCGAGAAATGTCGCGAGCGGGAGGACCGAGATGAACAATGTGTAACGCAAGCAGCGGTAGCCGACGGCGTCGTAGGGCTCGGCGTACGCGCCGTTGAACGCGTGCATCCACGCGAAGAGAATGAACGGCGTCGCGACCGCGGCCAACCCCACGAGCACGGGACTGCGCGCGAGCGTCGATCCCCCTCGCCCGAGGACCAGCCAGGCCAGCACCGCCGACACGACCATCCAGCCGCCCGCAAGCGCGATCGTGATCCGCAAAGGGCGACCCGCTCCGTGGGCAAAGCCGCCGACGCCTTCGAAGACCGACACGCCCACCGCCACGGACGCGGCGAGCAAAGCTCCGCCCGCGGCGCGTCCTCGTGGACGCGTCGTCGAAGGCGTCGCCGCCGCGGCCGCAAGCACGCGGGCGCGGAGCGCCGAAGGCGCTTCGGATTCAGGCATCGCTCGTTCCAAACACCTCGTGAAGACTATCCCGGTTCTCGGCCTCGAACTTCATCCACGCGCAGCACGCGCCCCACGCCCCTCACGGCCCCCAAAAGTAGTAGTCCGCCGTGTAGTCGACGTCTTGGGTGGCGCCGACGTTGGACGCCGTGCACGCGGTGGTCGGCGCGATGCCGCCCGCGGTGTTGGCGCGCGAGACCCAGTTCGCGTTGCTCAGGGTGCCGTCGCCGCCGTGCGCAGTCGCTTCGAGCAGCAGCCAGGGGATGGAGGCGGCGCCTCCGTCGGGCGTGTACGAGACCTTCTTGCTGCCGATGACGTATGTGCCGTCCAGCGTCTGCCATTCCGGCGCCGACACGCCGGCCTCGCTCGCAAAGTGGTGTCCGATGAGCGTCGCGTTGCAGTCGTCGAGGTCTGCCTGAGGCCCGGTGAACACCCACTCGTACGTCGTGCCGGCGTCGGAATCGACCGCCTCGCACTCGTAGTTCTGCGTCCCGTTGCCGGCGGCGTGCAGGATGACGGCGCCCGCGTCGGGGGTGACGCCCGGGTAGAGATCCGAAGCGTTCAGCCACGCGCCCGTGCATGCTGCGTCCGAGCCGGTGGCGACGGCGTCGCCGCCACCGTCGGTGATGGCGCCGTCGCCGATGGGGCCATCCGCGCTCGCGTCGTTGGCACTCGAGTCGAGGGCCACTCCCGAATCCGCAGCGCCGCCCGCGTCGCCCTCGGGCTCCTGGGAGGCGCCTTCAACGCTCCCATCGTTGCTCGCGGTCGGAGTCCCGCCGCTGCTACTGCTGCAGCCCTGAAGCAGCACCATGCCCACGGTGCCTACGCTCCAACGTGACAATTTCATGATCGTCGCCCTCCCAGGCCCCAACCGGGACACGGAGAAAACGACTCTTGGTTTCAAAAGAAAAAATTGGGGGCCGCGGCCTTACGCGCCGTGCCCCGCGTGACGCACCCGGACGCGCGTCCAGAGGGACATCGACGCAGCACCGAGGAGGGCTCCGACCAGCGCCGAGACGATCGGCCACCACGGCGAAGGTCTCCGCGAACGGGCGGGCGCGCGCTTGACGTCCGATGAGCGAAGCTCTTCGAAAGACGGCTCCGGAGCCGCGGCGGCGGCGAGGGCAGCGCTAGTGGGCACCGGTGCCGGCGTAGACGGGCCAGCGTAAACCCTGGCAATCGCCATCGCCGCCTCGATTTCCTGAGGTGAACAAGTCAGCCCCGTCGCGCTGTTGACCGCGGGTTGGATCGTGGCTGCCATGGTTGTGGGAGCCGCAGGGGCCGGGACGCTGTTCTGCGCGACCTCCGTCTGACTTGCAGGGACTTCCTGCGCGGCCTTGGGGCGCGGCAAACCTGCATCCGCTGAGGGCGTCTCGAGAGAGGTCGCCGCGACCGGCTCGGGCGAATACGCGAACACTTGAGCTCCGTTACGAAAGTAGTCGGCAACGGGACCGCTGGCCGGCACGCCCGTGACGGCCGCGCCATTCGTGAAGTACGCGGCCGCGGGCCCGCTCGTCGGAACACTGGTCGCCGCAGCGCCGTTGGTCATGTACTGGTGGGCGGCTTCCTCGATATCTTCCTGGCTCACGGGCGCCCCGGCGGCCGCCAACCGGCTCATGTACGAGGCGAGCAGAAGCGGGACGTTGTACGACGCTTGCGGCGAGATGCCGTCGGCTGGAGGGGCCACAGGCTCTGGCTGGTTGGCTACCTGAGCCGATGCCTGCCCAGAGCAGACGACCAGGCCAAGAGCTCCTGCAGCAATGGCCCCGCGCATGACGAAGTCATGGATGCAACTGCCCGGCCCGTGCTCGACGTTTCGGCAGGCTCGGATCGAAGCGGTCTCGGCCTGCCTCGACGGGCACTCACGCCGGGGGCCCGTTCCTTTGGCTCGCGGGCGTGGCAGAGTATGATGTGGGAGAGTCCGAAAGGGGCCCGCTCGGGAGAACTCGATGCACGATCTGCGTTACGAATGCCCGGCGTGCGGCGGCTCGGGGGGAGGGCCGTTCGGTCGGGCGGGGTCCGCGTGGGATGTCGAGACGTACGTGTGTCCGCGTTGCGAAGGCCTCGGGGTCGTGGATAGTGGCGCGGCCCCGGCCCGGCCCCTCGCCAAGGGGCGGACGGAGCCGACGGAGCACACGCACGGACGGCCCGGCATCGCGGACGCTCCGGCGCGCGCGCTCGTTACGAAGAAGGCCCGAAGCTCGTAGGCCTGACGGTTCGCTC
The DNA here is from genome assembly GCA_003139415.1 of Myxococcales bacterium. GTDB lineage: Bacteria > Myxococcota_A > Polyangia > Polyangiales > Polyangiaceae > Palsa-1150. Next base: position 339 of record PLIR01000186.1, on the reverse strand, counting down.
GCGGGGAAGAGTTAAGGACTTACTGAAGCGCCGCCGACCACGTCCCGGCGGCCTCGGTCCCCTGGAGCTGCTGGCTCGACGCGGTGAGATCGCCGCTCAAGGCGGGGGTTCCCGCGTCGCCCTCCTTGCCGTACATCGCCGAGATCGTGCCCTGCATCGAGAGGCTGCCGGCGTCGCCCGGGAACTCGTAAGCGCCGTTGCTCAGGGTGCCCGTGAGCAGGTCCGTCGAGCAGTCGAGGGTGCCTGAGATGTCGGCGCTGAAGTGTCCGCCTGTTTGGTCGACGCCCGAGAGCTGCGCGCCGGGCGCGATGGTGAGCATCGTGTAGTCGTTCTCGCCGG
>PLIR01000187.1 GCA_003139415.1 Myxococcales bacterium | reverse complement strand
GCCATCGTCGCGCCGTGGATGCCGTCGCGCCCCGTCTTGGCGCCGATGTAGAGGATGCTGTTGCCGACGCCGCTCGCGCGCCCATAAAAGATGCGGTCCGCACGGGCGACGCCGCACGTGAACGCGTTGACGAGGATATTGCCGTCGTAGCGCGGGTCGAACTGCAGCTCGCCGCCCACCGTCGGTACGCCGATGCAGTTGCCGTAGCCTCCGATGCCGGCGACGACACCCCGAAGCAGCTCCGCCGTACGCGGGTGATCGGGGCGGCCGAAGCGCAGCGAGTTGAGGCTGGCAATCGGCCGCGCGCCCATCGTGAAGACGTCGCGGAGGATCCCGCCGACGCCCGTCGCGGCCCCCTGGTGTGGCTCGATGAAGCTCGGGTGGTTGTGCGACTCCATCTTGAAGACGGCGGCGAAGCCGTCGCCGATGTCGACGACTCCGGCGTTCTCGCCGGGCCCCTGGATGACGCGCGGCCCCTTGGTCGGCAGGCGCCCGAGGTGGACCCGACTCGATTTGTACGAGCAGTGCTCGCTCCACATGACGCTGAAGACGCCGAGCTCCGTGTACGTCGGAGCGCGCCCGAGCGCGCGAAGGACCGAGGCGTACTCGGGTTCGCTCAGCTTGTGCTGTCGGATGAGCGCGGGGGTGATGGCCGGGTCGGAGGAGAAGCCGGGCGCAGGCGTTGCCACAAGCCAGCACCTAGCGGCAATCGCCCTGCCGGTCTAGCAGGGCGTTGAAGAGGAGAATTTGACCGCCAGGACGCCAAAGACGAAAGGTTTGGATCCATCAAAATCCCCAAGATTTTTCCCCTGGCGGCCCTGGCGTCCCGGCGGTCTTCTCTCTCTGCTCGCGGTCGCGGACGCGGCCGGCGTGTGCTAGTTGGCGCGGAGCCATGAAGGCCTGCGTCGTCGTCTTTCCGGGCTCGAACGCGGACGCCGAGATGGTCCACACCCTGCGCGACGTCTGCGGGGCGCCGACGACGATCGCGTGGCACGCGGACAAGGATCTTCCCGCCGGCACCGACCTCGTCGCCATCCCGGGCGGCTTCGCGTACGGCGACTACCTTCGTACAGGCGCCATCGCCAAGGTGAGCCCGATCGTGCACGCCGTCGTCGCCCACGCGAAGCGCGGCGGCTACGTGCTCGGGGTGTGCAACGGGTTCCAGATCCTCACGGAGATCGGCTTGCTCGCCGGGGCGCTCACCCGCAACTTGCACCAGCGCTTCGAGTGCGGCGACTGGTTCGTCAAGGTCACCGCCGAAGGGCCCTTCACATCGAGCCTGGGCGCCGTGCTACGGCTGCCCATCGCGCACGGCGAGGGGCGCTTTCAGGCCGACGCGGCGACGCTGCACCGTCTCGAGGGCGAGGGACTCGTGGGCCTCCGCTATTGCACGGCCGAGGGCGCGCTCGACCCGACGGCCAATCCCAACGGCAGCCTGGACTCGATCGCGGGCATTTACGGTGGTCCAAGGCGCAACGTCTTTGGCCTCATGCCCCACCCGGAGCGAATGAGCGAAGCCGTCCTCGGGTCTGCCGACGGGCGAAAGCTGTTCGAGCGCGTGCTGTCGCAGGTGGCCTAAAAGTCCCTACGTTTCAACCTCGTAAACTAAAACTGCTGTAAAAAGTGGCCTTGGGGCGAGGGCCCGCGGCCGCATGGTGCTAGCGTCATCATCGATGCGAACGTCCCATATCTGCCCCAAGTGCGCGCATCGCGAGATCCTCTTTGTGCCCCACATCGCGGACCGCGACGATCGGGACACCGTTCGCCCTCTGGTGCTCTTCGTGAAGCACCACGACTGGAAGGATGACGAGATCGGCGTCGTCCAGGCGTACGTCTGCCGCTCCTGCAGCTACACGGAGCTCTACACCGCCGGCGTCGGCACCATCCCGGTCGACAAGATCCCGGGCGCCAAGATCCTCACACCAAAGAAGTAGCGCCTCGGCGGGCCAGGCGAGAGGGAGAGAACCGCCAGGACGCCAGGGCCACCGGGTGAAAAGTCCAGGGACTTTGACTGATCCAAACGCTGGCGTCTTTGGGTGTCCTGGCGGTCAAATTCTCTTCTTCAGCACCCTGCTAGACCTCGAAGTCGGCCTTCTCGAGGATCTCGGTCACCCGCCACAAGAACGCGTTCGCCGCCACGCCGTCGACCACGCGATGGTCGTACGAGAGCGCCATGTACATCACGGGGTGAATGGCCATGTGGTCCTCGCCGTCTTCGGTCTCGACGACGACGACGCGCTTCTGGACCTCGCCCATCCGCAGGATCCCCACGTTCGGCTGGTTGATGATCGCGCCGCCGAAGAGATTGCCCTTGAGTCCGGGGTTCGACACGCTGAACGTCGCGCCGCTCAGATCGTCGATCGTGATCTTGCCGGCGCGCGCGCGCTTGGCCACCTCGTCGATCGCTCGCACGATACCCCGCACGCCCAGCTCGTCGGCGCGACGCACGACGGGCACGACGAGCCCGTCGGGCGAATCGACCGCCACACCCACGTTGACGTCGTGCAGCACCACGTACGAGTCGTCGAGCACGCGGGTGTTCATCTGCGGGTTTTCCCGCAGCGCCTTTGCCGTCGCCACGACCGCGAACGCCAGCATCGTCAGGCTCATGCCCTCGGCCTTGTAGCGATCCTTGTGTTGGTTTCGCAGGCGGGTTGCGTGCTGGACGTCGACTTCGGCCACCGTCACCACGTGGGGCGACGCGAACTTCGAGTACGTCATGTGGTCGGCGGTGATGCGCCGGCGTCGCGTGAAGGGGATGACCTTGTCGCCCTCGGCCGGCCGATAGGCGGGGACCTTGAACTGCCCGAAGCCCACCCCCGGGATCGGCGGAACGAACCCACCTCCCGTGTTGATCATCTGCGCGATCTGCTGCGTTTGCGGCGTCGCGCGTGTCTGTGGCCGTTCGATGGCCGGCGGGGGCGTCGACTGCCGAGTGGGGGCGGACGTGGGGGCGGCCGGAGCGAGGTTGGGCGTGCCGGCGGCGCGAATGACGTCGTCCTTGGTCACGCGTCCGCGCTCGCCCGTGCCTTGCACGCGATCGAGGTCGACGTCGTTCTCGAGCGCCGTCTTGCGCACCGTGGGCGTCGCGAGCGGGCCACCGGCGTTGCGCGCCGCGGCCGACGCGGCCGACGGGACGGGCGCTGCCGGAGGCGGCGGCGCCGCGATCGCCGGTAACGGCGGCAGCGACACGGGGGCCCCGGGTGAAGCCGAGAGCGACGGTGAGGGCGACGGCCCTTGCGCGTTCTCGTCGATTCGGGCGATGACCGTCTTGACCGGGACGACGTCTCCCTCGGCCGCGAGAAGCTTGGAGATCCGCCCTCCTGTGGGCGACGGCAGCTCGCTGTCGGCCTTGTCCGTCGCGATCGACGCGAGAGCCTGGTCCTTCTTGACCACCTCGCCCTCGCGGACGAGCCACTTGGAAATCGTCCCCTCGGAAACGCTCTCTCCGAGCTGGGGCAAAATGACGTCGATCATGGGGGTCGCTGCTCTCCCGGCTTAAGTGAGGAGGTGAAACGGACCGTATCTTGTCAGGCGTTTCCCCTCAATGTCGAGCGAGCCTTCCGATGAAGTAGCCGTCGGTCCCGTGGCGGTGCGGCAGGAGCAAGCACGTGGCCGTGCCCTGCGAGGCCGCTACGAGCGACGGCGGATCGCCGGCGCCGAACGGGAGCGGCTGCAGATCGGGTCGCGCGCGGAGAAGGGCGCCGAAGACACCCTCTCCCTCGTCTTGCAGCACGCTGCACACGACGTAGAGCAAGACGCCTCCGCGCCGCACGTGGCCCGCCGCGCGCGAGGCGATGGCGAGCTGACAGCGAGCGAGCGCGTCGACGCCCGCCTGGCCGGCTGCGAGGCCGCTCGAGCCCCGCCCGGCGATCTCTGGACGCCGCCGGAGCGTCCCCGTGCCGCTGCAGGGCGCGTCGACGAGGACGCGATCGTAGTCGAGGGGGACGTCTCCCGAGCCCACCGTCCAGTCGACCGCAAACGTCTCCCTGGCGCGCAGTCCCACCCGGCCGAGCTCGATCCGGAGCCGCTGCAGCTTGGTGGGGGCCGTGTCGCACGCGTCGACCGCGCCGGTCTCCCCCACGGCGCGGGCGAGGACCGCCGTCTTGTTGCCTCGGCCGGCGCACGCATCCATGACCCGTTCGCCGGCGCGGGCCCCGAGCGCCAGGGCCGCCACCTGCGAGCCTTCTTCCTGCACCGACCACGCGCCCTCGCGGAACCCGGGCAGCGTCTGGGGCTTGCCCGCGCCGCGCACGAGAACGGCGAGGGGCGAGACGATACCGGCGTCGAACGTGGCGTCGGGCGCAGCGGCCCGCAGTCGCTCGAGCCAGGCGTCGCGCTCGTTCGGGTGCTCGACGCGAAGGGCGATGGGCGGCGGCTGCGTCGCGCTCTTCAGGAACGCCAGGGCCTCGTCGGCGCCGAGCGAACGCACCAGGGCCTCGCGTAGCCATTCGGGCGTCGACTCGACGACGGCAGCGTCGCGATCCGCGGCGCCCATCTCTCCGGCGCGCGCGGCGACCTTGCGCAGCACGGCGTTGGCGAACGCCCCGACGCGCGGCCCTCGCACGGACCGAACGGCGTCGACGGCCTCGCTGACCGCGGCGAACGCCGGGACGCGCATGAAGAACAGCTGATACGCCGCGAGCACCAGGCACGCGCGCACGTGCGCGTCGAGCCTCGCCACGCCGCGCGGGACGAACGGCGCCAGCGTCCCTTCGAGCCACGGCATGACCCGAAGGCTCCCGTAGACGAGCTCCGTCGCGAGCGCCCGGTCGCGCGCGGCCAACTGCGCCGCGCGATCGAGCTCGGCCTCGAGGGCGGCGGCCGCGAACGCGGCGTCCTTGTCGATCCGCACGAGCACGCGGGCCGCGACCTCGCGCGCGTTCGGCGCGCGCGCGGCGGCCGTCACGAGGACACGAGCTCGCGCACCTGCGTGACGATGACGTCCCACCGCCGCTCGACGTCGTTCTTGAAGGCGACGAGCATCAAGAGCAGAAGGACCACCATCCCGGCGAGGCTCGCGACTTCCCGGATCCGAAGCGGCAACGGCTTTTGACGCGCGGCTTCGAACAGGAAAAAGAGCAGGTGCCCCCCGTCGAGCACCGGGATGGGCAGCAGGTTGATGAGCCCCAGGTTGACCGAGATGAGCGCCATGGCCCAGACGAAGTATGCCGGCCCCTTCGCGCCCGCTTGCCCCGCGATGTCGTACATCGTGATCGGACCGCCGACGGTCGCCAGCGAGACCCGCCCCTGCGCGAGGCGCAGCATGCCGACGCTGATGAACTTGATGACGCTCCCCGTCTCCTCGAAGCCGCGCCTCACGGCGTAGGCCAGCGGATGCGGGTTGGGCACGAGGCGGTCCTCGGCGTACGGCAGCCAGTCGTCGCTGCGAAAGACGTAGCGCTCGTAGTGCTGGCCGAACTCGTCGTCCCACTGCTCCTTGCGAAGCTGGAAGAACCCGCGCATCGCGACGCCGCCGCGCAGCCACGCGAGCTCGTGGCGCTTGTCGGCGCCTGCGACGAGCTCGTCCTCCATCGAGCGCCACAGCCTCTGCGGGGAGCTATCGAGGGTCGTAATCCGATCGCCCGGGCGCAGGCCGGCGCGCCACTCGCTGGACGCCTCGGGCACGAAGGCGACGTACATGTCCGCGTTCTCGATGCCCGTCCGCGCGAGCACGTCGGTGGCGCGGGCCCTGGCGTCCGTGGGAGGCGAGGCGCCCGAGGCGCGCGGGAGCGGAGTGAGCTGCGCGACGCCCGGCTCGAGCACGGCCATGACGCACAGGCCGCCGAGCGCGTGCGGCACGTACACGGGGCGCAAGTAGCTCAAGACGACCTGATCGCCGCGGTTGTCCGCGAGCACGTCGACGAGCTCCGTGAACCGCTCGATGCGGTGTCCGTTGACCGCCGTGATCCGATCGAACGTCTGTAGCTTCGCGTGGCCGGCGGGCGAGTCGGGCTGCGCGATCCCCACGACGGCGGCCGGGAAGCGCGGATCGATCCCGATTTTGCCCGTGTGCTCCACGATGTCGAGCTCGCGGACCTCCGCCTCGTTCGCCGGCACCACGGTCACGTCGACGGGCTTGCCGTCCCGCTCGATCGCAAGGTCGACGGGCTTGCCCGCGCGGCGCGCGATGACCTGCTGCACTTCGGGGAAGCTCGTCACCTCGTCGCCGTCGACGCGAACGATCCGATCGCCGGGCTCGAGCTTCCCGTCGGCCGGTTTGCCCGGCACGATCTGGCCGATCGTCGGGGGCAGGAATTTCTCGTCCTCGAGGAAGACCGACGTGTAGAGGGCCACCGGGAACAGCACGTTCATCGCCGGCCCCGCGAGCACGATGACGACACGCTTCCAGAGCGCCTGCGCCTCGAACGTCCGGCCTCGCTCCTCGGGGAGGATCGGTTCGCTCCGCTTGCTCTCCTCGAGCATCTTCACGAAGCCGCCGAACGGGAGCAGCCCCACGCAGTACTCCGTCTCCTTGCCGCGGATGCGAAGGATCTTCGGCCCAAAGCCGATCGAGAACGTCAGCACCTTGACGCCGAACACCTTCGCGAAGGCGAAGTGCCCCGACTCGTGGATGAAGATGAGCGAGCTGACGAGGAGGACGAAATAGAGGAGGTCCACGGCGCGCTCTTGAACTTCGGCCGGTAGCATACGCGTCCGACGGGCGCCGTTCTGCCCAGGGTGTGCATATTCGTGCGCCGTTGAACGATCGGCGGGGGCCGCCCACGCAATGCCCAGGTAACCGATGACCTTTTCGACGCGTATACTGTGCAGGGAAGAGAGGCGCGTCCCATGTCGAAGCAGCAACCCGTGGCGAACGTCGCTCTTCAGGGTGCGGTCGCGCTGGGCCTTGCCGTAGCGTGCTCGTGCTCCTCGGCCAGCACACCGTCGACGTCCTCGAGCCCCATCAACGTCTGCGACGCGCCCGAGACGGTCTCGTTGGCCGTGCAGGACGGCTGCGACTTGGCTTCCGCGACGTTCGTCGCGGACATGGCGCAGAAGGGCGCGTCGGGCGCCCTGACGTTCCAGATCGTGTCGGTCAATGGGGGCTCGATCGCCCAGGGGCAGGACACGTGGACGATCAAGATCACCGACGCGAACTGCCAGCCCGTCGACGGCGCCAAGTTGACGATCAAGGCCTGGATGCCCGAGCACAACCATGGCTGGCTGGAGGCCACCTCGACCCCGCAAGGGGGCGGCGCTTACGAGATCGGCGACCTGTACCTATTCATGGATGGGTTCTGGCAGATCACGTTCACGGCGACGACCGCGGCGACGACCGATGCGGCGGCGCCGGTGACGGACAGCACCGTCTTCTCGTTCTGCCTCGACGATTGAGCTGACTCGGGGGCGCGTGGGCGCCGGCCTCACGGTAAGCACTTGGTATGGTTGCTCGCGAGCGCCCCGGCGATGTTGGCCAGGGAGCTGACGCATGTCGATTGGGTGTTGTCCCACGGGTCGTTCTGGTAGCCGGGGACAAGGGTCGAGGCGTCGGGCTTCCACTCGAGGGTGCCCGCCGTGCCGGGACCCGTGAGCGAGACCTGAAAGACGGGCATGCTGGCGATGACGCCCGCGTCGAGGTCCCCCGAGTCGACCAGATCGGCGAGCACGTCGAGGCCCACGGGCTGGATCCAGACGGTCACGATGACGTCGTCGGGTTCGACCGTGCCGCCGTCGATCGTGATGGGCTGCCCGCTACGCGGGAAGAGCTGCGTGCGGTGCGTGTACGTCCCGGCGCTGGTGCCCGCCGTCGAGGCCAGCGCGGGGAGCTCGTTGCCTTGGGTGCTCGCCGCCTGCCAGAACATATCGACCTGCCCGCCGTCCGGTCCGAACATGCAGTCGCGGAGCAGCCATAGGTCGGGATCGCCCGTCACCTCGGTGGGCGTCCCGCCGTCCGGAACGACGCCGCTCTGATAGACGGGGACACCGTTCCGGGTAGCCCGCACTTCGACCCAGGCGCGCCTGTCTTGCGCGGCGCCGCTCGGCCACTGGTGGCCGACGGCGACGTCGTCGAGGACGACGCGGATGCCGCCGGCCCGGGTCACGCAAACTGCTCCCTGGAGCGTCTCGTCGTCGAGCTTGCCCTGCACGACGCCGCGCTCGACGGCGGCGTTGGTAAAGGTCGGGTCGAGCGCCACGTCGACCCCGGGGAAGTCGTGCTCGCGGACGGTGCGGGGCGGCGCCGTGAACCCAGGGCCGGCCGCGATCGGCGTCGCCGTCGAGACCTCGCTCATGTGGCAGCCGCTGGCCCCGCACGTCGTGAGCTCTTTGGTCGTCGAGTAAACCGAGTGCGACCACTCGTAGTACGTCCGTTCGATCTCTCCGCCCGCCGGGCTGACGACGTCGTGACACGCGCCGCACATCTGGCCGCTCTGCGGCTGCGTATGGTCGTGCAGCGGCGAGTACGCCGACGCGTGCGCCGAGTTCGCCGTCAGCGGGGCGGTCGACTCCGCGTTGGGGTACTCGCCGCGCATCACCAGGTCGCTCGCGAGGTTGACGGCGGCGTTGGAGAGCGAGGCGTCGACGTCGAGCGCCGCGTCGTGGGCGCTGCCCACCGACTCCACGCTATGGCAGAAGAAGCATGTCACCCCGTCCTGGTACACGGCGGGCAACGACGACAGATTGAGCCCGTCGGTCGTCTGCCCGTCGCGCACGGCCATCGGGGCGTGGCACTGCACGCAGAACGTGCCGAGCTGGCCGTTCGTCTCGCGCTGGCCGCGGGCGTTCATGGCGACGAAGACGGGGTCCTTCGACGCGTAGGCGTGCATGCTCTGCGACCAGTCGTGGTAGTGCGCCGAGTGACACTCGGAGCACGTCTCCGGGTCGATCATCAACGCGCGTGGGAGCCGCGTGGCCGGCGCGGCTGGCGCGGGAGATGAGCCGCACCCCGTCGGCGCGATGGCCGCGGCTGCCCCCGCGAGCACGACGACCGACGTGAACCACGCCCAGCCCGCCCTCATCGCAGTCCTCGCCCGCGCCTTCGAACGAGGGCCAGCCCAGTGAGAAGGAGACCGCCGAGAGCGCCCCCCGTACCGCCCGAGTCACCCGCCGAGAACCCGCACGAAGACGACTTCGCCTTGGTGGGAGCGCCGCTCGAAGTTGCGCCGCCGCTGCTGCTGCCACCGCTGCTGCTGCCGCCACCGCCACTGCTGCTGGCGCCGCCCTCCTCGCTGCAGGGGGTGCACTCGGAGTCCAGCGAGTCCAACAAGCAGACCGTGTTGTACGAGTCCATGCAGACCGCTGCGGCGTTGCCGTCGGCCGCGCATCCCACCGGGCCGCTCGGGTTCGCGGGACACGCCACGACGCCCGTCATGCCCGTGACGCTGCACAGCTTGCTCGTGAAGGTCGCGCCGTCGTCCGTCGACACGCCGGCGACGAACCCGCTGACGGCGTCGGAGCACGCCCACAGCTCGTTGGAGGACCCGGGTCGCGTTGCCAGGCACTCGACATGGATCTTCGAGTTTGTCTGCTCGAACTGCAGGTCGGAGGCGGAGGCCATCCACAGACCGCTCTCTTTGGTGCCCACGTAGACTTTGGTGCCGTCCTGCGAGAGCGCGAAGCCCTGCAGCTCGCCCACGATCGCGTAGCCCGCTTCGGGCACGTCGAAGCTGGCGCTCTGGGGGACGTTGAACACGGCGCCCGCGTCGCTGGATGCGTCGCTCGTCACGTAGAGCCGGGATTGCCCGCCCGTCGCCAGGCCGCTCGACCGCAGGTAGACGAGGTCGGCGTCGTTCGGGTCGACCGCGGCGATGTAGACCGAATCTTCGGTGGTGTTGTCGAACGGGGTGATGAGCTGCTCGACCCACGGGCCGTTCGAGCCGCTCGCCGTCGTGTACATGAAAAGCGACGCGGTTTTCGCCAGGCCGTAGCCGCGGGTCCCCGAGACGTAGATGCGGCTCGGATCGCTGTTCGGCACGTCGATCGTCTGCACGTTGACGCTGGGGTCGATCGGAGGGCCCACCGCGGCCCATGTCGCGCCGTTGTCGGTCGTCTCGAAGACCTGCGCGTACGTGTCGCTCGTGGACGAGTCGTTGGTGATGTACGTCGACGTCAGCGCCACGGCCTTGCTCGCGTCCGACGGGAAGACCGCGAGGTCGATGAAGCTCTGCCCCTTGAGCGCGCTGTTCCCGTTGCCCGTGCACGTCCAGTCGCACCCCATGTCGCTCGAGACGTTCAGCCCGAGCGAATCCGTCGCGATGACGTTGCCGTTGGCCATCATGCCGAGGGCTGGGTCCTCGTACCCGCTGCCGCCGGCCGACAGCAGGCCGATGACGTCTTCGCACAAGTAAGCCCACGAAGCGCCGTTGTCCGTGGACGGCAGGATGCCGTACGTGGCGCGAAGCCAGATGACGTCCGGGTTGGACGGCGAGAAGAGAAACTGGTTCGAGGCGGGGAATCGTCCGTTGGCGAGCGCTGGCAGCGCGCAGGTGATGACGGCCGCACTCGCCGCCAAAGCAACGCTCAATCGCATGCGTCGCAGCGTAGCGCGAATGGACACGCATCGCGGGCTCCGCCGGCCTTGCCTCAATCGCGTCTCGCGCGAGAGTCACGCCCTGCGCGCGACCACGATCCGCTCAAGGTCGCCGAGTGGCTCGACCTGCGTCCACCACGCCGGTCCCAGCGCGTCTTGCCACTCGCTCTCGTCGAGCACGAGCGCGTCGATCGACGCTCCCGTCACGAGGTCCTCGTAGACGCACGAGCGGGGCCCCGTCCGTCGAACGCGGCGGTCGGAATCCGAAGAATCCAGGGGCACGCGATCGAGCCACGCCGGCGAAGGCACCTCCGCGACGAAGACTCCGCCCGTCGCGACGAGCCGTGCGAGCTCGCGGGCGAGCTCGGGGATCGAGGCGACCGCCGGCGGATGCGCGAGCGTTCCGTGGAGAGCGATGACGGCGTCGAACGCCCGGGCCTCGAAGGGCAAAGCCCCGGCCCAGAAGTCGGCGCAGACGAGCGGCACCGGCCGCGACCTCCGCGCGCATCGGTCGAGCATTCTCTGCGAGACGTCCAACCCCGTCGGGGCGTAGCCGGCGTCGAGGAGCGCGGAGAGCTCGCGGCCCGTGCCGACACCCAGGTCGAGCACCCGGGCCGGCGCGGGCGGAAGCAGCGCCAGGATACGATCCAGCCGGCGCCGCGACACGTCCGCCGGCAAGGCGTACGCGCGCTCGTAGCGTCCCGCGATCGCGTCGAAGAAGCGGCGGGCTGGCGGCGGCGCCGGTGCGCTCATCGACGGACGAGATCGCAGTAAGCGAGGTACATCGCCTCGTGGGCGCCCGCGAGGGCGATCGCGCGCCGAAGGATGCCCGCGCGGTCCTTCTCGGTCCACACCTTGCCGCGGACGCGATCGGCCCCCCGCCTGTGCGCGGCGCCGAGGAGCGCGCCGTAGTGACGCGCGAGCGGCTCGAGATCGGTCGCCTCCAGCTTGGCGAGGTCGAGGCGGTCTTCTTGCGGCGCGAGGCGGCGGACGAACATCGAGCGGCCCCGGAGCCGCGTGACGCCGATCATCCGGGGTGGCCGGGCGAGCGACTCGTGCAGGGCGGTACACACGCGCTCGGCGGGCGCCAACTTTGGGGGGCGCACCAGGCCTGCTGACGACGGCGCGCCCTCCGACTTCATGTCGAACACCCACGCGCCGTCGCGGCCGCCCTTGCCGCGAACGAGGAGCGCGATCCGAAGGCAGCCCAGGCTGCCCGTCCCGGCGACACGGAAGACGGCGTCGAGCACCTCGAGGGCCTCGGCGCTTGGCCGCTCGCCCCGCCCGAGCTTCTTCGTGTATTTGAGAAACGCGCGCTCCGCCTTGGCTCGGAGCTTGGGCGTGATGGATTCGTAGCGGGGCCCGCGGACGAACCGGCGTACGCCGCCGCGGACGATCTCCGTGCGCGAATCGAGCAGCTCGCGGCGCGTGCGCGAACGCACCCTGTCGACGAGACCGGTGACCACCGGAGGCGCTGCAGGCGCGCGTTTGCCCTGGAAGACGGCAGCGACATAGGCCTCGAGCATGGCCTGGCCGAGGTCGAGGGTTCGCCTTCCGTCGGCGCCCATCTGACGGCCGCCGAGGATCAAGCTTGTCGTGAGGCGAAGGACGTCGAACCGCCACGGGCCGATGAACGCGTCGTCGAAGTCGTTGAGGTCGAACACGACCTGTTCCTCGGCGTGGCTACGCAGCGTCTCGGCGACGCTGAGCGCACCGGCGCGGTAGGCGCCGAAGTTCTCGATGTGGGCGTCGCCCACGAGCCAGCCCGTGCCCGGCGGGCCTTCGGCCAGCGAAGGGTGGCGTTCGAGCAGCTCGTAGAACACCGGAGCCGAGCCGCGCAGCAGCCCCAGCGGCGAGCCGATCATCCGGCCCACCTTGTGCTCGAACAGGTGGGGAAATCGGGTGGTACGCTGGCGGTCAATCTCGACCTGCCGGCGCGCCAAGCTGATGGGATCGAGCGAGAGCATGGACCGGCGAGCGTAGCGCAGATGGCCGGCCGCCCGGGAGCTCGCGGCCGCCGGGGCGTTTCGTGCCAGGCCGCGCTACTCTCGCGCACCTGATCCACGTCCTCGAAGCTTGCCGGAAGGTCGCCTCGCGGGCGCTTATGATCCGGGTCGAGCGAGCGCTCCCGCTGCCGTGCCCCGTCGTCGCCGTCGGCGGGGCGACGCTCGGCGGATCGGGGAAGACGCCCCTGGCCATCGCATGCACCCGTGAGCTCGCGCTCGCGGGGAATCGAACGGCGCTCGTCGGCCATGCGTATCGCGCCGCGCCCGTTCGACCTCGTTTCGTGCAGGCGGGCGATGGCCTCGACGAGGTTGGCGACGAGGCGCTCGTCGCCGCGCGCGCGCTCGACGGACTCTCGGCGGCCCACGTCGCGGTCGCGCCCCGGCGCGCGGCGGCCATGGCGTTCGCCGCTCGATGGGCGGCGGTCCTCGTCCTCGACGGTGTGGCCCAGACGCGCCCGGCGCGTGCAACCCTCGCGCTGCTCGCGGTCGACGCCGAGGATCCGTGGGGGGCCGCGGGCGATCTCCATGCGCTCGATCGGCTGCGGCTGGGATCCATGCGCCAGGCGCCG
>PLIR01000099.1 GCA_003139415.1 Myxococcales bacterium | reverse complement strand
CTCGTCGCCGCGCGCGCGCTCGACGGACTCTCGGCGGCCCACGTCGCGGTCGCGCCCCGGCGCGCGGCGGCCATGGCGTTCGCCGCTCGATGGGCGGCGGTCCTCGTCCTCGACGGTGTGGCCCAGACGCGCCCGGCGCGTGCAACCCTCGCGCTGCTCGCGGTCGACGCCGAGGATCCGTGGGGGGCCGCGGGCGATCTCCATGCGCTCGATCGGCTGCGGCTGGGATCCATGCGCCAGGCGCCGACGGCCACCCTCGTCGGGGCGTGCGACGCCGTCGTCCCAATGCTCGAGGCGACGCCCCTGGGTCGAGTCGATCCGACGCTCGCGCGTCGCGCCGTGGCGCGCTTCGCAACCCTCGGCCGGCCCGTCTGGCCCGCCCACGTCCTGTCGCGCGGTGCTTGGGTAGGAGGGTCCCTTCTCACGTGGGGCGCTCTGCGCGCGCGGCGTGTAGGCCTCATCACCGCTGTGGCGCGCCCCGATCGCATCGTCCGCTCCCTGGAGAAGTGCGGAGTGGTCCCCGTCGTAGTCCTATCCGCGCGAGATCATGGACCAGTTGGTCGAAGGGTCGGTCGACTTGCGAAAGCAATCACCGTTGCACGGCAAGTGGATGTTTGGGTGGCGACGCCCAAATGCGCACTTCACGCGGCGGCAGGCCTGCCCGCGGGCGAGCCTCTGGCGTTGCTCGACCACACCGTCGTCCTGGCGGCCGAGCTCCGCGCGAAGCTTCATGCCCTCGCCGCGCCTTGACCCGCCTTCATGCGACGAATACCTTTGGACTACGCCTGGTTGCACGATCACGATGATCCGTACGCGCGTACGGGTCGCGCGCTCGCGTTGTCCTAGCGGTCAGATGAGGCCCTGCGCGTGAGCGAGTCCGAGGAGAAAACTCGAGTCACAGCAATCGTGCAGAAGCCCATCGGGGGAGGGGACGCTCCGAAGGGAAACGACTGCCTCGTCGTCATTTACACGAAAGAGCCGAGCCTGCTCGGACGGCGCTTCGTGCTCGATACGAGCCCTATCCGCATCGGGCGCGGCGCCGAGAACCATATCGTCCTCGAAGGCGACAGCGTCTCGCGGCGCCACGCGCACTTCGAGCAGCGCAGCGGGGCCTGGTGGTGCGTCGACGACGGCTCGACCAACGGCTCGTACGTCAACGACGAGCAGATCACCCGCGACGCCCACCTCGGCAACGGCGACCGGATCAAGATCGGCCCCACCATTTTCAAATTTCTTTCCGGGCAGGACGTCGAGGCCCAATACCACGAAGAAATCTATCGAATGACCATCATCGATGGTCTCACGCAGGTGCACGTAAAGCGCTACCTGCTCGAGGCCCTCGACAAAGAGATGATGCGCGCGCGACGGCACACGCGCGATCTCAGCTTTTTGATGCTCGACATCGATCACTTCAAAAAGATCAACGACGTCCACGGTCACCTCGCCGGCGACCACGTGCTGAAAGAGGTGGCGCGGCTCATCCAGCAGCGCATCCGCCGTGACGAGGTCCTCGCGCGCTACGGCGGCGAGGAGTTCGCCGTCATCCTGCCCGAGACGAACCTCGAAGGCGCGTTCGCCCTGGCCGAGGGATTGCGCGAGAAGATCGAGCAGAGCAAGTTCGTCTTCCAGAGCGAGATCATCCGCGTCACGATCTCGATCGGCGTCGCGATGCTGAAGGACGAGGATCGCGCGAGCCTGGACCTCATCAAGCGCGCCGACGAGAAGCTCTACGAAGCGAAGCGGGCGGGGCGCAATCGCGTGATCGCGTGAACCTCGGGGAGGAGCTCGGGCGATCCCTTCCCCGGATTCGCGTGCCGCCTCCCGGTCCCCGGTCGCGCGAAGCGGGGGCCAGACTCGCGGCGCTCGAGTCGCCTTCGGTGGATGCGCGTCGCGAGAGCCGGGAGAACGAGAGTGGGGAGGGGCACGCGCCGATCGTGTACGCGTCGGGCCGCGGCTGCAACGTGGTCGACGTGGACGACAACGTGTACGTCGACCTCGCCGCGGGCTTCGGCGCGCTGCTGCTCGGCCACGTTCCGGAGCGGGTCGCGTCGGCGATCGACGCGCAGCGCGACCGGATGTGGCTTGCCTTGGGGGACGTCTACGGCTCCGACGCCAAGCTAGCCCTGTGCGAGCGCCTCGCGCGGCTCTACCCGGCGCCTGGGGCCCGCGTGATGCTCGGCTCGACGGGCGCCGACGCGGTGACCGCGGCCCTCAAAACGGCCGTCCTCGCAACGGGGCGCGCAGGGGTGGTCGCGTTCGACGGCGCCTACCACGGTCTGTCGTACGCGCCCCTCGCGGCCTGCGGGCTGAGGTCCAGCTTTCGCGATCCCTTCGCCGAGCAGCTCAATCCGAGGGTGGTCTTCGCGCCATACCCGGTCGACGCGGCGTCGCTCGGGCGCTCGATGCAGGCCGTCGATCGGGCGCTCGCGGGCGGAGGCTTCGGCGCGGTCCTGGTCGAGCCGATCCTCGGTCGTGGAGGGTGCGTCGTCCCGCCGCCGGCGTTCTTGCCCGATCTGAGCGCCGTCTGCGCCCGCCACGGCGCGCTGCTCGTGTGCGACGAGATCTGGACGGGCCTCGGCCGCAGCGGCGCATGGTTGGCGAGCGTCGCCGGCGGCGTCGTGCCGGACCTCGTGTGCCTCGGAAAGGGACTCGGCGCCGGCTTGCCGATCAGCGCCTGCATCGGCAGCGCGCGGGCGATGTCCGCCTGGGCACGGCACGGCGGGACGACGATCCACACGGCGACGCACTTTGGGGCGCCGCTCGCCTGCGCCGCCGCGGTGGCCACGCTCGACGCCATCGAGCAAGCCGATCTACCGGCGCGGGCGCGCGAGAGTGGGGCGCTCTGGATGACGTCCCTACGAGACCGCCTCGGCGAGCCTGGTATCGAGGTGCGCGGCCGGGGGCTCATGGTGGGCGTCGCGCTCGCCGGCGGGGCGCCGCGGGCCCTCGCGGTGACCCGTCGCCTGCTCGAGCGCGGGTGGATCGTCCTGACCGGGGGCGCCCGCGGAGACGTGCTGACGTTGACCCCGCCGCTCGATGTCGACCCGCCGATCCTGTCGGCGTTCACCGAGGCGCTCGCGGGCGCGCTCGCCGAGATCCCCATCCGAGGTGGGTCGCCGCCGTGACCCTCGACGACGCGGCCGCCGCGCGCGCAGCGAGCGATGCGCTCCACGCGCGCGTTCTCTCGATGATCCGCGCCTTCGAGCTCGCCCGGCCGATGCCCGAGCCCTTCGACGCGCTCGCTGTCGACCTGTCGCGCTTCCAGCATCGACGAGTTCCCGGTTACGCGCGGCTCTGCGCCGCCCGGGGTGTCGATGTCCGCACGATCACGCGAGCCGGGCAGGCGCCGGCGGTCCCTGCGGACGCCTTCAAGCTCTCTCGCGTCTTCGCGTTCGACGACGCGGAGGCCTCCGTCACCTTTCGCACGAGCGGGACCACGGTCGGCGCTCGCGGGGCGCACCCGATGCGACACACGCGTTCGTACGACGCGGCGGCGCTGGCGTTCGGCCGCGCGATGCTGGCCCCGGATCTCCCGCCGCAGACCCCCGTCATCGTCATCGGCCCGTCGGCAGAGGAGGCCCCCGACTCGTCCCTCGCGCACATGTGCGATCTCTTCGCGCGCGAAATGCAGGGTGGCGGCGTGGGTGCGGCGTTCGTCCGCGCCGGGGCCATCGACCTCGCTGGCCTTCGCGCGCGCATCGGCGCTTTGCGACCGGGCGAGCGCGCTATCGTCCTCGCGACAAGTTTTGCGCTTGTGCACATGATCGACGCGCTCGCCCCCGAGCTGGATGGCGCCCTCGCGCTGCCCGCGGGCAGCCGCGTCATGCAGACGGGCGGCTTCAAGGGCCGCGCGCGCGAGGTCTCCGCCGACGACCTGGCGCGCGACGTCGCCCGGGTCTTCCGGATCGAGCCGCGCTGGATCGCGGGCGAGTACGGAATGACGGAGCTGTCGAGCCAGTTCTGGGAGGCGACGATCGTCGACCCGGTCGCCCGTCGTGGCGTTTACCTCGAGCCGCCATGGGCGCGCGTCGTCCCCGTCGACCCGGTCTCCCTCGATCCCGTGCCCGAAGGCGAAGTCGGGATCGCGCGGATCGAGGATCTCGCCAACGTCGACAGCGCCTTCGCCGTGCAGACGCACGACCGCGTCCGGCGGGTTCACGGCGGCTTCGAGCTACTCGGCCGGGCCGCTGGGGCTGCGCCGCGCGGGTGCTCGATCGCTCTCGACGAGATGCTCTCGGCGTCCTCGCGGATTGGGCCGTGACCCGCTCCATCGACGCCCGCGTCGCCGACGTGAGGCGGCTGCTGTCAGCGGCAGAGGCGGTGCATCGGGAGCGCGCGCGGCTCGTTCCCGCCATCGCCGAGGCCTCGGGCTTGTCCCGCGAAGGAGTAGAGCTCGGCTTCGAATCGCTCGAACGCGAGGCGACCGACGAGGCGCTGCGGGCCCTCGTCGCGGCCGCGGGCGACGCACCGCACGTTCACGTCATCCTGTCCGCCAACGTCTTCGTCGCGCCTCTTCGCGCTTTGGCGATCGCGCGCGCGGCCGCGGCGCGGGTGACGGTTCGCCCTTCGGCGCGCGATCCGGTCTTGACGCACGCGCTCGTCGCGGCCGCGGGCGACGCGGCGATCCGAGTCTTCGATGAACGCGACGTCGCCGCGCCGGGCGCGATTGCGTCGGGAGAGGTCCACGTCTACGGGCGCGACGAGACGATCGCCGAGGTGCGCGCCAGGACGAGCGATCGACCGGGGGTCATCGTGCGCGGACACGGGGCAGGGTTGGGGCTGGCTGTCGTCACCCGGTCGAGCGAGATCCACGAAGTCGCGGGGAAGATTGCGCGTGACGTGGTGGCCTTCGACCAGCGCGGTTGTCTCAGTCCGCGCCTCGTCGTCGTCGAAGGGGACGCCGCGCGCGGACGTTCGTTCGCGCGCGCCTTGCACGAGGCTCTCACCGCGTGGGGCGAGAGGGTCCCGCGCGGCGCCGCCCTGCAGGGCGAGCGGGCCGAGGCGACGCGGTGGCGAAGCGCCGTCACGTTCGCCGGCGACGTCTTCGCCGGAGCCGACCACGCCGTCGCCTTCGCTCCCGCGGTCGCGGCGTGGTGGCCAGCCCCGGCCGGGAGGCATGTGCAAGTCGTTGCGCACTCCGACCTCGAGGGCCTCGCGGCGCCCCTGGGTCCGATCGCTCCTTTCGTCGTAGCCGTAGGAACCGATGACCCGGCGAGGGTTTGCGCCGCGCTTCCGCCCGGCCTTGCCGGGGTTCGGACGATGCCCCTGGGCCGGATGCAGCAGCCTCCGCTCGATGGGCCAGTCGACCGGAGACGCGACATGAGCACGCGCGCTCGGCTTCGCTGAGCGTGTTGAGCGCGGACTCGCGCGGTGGTTGGGTCGCGTCGTGACGCACCGTGACGCGAGGGGGACGCGGGAGGACGTGGTGCCGGGGCGTTCCGTCGAGCTATCGTCGGAGGATGCGCCCCCTCGCGGTGCCGGTCATGCTCGCCCTGGGCAGCGTGGCTTGCGGCGTCATCTCGGGGCTTGGCGCGTACTCGGTGGGTCCGGGCGACGCCCCCGTCTCCGTCAACCCGGGTGACGACGCCGCGATGGTCGTTCATCCAGGCGACGGCGACTCGCAGGGTTCGGGCTCGGACGACACGGGCGAGCTCACGATGGACGACGGTCCACCGGACAACGTGGACGACGCCGAGAGCGAGGCGGAGCCGACCTCCGACGCAGAGCCTGCGGGCGACGCCGCGCCCGAGAGCGGCACCAACGATGCGGGCGTCGTGCACGACGCCGGTACGACGCCGCAGCACGACGCGGCCGTCGTCGAGGCGGGACCGCCTCCGTGCTCCCCGGCGACGTGCGGCGGCTGTTGCAGCAGCGGCACGTGCGTCGGCGGCCTGTCGAACGGGACGTGCGGGACGGGCGGCGAAGCGTGCAAGAGCTGCTCGGGCTCGACCCCGTCGTGCATGAGCGGCAGCTGCGAGGCGGAGCCGGTGGAGGCGAGCGCGCCGACGTGCTCGCAAAGCGTGTGCATCGCGACGACCCTTTGCATCCCCGTCTACGAAGTCGGGTGCTGCAAGGCGGACAACACCTGCGGCTGCGAAATCGCGATTCCGCCGTCGAACAACTGCCAGTAGCCCCGTCGCGTTCTACCCGCGCGTCAGGTCCCGGTCTTCTCGGGGATGATCTGCACGCGGCGCTGCGGCTCCTGCCCCATGCTCTCCGTGCGCACGCCCTTCACGTCGCGAAGGGCCATGTGCACGATGCGCCGTTCGCGCGCGCTCATCGGGTCGAAGGTGATCACTTTGCCCTCGTCGGCTACGCGCTGCGCGAGGCGCCGCGCCATCTGCGCGAGCTGGTCCTCGTGACGGGCGCGGTACCCCTCGGCGTCGACGATGACGTGCCGACGCGCGTCTCCCGGCCGCACGGCCACCCGCGCCGTCAGGTACTGGATGGCGTCGAGCACGTTGCCCTTCTTGCCGATGATGCGCCCCGAGTCGGCCCCCTCGATCTCGATCCGGATCTCGTCGGGCGTGCCCTCGCCGTCGTCCGGCGGCACGTTGACCTCGACCGACATCTGCATCTTGCCGACGAGCATGCGCACGAAAGCCAGCGCGCGAATCGTCTGCGGGTCGAGGGCCCCCTCGTCGACGGCGGGCGCCGACGCCTTGTCCTGCGGTTGCGATTGTTGATCCTCCGACACGATCTTTCCCTTTCCTGAGCCAGGCGCCTCGCGGTGCCCGCCGTTGTCTTATCCGACCACCCCGGTACCCGCCGCCGAACCGGCGCCCCCACCCGCGCGCGGGAAGAGCTTCTCTACCGCGAGCTGCTGCGTGATGCCGAGGGCGCTGTTCGTCAGCATGTAGACCCCGAGCGCGGCCGGCAGGAACAGCATCATCACGGTGAAGACGAGCGGCATGAGGAACGTCATCATCTTGGCCTGGACGGGGTCCATCCCCTGCTGTGGCACGATCCGCTGCTGAACGATCATCGTGAGCCCCAGCACGAACGGCAGCACGAAGAACCTGTCCGGTGCGGAGAGGTCGGTAAACCACAAAAACTGGGTGTGGTAAAACTCGACGGCCGTCTGCAAGGTCGCGTAGAGCGCAAACCAGATCGGCATCTGCACGAGCGCCGGCAGACACCCCCCGAGCGGGTTGACCTTGTGCTTTCGCCAGAGCTCCATCATCGCGAGGTTCTTGGCCTGAGCGTCATCCTTGAACTTGGCGTTCAAGACGTCGATCTCCGGCTTGAGTCGGCGCATCTGGATCGTGCTCTGGATCTGCTTCCACGTGAGGGGGAAGAGCGCGAGGCGCAGGCCGATCGTCATGACGATGATCGCGAGGCCCCAGTTGCCGAACGTCACGTGGGCGTGGATCCAGGTGATCAGCATCACGAGGTACTTCGCGATGATCGAGAACGTGCCCAGGTTGATGAGGTCCTGCAGTCGGGGACGTCCGCCCGCGGCGTCGGCCAGCACGTCGCGCTCTTTGGGGCCGAAGAACGCGATCTGGCGGTAGGTGGTCGACTCGTTCGGCTGCAGCGTGCGCTTCGGGTACTCGAGCTTTGCGTGGTAGATGTCGCCCGCCTCGTCGTCGTCCGCTTTCTGGCCGGCGCCGTACCACTGCTCGACGAGCACCCCGCAGACGGGCTTCTCGCCCTTCTCGCCGGGCGCGATGTCGAGCGGCACGAGGGCCTGGGCGAAGTAGTAGTTCGCGATCGCCGCGTATCGGTCGACGAGCGGCTCGTCGAACCAGAACGGCTGCGCGCGAAAGATCTTGTCGCCTTTGCTTTTGCGGGCCACGTCGTCGTCGCGGGCGCATTCGACGCCCGTCTGGAACGGCGACACGCGCCCGAGCTTGCCCTTGACGGCGGCGTTCGTGCGGTACGCGAAGACTTGGATGGTCTCGGCGTGGGTCTTCGGCGACGAAGAGAGGTTGGTGAGCGTCGTGTCGACGTTCATCTCGAAGGGACGCTCGCCGGCGGCGATCGTCTTCACGATGCGCACGCGGTCGTCCTCGTAGGAGAAGCTGCAGCCTTTGCCGTCGTGTTGGCCGAGCGTCCAGTTGAAGCGGTCGTACTGCACCTGGTCGTCGGGTGACGGCGGGGCGCCGGGCACCCGGAAGAGCGTCCGCAGGTTGCGCCAGCGCTCGTGGTCCGGCGTCGTCGACATGTCGGCCCCGGCGCTCTTGGCGTACCGGGCGTCGGTGAGGCGCAGGTGGGTGATCCCGGCGCCCCTCGAAGAGAGGTCGGCCTCGTAGCGGTTGCCGTGCAGCGTGCAGAGCTCGCCCGGCGGCGGGGTGCCCGGCGTGGGCCGGCCCGGCTCGACGTCGAGCACGTCGGGAGCGAAGCCGGGGCTATCGACGTAGCGCTCCTGGGGCACTTCCTGGACGTCGTCGCTCGACTTGTGGCCGTTCAAAAGCCAGTACACGGCCAGCATCGCCAAGGNNAACCGTATTGCTGTCCATGAGTCCTCAGTGCGCCTCGGGCCTGCCCTGGGCGCCCCGGAGCATCGCGCGTGTCGGCGGGGGGTCGAACCCGCCTGCATGAAAGGGATGGCACTTACACAGGCGCACGATCGAAAGCAAGCCGCCGCGGAGCGTGCCGTGCTCCTCGAGGCAGGCCACGGCATACCGCGAGCACGACGGTTCGAAGCGGCAATGCGGTCCGAGCAACCTGGATAGGGTGCGCTGATACAGCGTGATTAGGGCGATGAGCATGGCGGCGACGAGCGTGAAACGCGCGACGCCCGGCTCAACCGTCGCCGTGGCCGTGGCGGCCGTCTCGCGTGGCGCCAACATGATGCCCCTCACGCAAACGCGCCAGGGACTCGGCCGCTCGCTTCTTCAGGAGCCCGGCGGCCCCTTGCCATTCTGCGCGGACGGTGGCCAGGGTGAGCGCCTGCGCCCCGGGACGGGCGATGACGACGAGGTCGACGCCGGCTGGAAGCAAGTCCGGCCATGCGCGGAAGCACTCGCGGCAGAGGCGCTTCACGCGGTTGCGCTGCACGGCGCCGCCGACCTTGCGGGACACGACGAGGCCCAGGCGAGAGGGAAACGGCGCTTCGCCGCCGGCCGCCGTGGTGTCGCGGGCCGAGACGAGCAGGGCAAAATGTGCCGTGTTGACCCGGCGACCCTGGCGCTGGGCGCGAACGAACTCGTCATGCCGGCGAAGCCTGCGGTCGCCGCCGAAGGCGAGGGACCTCGGCGCGGCATGGGGCGGCGGCAGCGCCGCACTCCCTACTTCTTGTAGATCGCCGGCGTGAGGCGCTTGCGGCCCTTGCGACGACGGTTCGCGAGGACTTTGCGTCCGCCGCTCGTGGCCATCCGCGCGCGGAAACCGTGAGTGCGGGCGCGGCGGATGTTGTGGGGCTGGTAGGTGCGCTTCATGTTGGGCCGAGAGGGTCGGGCGCAAGAGAGCATCCGGCCGGCGTTCGGTCAAGTCCTCGCGACTGGCTTTTGTTCGCACGGCCGCCCCTAGCATTGTTCTATTCTGCCCGGCGCGATGAGACGAGTCGACGGGCGGCGTGCCGGGGTCGCGCCTCGAGTAAAGTCCGCCCTTTTCGCGCTTTTATGCGGGGGGACGCTGCTAGCTGGGGCGCCAGCGGCAGCTCAGCAGCCAACCTTCCACCTCGATCGGCTCGAGGTCCCTGGGGCCCCGAACGACGGCGTGGCCGTTTTCCGGCCCGTCACCAAAGAGCACGCGATCGTCTACGCGCAGCTCGGTCTGGGGTTGGCGATCAACCCGCTGCGGATGACGAACATCACGAACTACGCCCCCGCGCTGCAAAGTTCGGCCACGAACGTCATCAGCGAACAGTTCACCACGTACATGTCCGCGGGGTTCGAGCTGCTCGACCGGCTGACGCTCGGCACCACGTTTCCCGTTGCTTGGGCGGAGTCGGGCAACGTGCCGGTCTTTCCCGCGCAGGCGTTCAGCGGCGCGACCTACACGAACTTCTCGGTCGGCGGACCGGCCGCCGGCGACATCCGGCTCGACGCCCGGTACGTGGTGTGGCGCAACCTCGATCGCTCGCAGGCCGTGGGCCTCCAGCTGAGCGGCTTCGCGCCGACGGGTACGACGACGAACTTCGGCGGCGACGGCTCCGCGTCCGCGCTCCTGATGGTGTCGGGCGAGTGGACGCCCGCGCACCTGCCGACGTTCGTCGTGAACACCGGCGTCGATTTCCGTCACGACAACTCGATCAACGATCCCAACGGAAACGAGGGCCCCCGCGACGGACTCGGCGTCGGCGACGAGTGGCGCTGGGCGCTGGCCGCGTTCCTGCCTCTCGCGCAGGGCAAGTTTCGCGTCGGCGCCACGATCTTCGGCCAGACGGGCCTGACGAGCGACAAGGTCACGGGGCCCACGTTCTTCACGAAGCAGAACACGCCGATCGAGTGGAACCTCGAAGGCCGGATGAAGCTGCCGATCGTCACGCTCGGCGACCACTGGTTTGCCGGGGCGAGCGGCGGCACGTTGATCTTGCCGGGGTACGGCGCGCCGGACCTGCGCATCGTGGCGCTCATCGGCTCGTACTGGCAAATCGAGGACACGAACCCGCACTCGCCTGAGGTGCACGACAAGGTTCGCGAGAGCATCCACGAGTCGCTCAAGGACACCGACGGCGACGGCATTCCGGATGACATCGACGCCTGTCCAACGGAGCCCGAGGACCACAAGGACCCGGACCCGAACGACGGCTGCCCTTCGCCCCCCGATCGCGACGGGGACGGGATCCCGGACAAGTTCGACAAGTGCCCCGATCAGCCCGAGGACAAGGACGGCATCGAGGACCAGGACGGCTGCCCGGAGGACGACGCCGATCAGGACGGCATCCCGGACACGAAGGACGCGTGCCCGAGGGAGCCAGGCCAGCCCGATCCGGACCCGAAGAAGAACGGCTGCCCGCGGTTCATCAAGCTCGAAGGCTCGTCGGTGCGCGTGCTGCAGCAGGTGCACTTCCAGACGGGGTCGGCGACGATCCTGCCGGACAGCTTCCCGATGCTGCAGGAGATCGCGAACCTGCTGAAGGTGACGCCCAGCATCAAGAAGATGCGCATCGAGGGCCATACCGACAGCCACGGCGCGGCCGAGTACAACCTCGACTTGTCCAAGCGCCGCGCCGCGAGCGTCATGGCGTGGCTCGTTCAGCACGACGTCGCGCAGGCGCGCCTCGAGAGCCAGGGCTACGGCCTGACGAAGCCGATCGAGACCAACGACACCGAAGAGGGCCGCCTGGCCAACCGCCGCGTCGAATTCAAGATCACCGCGGAGGACAACGGCGACACCCCCGCCCCGAAACCACCGGCAGAGACCCCGAAGGATCCGGCGAACGCGGATTAGGGAAGAACGCGTGCCAGAACCGCGCGAAGGGATCGCGCGGTTCTGGCGTGCGTTCTACGGCGAGACGAAGTCTTCGGTGACCCAGACGTTGCCCTGACGGTCGCGGGTTACGCCGATGCCCACGCGGGTGAAGGTGGCGTGCAGGATGTTGGCGCGGTGCGAGGGGCTAGCCCATAGCGCCCGGTGCGCCGCCACGACCGTCGGGGCTTCGGCGACGTTCTCGCCTTCTTCGCGCGCGGCGACGCCCGCGGATCGGATCCGGGCGCCGGGCGAGCCGTCGCCTGCGTCGTGAGACAGCGTTTGCGTCGTCGCCATGAGCGACGAGTGACGCGACGCGACGAGGTCGAGGCGAGTATCGCGCGACAGCGGCGCCAGTCCCGCGGAGGCGCGCGCCTCGGAGAGCATCGCCGCGAGACCCGACGCGTCGTCGTCCGGAGCGTCTCCGGTGGCGTCGTCGATCTCGCCCGGGGCAGCGTCGGCAGGCGGCCGGCCGGGCGGCGCCACGTCGGCGAAGACGAGCGCCTCGAGCACGGGCCGCGGTCCGCCGTCGGTGGTGGCGACGATCTGGACGGTGAACTCTCCGGGCCCGTCGAGGGCGAACCGCCCGCGGAGCGTTCGGCCTTCCGACCACGTCGCGACCCGGTGGGGCGAGCCGCTTGGCCCCATGACGATCACGTCGCCGCCGGTTGCCGGACCATGGAGATGCGCCTCGACCGTGAGCCACTGGCCCGTACGACCGCGCGTGGGCAGCGGCGCCAGATCCGCGAGCGCATCGACCGCGACCACGACGAGCGCGCGCGATCCATCCGGCGTCGCGCCCGCGGCCGACCCGCAGCGGCGAAAACGGCCGTCACCGGCGGTTGCCAGCCAGGCGTCGAGGCGGGTGTTCGTCTCGTCCGGTGCGAGGGTCTTCGCGCTTATCGCCCACACGCGCGGCCATGGATGCGGCTCGCCGGAGGCGCGCTGCGCGAACGACGTCCACTCCGAATCGGGCAGTCGACCCGTGCGGACGCGCTCCCCGAGGACGGCCCGGGCCACATCGGCGAGCCGGCCGTCCGCCTGACCGCATCGCGCCGTCGCAGCGCGCTCGAGCGCGTCGCCGGGGGCCCCCGACGCGGGGGTGGGAGACGACGTCGTCGCGACCCACGCGAGATCCCCAGCGGCCGGACCGGGCGGCGGCAGCGGTGGACCCATCGCCAGCGCCCTCGACTCAGTTGATCGTGAAGCTCTTGCTCACCGAGAAGGGGCTACCGCTGAACGCCGGAACGTGGACGCCCCTGAAGCGGGCCGCGACGCATGCACCCGTGGGCGTCCCCTCGAAAGGCGCCCCCGAGACGGTGGCCGATTGCGCGGCGCCGCTGGGTGCAAACAGCACGACCACGCGGCCCGTGCCGGTGGCGTCGCCCTTCTTGCACGCCTGCACCGCGGCCGCCGCGGCGGCGAGGCGCGACTTTGCCTCGCCCATGTTGAAGGGGGCGTCGGCTTCGGGGGCCGGGGCCGGTGCGGGCGCCGCCTTGACCACGGGCGCCGCCGCCACTGCGGCCGGCTGCGCGTGAGGCACCGGGGCCGCCGCATGAGCGGGTGCGGTGTCGGGGGTTGCGGCGGTCGGAGCGGGGGCCGCGGTGGCCGTCGGTGCCGCAGGGGCATCGGTGGCTGCGGGCGCCGCGGCCGTGGACGGCGCGACGGCAACAGCGGTTGCGCTCGGCTTCGCGGCCACGGAAGCCGTCGCCGTGGGAGAGGCCATGGCGCCGCTCGCAGCCGTCGTGGCCTGCTTGTCAGCGCCCGCCGCGTCGGGCCCGCTCCCGTGCGAGAACATCAAGGTCGCGCCGATGCCGGCGGCGATGATGAACACGCCCCCGATGGCCGCGAAGACCAGCGTTCGGCTCTTGCCAGCCGAGGCCGCACTGCCCGCGGCGTCGGGGCTGGACCCATAGTGATCGAGCGCCGGCGCCGACAGCACGGGCGCCGACAGGGCTTGGTTATACGCCGCACCGCTCGTGAGGTTCATGATGTCGTCGACGCGGCTCTGCTTCTTCTCCGCGATCTGGCCCATCTGGGCGCTGAGCTGCCGGATGTCGATGAGGCCGGACTGCTCGGACCCGGGCATCGGCGCAGGCCGATCGGACTGGCCCTTGCTGGTGAGCGCGGCCAGCGAGAAAAGGACGCTGTTCTCGTTGCGGGCTCCCGTGGGCTTCTGATCCTCGCGGGCCTCGGGGGTGTGCGTGGGCGCGCTGGTCATCACGTCTTCTTCGCTGCCGGCTTGCGCCGCGCCGCGGAATAGGTCGCCCCCGGGCGCGCGGCCGCCCGCCCGGCGCGCAGCCTGCGGAAACGCGTTCGCGGCGGATCCGTTGCCCCCGTTGGAGGCGTACGCCGCGGGCGAGCCTGCGGCTGGCGCCGTGTTGAGCATGCGCGTCGCGTTCTCCTCGTGGTCCGGCGGAATCGAGGCGGAGACGGCGGCGCGCGTCGCGTTGCACGCCTCGATCAGCTGATCGATCTCGCGGAGCGGCAACCAGTCGCCCATCCCGTCCTTCCAGCAGTACGTGTCGTCGCCGACGGTGCCGGCCTGGTAGGCAGCGACGATCTCGCTGTCGGTCATCGTGCGCTGATCGCCGTCGCCGACGTTTACGGTCCACGCGTCGTCCGAGCCGCCGTAGGCCCCCGCCGGCTCGGGCGTGTAGCCGGGCGTGCCGGACGGGTCGCTCCCGTTGACGACGATCGTCTCGCTGCATTTCTTGCAGCGGATCTTGACGATCTTGCCGAGGACCTTGTCGTCCGCGATCGTGTATTTGGCCTGACACGACTGACACGTGATCTTCATCGGGCGACCGTCCTTGACGACATGGCTCGAATCGTAGCGCGGGGTACGGCGTCAAGCACTAGGAGCGTCGACGCAAAGCGGCGTGCGAAAAGCGCTAGTTGAGAAGGACGAGCTGCGTGCCGTCTTTACCACAGAAGCCGGCCGTGCCGTCGAAGCGGCCCCCGCATGTCGGACAGATCTTGCCGCGGACGGCCGCGACGGGCGGGGCGGCGGCGGCGATCGCCCCGGCCGGCACCAGCTCCTCGCCGTCGTGCGGGCACACTTTGACGCCGGGGTTGAACCCGCGGCGGCAGAGCGGGCACACGCCTCCGGACGGGCCGGCCATGAGGTTCTGGTGGCCAGCAACGGCGACGAGGCGGTTCGAGTCGAAGGGACAGAACGAGCCCCCGGCCGCGAACTCGCGCCGGCACGACGGGCAGAACATGGGCCCCGACTGGACGCCGCGCGCGGCAGCCGCAGCCGCCGCTTCTTGCGCCATGGCGACGCTCTCCTTGTGGGCCTTCATCTGCGCGGCGTGCTTCTCCTCGCGATGGCGCTTGGCCCTCTCGTATTCGTCCATCCGCTGGGCGTGGCGATCTTCGGCGGCGCGTTCGACCTCGAGCGCGGCCCTCTGGGCCCGCCTCGCCACGATGAGCGCCACCGTTCCCAGGCAAAGCGCGAAGCCCGCGATGACGGCGATGAAGACGAGGCGGCGGCGGTGCGCGCTGTCCTCGGCCTGCACGCCGGACGCGCCGATGGATCCCGTCGCCAGGAGCGCGACCGAGGGCTCGTCGCGTTCGCCGTTCGGGTCGAGACCCGACTGCGCCAGCAGCGCCTCGTAGTTGGCCGGCGACGTGACGTCGACCGAAGATCTCGCGTTGCGCCCGGCCGCCGTGGCGACGACGTCGAACGTCGCATCGGCGAAGTCGGCTGGCACGTTGATTCTGCCGGACGCGTCGATCGAGGGCGTCGCCGGTCGGCTCTGTCCGTCCCGGAAGCGCACGGTGGTGACGGTCCACTGGATGGCAGTGCCGGTGGAGCAGCCGCTGGAATCGAGCACGATGGCGTGAAATCCAAAGGTGTCGCCCGCCCGGAGCAGTTTGCGCGAGGGGCGGACTTCGAGCCGGGCCGGGTTGCCGGGGGAGCTGCAATCGACCCGTGGCGTGGGGGCCGGCGCCGGCGCGACCGGTGGCGCCATCACGGCGGGGGTGACGGGGACGACGACCTGGGGGGCGGGTGCCGTGGCGGTCGCGGTCGCGCTGGTGATCGGCGCGGTGGCGACGCCCTTGCGCAGCGTCCCTTCGCGCTTGACGTCGGCGATGCATTGCGACCCGTTGATCGTGACCTCGTATCGGCCTGTCTCGCCGATGGTGAGCGTGTCGCCCGCCGCCGAAAGGAAGTAGCCCGCGTTGATCATCGCGCGCCGCGGATCGCTGGCGGGGGTCGAGCAGCGGGTGCGCCACGACTGGCCGTCGCTCGTGTGGGCGTCGCGGCTGAGCGTCGGCATCGGATCGATGCAGCCGTCGGTGCGCAGCGTGCGCGTGCCGCCCTCGATCGACAGCTCGCTGCCGTCCGTCCGCACCTTCACCACCCCCCCAGGCTGCGCGTTGCCCGACACCGGAGCCGGCCCGCAGTTCGGGCTCCATTGCTGTACGGTGAACGTTTCCGTCACCGCCGTCATGGTCCACGGCCCGTCCAAAGACGGCCCGTCCGCACGCGCTTCGAGCGGCACGATGATCCGCGCGGCGAGGATGGCCGCAAGGGCACATAGGATGAGGCAAGCCTGCCTTCGACTCACGAGCGACCGTCAGCGTAGCAAGGTGCGCCTTCGATTGACTAGGTCCGGGGTCCGCTGTGTTACCCTCCGTGCGACCACGCTGGGAAGGAGCAGGTCCGCATCTCGGGACGAAGCGAGTGCTGAACGGAGCCTCTGCATGATGAGCCGTCACGCGCGGCGCGCCCTCGCCATCGGCGTCGCGCTCGTTGGCGTGGTCGTTGGCCTAGCCGGCCGGGCGCGGGCGCAGAACGCGATCCCGTCGTCCAACGGCAGCGGCTTCGACACGCACCTTTTCCGTCCGGCCCTCGACTCGAAGGGGCTCTTCACGGTCAACGGCAGCGACATCCTGGGCGCGAAGGAGTTCAGCCTGGGCATGGTCCTCGACTACGNNTGTCGGTCGGCGTCGACGTTCCCGTCGACCTGATGTCCGGAAGCCCCCAGCAGGTGTTTCCCAACGACTGGGGTCCCCAGAAGCTCTACGCCCAGGACGTCGGCTATCTCGGGGCGCACGCCAAGTGGCGCATCACGCGGGTCGAGCGCGGCATCG
>PLIR01000216.1 GCA_003139415.1 Myxococcales bacterium | reverse complement strand
CGCGCGAAGGCGCCATGTAGCGCGCCCCGGCTCGACGGCCGTCAGATCGACTTCCCCTTGTGCGCCGTGGACCTGCGCCGCCCAGACCCCCGGCAGCCATCGGGGCGGCGGTTGCAGGCCGCCGTCCGCCCGCCAGGGAGAGGCGCCATCGATGGCGGGCGGGGTCGGATCGTGGAGGCGAACGTAGAAGAAGTCCTTGGGAGCGTATTGAATGTAGCGGTCCGCCGGGATCGACATCGACGGCGAAAGGAGCTGCGATTTGTACTTTCTCGCCGCGAGGTCCTCGATCGCCATGAATAAGAAGCCCGTGTGGTACGGGTTCATGTCGAGGTGCATCGCGTAGTCGCAGCCCGCCATCTGCATGGCGCGGGCGAGCGAGGTGGCGCTGAGGTCGTCGCCCCATGCATAGAGGAGGTGACCGCTCGCCGTGACGCACAACCCGGTCCGCTCGGTCTGCGCGCCTTTGCCGGGCAGAGTGAACCCCCAGAGATTCCGCTTCGTTGGGTTCAGCTGGCCATGGTCGATGAGCGGGTCGAGATTCTGGCGAAAGGAGTCGATCTGGTCGTCGGCGATCCCCGCGATCCCGGCAAGGCCCTTGGCCGTCCCCCACGTGCCAAAGCCCACCCGACCGTCGTCGAGCACGACGACCGTCGCCGCACCGCCCACGGGGGGCAGGAGGACCCGCTTGTGGACCATCATCCCGTAGTGGCCATGCTCCGTCTTGAAGGCCCCGTTGAAGGCGGCGGCGACGAGGCGCGCCGTAGCGGGGTCGCGAGGGATCCGCCCCGACCCGTGGGGCCCCGTGAGCGGCTCGGGATCCTCGACGCCCGCTTCCATCTGGAGATCGAGCTGCCGCAGGTCCATCGCGACGAGTAGCACCTTGGCGTATGGCCGGTCCTCGTCCGGCCGGATGTACGTCTCGTAGAACGGCGACGGCGCGTCACCGAGCACCCCCGGGACACGGCGCAGCCAAGGCAGAGCCGGCGCAACCCACTCGCCCTCCGCGGGCTCGGGCGACTTCCAAATCGCCGGGACGCGCGGGGGCGGCCAGTGCGCTTCTTCGATGGACGCCGCCGACGTGTCGAGCACCGGCGGCGGCGGTTCGGCCGCAGCGACGATGTCCGTCGGATCCTGGCCGGCGCGGAACGTGACGCGGCGGGCTGCGTCGCGGAGATCGAGGGCCCGGTCCTCCATCCACGCGACCGGGGCGGGACCGATCCACGGGACGGCCCGCATCGTGTCGACGGCCCAGTGCGAGAAGCGCTTGGAGAGGTGCATCGACACGTCGGCATGCACCCCGTTGGCTTCGGAGGCGAGGGCGCCGGTCGCAAGCATCAGGCGAACCTTGCGCAGGGTGGGGGGACGGCGCGGATCGCCCTCGGCCAAGGTGATCTCGAGGTAGTCGTCCTCGAGATCGAGCCCGACGGCGCGGGCAGGCGAATCGAGCGCGATGTCGACGCGTCCGATCCCCTCGGGGCTCCCGGTCCGTTGCAGGTTTGTGATCGCAGCCATCGCGCGATCGCCTAGGTCGGCGGCCCGGTTGGCGCCGCCCTCGCCCCCCAGGGCCAGGAGGGTGACGCCCTGCTCCTGGCCATACGCCCGCGTGGCGTATGCCGCGTAGGGACCGCGGACGACGAGCTCGTGATCGTCGCCGAGCGGAGTCCCGGTCAGGTCGAAGGCCTCCGCGACGTCGAGGACGCTCCCGTCCGGGGCGAGGCGTACGCGGGCGCGCCATACGTCGCCCGTATCCTCACCGGGTACCGACGCGACGAAGAGCACCCATCGGCCAAGAGCGGCGTCGAGGAGGACACCGCCGGGCTCTTCCCAGCGAATCGATGCGGGGGTCACACGGGCGCCGCCGGAAGCTCGCCCAAGCTCCGCCGCGAGACCATCGAGGTCTCGGCCGGGCGCCGCGTGCCGAAGCACGCCCGCTGCTGCAGCGAGCGCGGCGCATGCGCCGAGAAGCGCCGTCCGCAGCCACATGGCAGGCGCCTTGGCCCGGGCTCCGATCCGCGCGACCTCGCCGGCGCGCGCCGCCGAGTCTTCGCGCCGAGCGACCACGAGGGGGATGAAGCACCGGCCTCGCCGAGTGGTCAAGCTGAGCGCGGCCGCCTTTGCCCCCGTCGCACAACTCAAGTGTGCTACTTGCCTCGGGCCGCCGAGGATCCCCAAGTTGGAAAGCGCCATCGTCGTCGCCCGCAACGTCACCAAGTCCTTCCGTCACATGGGGCGGACGTTGGAGGTGCTCCGAGGCGTCGACATCATGATCGACAACGGCGAGGTCCTGGCCATCGTGGGGCCTTCTGGCGCGGGCAAGTCCACGCTCCTGCACTGCATCGGGACGCTCGACGTCCCCACGAGCGGATCCATCCTGCTCGCGGGCGAAGAGATCACCCGTCTGCCGGGCTGGCGCCTCGCCGATCTACGGAACCGCACGATCGGCTTCGTGTTTCAGTTTCACCATCTTCTCCCGGAGTTCAACGCGGTCGAGAACGTGATGATGCCGGGGCTCGTGCAAGGGGGGAGGCCACGGCTGGAGCTCGAAGTGCGCGCGGGCGCGCTGCTCGAGGAGGTGGGCCTCAAGGACCGGATGCTTCACCGGCCCGGCGAGCTGTCGGGCGGCGAGCAGCAGCGCGTGGCCCTGGCGCGCGCCCTGATGCTCGAGCCGAAGCTTTTGCTCGCGGACGAGCCCACCGGCAACCTCGACTCGGCGACGAGCTCGCAGATTCACGATCTCTTCTTCGCGATCAACGAGCAGCGCGGGACCACGATCGTGGTCGTCACGCACAACGCCAATCTCGCCGCGAGCATGCCGCGGGTCGTCGCGCTGCGGGACGGCCGCGTCGAGACGGACGAGCGAAGATCGGGCCAGTCGGCAGAGCGTCGCGCGCCTGCGACGGGCTGACTACCAGCGCACGATCACCGCCGGCGGCGTCAAGTGGACCTCGCACTGGTCGACGGAGAGCTGCACCGAGATGACGTCCGAGCCGTGATCCGCGGAGGACGCGACCTGCACGCGCGGCACGATCTGCTCGGGGCGTAGCGCTCGCACGACCTCGGGCGGACAGCTGAGGCGGACGTCCACCTCGGGGGGCTGCGCCTTGGCGCCCGCGTGGCCGAGCAGGGCCACGGGCACCCGGGTGAAGGGCCGCTCCACCTCCTCGCGGCCGATCTCGACCGTGGCGGCGACGCTTGGCACGTCGTACGCGAGCCGGCCCGCGGGCCGTTCGATGGCCAGCTGCCGCGTGTACTTGCCGGCGGTGAGGCCCGTCACGTCGAACGCGTCGGCGCGCGCCCTCTGCACGACCATCACCTCGCTCTTCGGCCCCCGCGCGCGTACCGTCGCCGGCTCGGACGTCGGAGTCCCCTTCACGACGAAGCCCGATGCCGGCGTGCCCACGATCCCAACCTCGACGGGCACGTCACGCTGGATCCTGTCCTCCCAGGTGAGGTCGACGGCCGGCGGATCGATCTGCTCGATCTTCAGCCCGGGCGGGATCGGGATCATCGACGGCTCGAAGGTGACGCGCGTCGTGTTCCCGCTTCGGAGGTCTATCTGGACGCTGCCGATGTCGTCGGCATGCAGATCGTCGAGAGTGGACTTCGCGCCACGTACGGTCACTCGGATCTGGGCCGGGATGGCCGTGACCAGCTCGTGGTTCGAGTTCTCGGGCGGCGTCAGCGCGACGACCCCGAGGAGCACCGACCGCTGCGCCTCCTGCGATCCGTGGACCCACCCATAGAGGACGAGCGCGAACGCGAGCGACAGGAGCTTGAGGTTCAGGTTCTCCGTCGTCAGCGCCCGAAGGCGGTAGGCGAGATCGAGCGCCATCGCTCAGTCTTCTCGCGACCGGGGGGGCAGATCGGGCGACGCGGCGGGCTTCGGCGTCTCGATGGGTCGCGCCGGGGCCATCGGTCGAACCGCGTGCCGGGAGGGCTCGCCCATGTCGCTCCCCCGCTCGCTGCGGGGCGATTCACCGCGCGGCGTGGGGGGAGCCAACATGACGCTGCCAGTGCCCTCCGCGGTGGCGGACATGGGCGGCTCGGGTGGACGCGAGGACCGCGCCTCGGCGGGTGGGATGGAAGGGGGCGACACCCGGAAGCTACCCGTGCCCGTCTGCGTCACCGTCCCGCTGCGCTTGGCCTTCGCACGTTTTCGGGCGCCGACCGACGCGGCTCCCGAACCGGCCGCCGTCTGACCGAAGAGGCCCAGGAGAGCCTGCCGAAGGGACGCCCCATCGAGGTTGGTCACGACGTTGCCATTGAAGCAAAAGCTGATCGTCCCGCGTTCCTCGCTGACGACGACGACGACGGCGTCGGTCTCTTCCGTGATGCCGACCGCCGCCCGGTGACGCGAGCCGAGCGACTTGTCGAGGATCTTCGTGTCCGGCATCGGGAAGAACACCCCGGCCCTGGAGATCCTGAGGTTGCGGATGACGACCGCGCCGTCGTGCAGCTTGTTGAGGCTCTCGGGAAGAAACAGGCTGACGAGCAGCTCGCGCTGGACGGAGGCGTCGATCGTCGTTCCCTGGCCCACCACGAACTCGTCGAGGTTCGCGTCCTGCTCGAAGGCGATGAGCGCGCCGATCCGGTGCCGCGCGAGCTCCGTCGCGGCCGCCACCACCTCGTCGATGACGCGCGACTCCTGCTGCCGCGCGAGCCCCCCCAGGAACGCGCGCGCGCCGACGCGCATCAAGCCCCGGCGGATGTCGTTCTGGAAGACCACGACGATGACGAGCGGAATCGACGAGATGAGGGCGTTGAGGAGGCTGAAGAGGGTGGTGAGATCCGCCCACTTGGAGAGGCCGTAGACGAGGGCGATGACCGCCAGGCCAAAAACCATCTGCATGGCGCGCGTGCCGCGGAGCACGAGCAGGGCCCGGTAGATGACGAACGTGACGAGGAGGATGTCGACGATGTCCGTCAGCACGAGCGTGAGCGAACGCCGCGCGAACAGGTGGAGCAAACCCTCGAACACGGCTCAGCTCGCGACGCCCAAGCGGGCCACGGGGGACGTCGTACAGCCGCGTTCGCGGCGAGCCGCGTCTGTCAGGGCCCGGTCCAGATCGACCGCCTGAAGGGTGGACCGCACGTCGTGGACGCGGAGCACGACGGCGCCGGAACGGGCGGCATGGAGGGCGGCCGCCAGCGACGCCCCGATCCGATCGCCCGGCAGGGCGCCGCGCTCGACAATCGTCAAGAATGACTTACGGCTTGCCCCGACCGCAACGGGGACGCCCACCGCACGCACGATCTCGCCGATGCGCCCCAAGAGCTCGGCGCTGTGGCGGGCGTTCTTCGCGAACCCGAGGCCCGGATCCATCACGAGGGCCTCCCGCACCACCCCCAGGGAACACGCACGGACGGCCGCCCCTTCCCATTCCGTCATCACGTCGCACACGACGTCTCCGTAGGCGTCGTCCGGGTGCCGACTGAATCCGGGCATGTCCTTCTGCATTCCGCGCGCGTGCGTCAAGACGTAGGCCGCGCGGGCGGCACCTACGGCCTGGGCGAGCGCATCGTCGCGCAAGCAAGAGACGTCGTTGACCGCGCAAGCGCCCGCCTCGAGGGCCACAGCCGCCACCTTCGCGTCGGCCGTGTCGATGGACACGCAGGCTCCGCGGGACGCCGCGTACCGCACCGCGTCGATGACCCTCTCGAGCTGTACGTCGGCCGGAACGGGAGCGGCGCCGGGACGGGTGGACTCTCCGCCGATGTCGATGATGTCGGCCCCCTCGGCCAGGAGCTCGTCGACCCTTGCCCGCGCGGCTTCAGGAGCGAAGTGAAGGCCGCCGTCGCTGAACGAATCGGGCGTCACGTTGCAAACACCCATCAGCGCCACGCCGCGATCGGCCTTGGCACCCTCGAGCATCCGCTGAAACGCCTCGAAACGATATGCCACTCGCTTTCCCGCCCTTGTCTTGCACCTTCGACGCCGCTTCTTTGCCGCCTCCTCTTTGGCTAGCAACCTCGAGGAGCGCGGGCAACGTCGAATCGCGGCCGGCAACGGGAAAACGTGGCATCGTGTCCGAAAAGCAGAGAGATGCGCGAGCAGTCGTTCGTGAAGGGCCTCTTCTTCGGAGGCGTCGAGGAGAACCTACTCTTCCCCTGGCCCGAACCGCCGGCGGCGGAGGTGGACCGCGTGCANNGGTGCTTCGGGATGGTCGTCCCGCCGGCCTTCGGAGGGATGGGCCTCAGCAGCACCGGGCGCGCGCGGGTCATGCAAGAGGTGACGGCGCTCGACCCGAGCGTGGCCGCAACGCTCGCCGCCCATGAGTCGCTCGGGGTGAAAGGGCTGCTGCTCTTCGGGACGGAGGACCAGCGCCGCCGTTACCTGCCGCGGACGGCAACGGGCGAGCTGGTGGCCGCGTTCGCACTGACCGAGTCGGGGTCCGGCAGCGACGCGGCGTCGATCCTCACCCGCGCCGAGAAGCGCGCCGACGGTAGCTACGTGCTGAACGGATCCAAAGTTTGGGTGACGAACGGCACTTTCGCCGACGTCTTCACCGTCTTCGCGCGAACGTCGGCGGCGGAGGACGGGGTCAAGCCACGCCTCACCGCCTTCATCGTCGAGCGAAGCGCCGGCTTGCGCAGCGGACCGCCTGTCGACAAGCTCGGCGTGCGAGGCAGCGCGACCGCCGAGGTGTTCTTCGAGAACGTCGTCGTGCGCGCGGACAACGTCCTGGGAGAGCCCGCGCGCGGCTTCAAGGTGGCTGTGCAAGTCCTCGACAGCTCGCGCCTCGATGTGGCGGCGGGATGCGTCGGACTCTGCAAGCGCGCCCTCAAGATGGCCGTGGAGCGGTGCCGCCGCCGTAGGGCGTTCGGGCGATCGATCGGCGAGTTCGGCCTCATCAAGGACAAGATCGCCGTCATGATGGCGCAGACGTGGGCGCTCGAGAGCGTGACGTACCTGACGACGGGGATGGCCGATACGGGCGGGCGAGACCTCGCCGTCGAGAGCGCCATTTGCAAGGTCTTTGGCAGCGAGACGTGCTGGCGCGTCGTCAACGGCGCCCTCGAGATCGCCGCGGGCGCCGGCTACATGGGCGGCCATCCCTACGAGCGCACCCTGCGCGACGCGAGGTTTCCTTTCGTCTTCGGCGCGACGAACGAGACGCTCCGCGCGTTCGTCGCGCTTAGCGGTATGCACGGGCCGGGGCAGGAGATCGAAGA
The DNA here is from genome assembly GCA_003139415.1 of Myxococcales bacterium. Classification (GTDB taxonomy): domain Bacteria; phylum Myxococcota_A; class Polyangia; order Polyangiales; family Polyangiaceae; genus Palsa-1150. Next base: position 13,098 of record PLIR01000216.1, on the reverse strand, counting down.
CGTGGCGCGGGCGATGCGCGAGCCGATCAAGGGATTCGGCCTGCTGAGCGACTTCGCGATCCGCAAGGCGCGCGGCCTGGTCGGTCGCGATCGCTTGGCGCGCCCCCACGCGGCCCTCGCCCGTGAAAGCCTGCTCCTTCAACACTACGCGCAGGAGCTCGCGCGGTGCGTCGAGAAGATCCTGCGCCAGCACGGGCGCGACATCGCCGAGATGCAGTACACGCAGAAGCGAACCGCCGACATCGCGATCGACCTCTACGCGCTCGCGGCGTGCATCGCGCGGACCACCTGGGCCATCGAGCGGCGGGGCGAGGAGGGCGCCCGCCGCGAGATCGACCTCACCGCCGTCTTCGCATCGGGGTGCGAAGGCCGCCTTTCGAAGATCGTGGCCGCGGTCGACAAGAACGACGACGAGCTGAGAAAATCCATCGCGGCAAAGACCTACGTCGACGGCGGATATCCCTTCGACGTGATCTAAGGGCGCCCTGCGAAACGAGCCCCCGACAAGCCCACCCAAACGATCAAGACCTCTGCGTCGCGGGACTAGCGGCGGTTCGCGCGGGCCAACGCGTCGACTGATGCCTCGTCCTCTTCGGCGGGCGAGGGGTCACCGGAGCTTGCGTCCACGCGCACCTTGGGCGATGCCGTGCCGGGCGCTCCCGTCGCTCGATACCAGACCGCGCCCTGGTCATCGATATCGACGGCGAGGCGGTCCGGATCGTCCTTGGCGAGGGCCGTCAGGAGGCCGTCCGCCTCTTCGGCCGGGATCCCGAGGGAGCGCGCGGCCATGGGCGCCGTCACGCCGTAGCGACCGCCGATGCCCGGACCGGCGGCCGCCATCGCGAGGAGCGCGCTGTCGAGCGTCGCGCGCGCGACGTTCGTCCCCGATCGACGCAGGCGGCGCCCGCCCCACAAGAGGGGAAAGGCAATGGCCGCCGAGAGGATGGCGATAGGCAGCGAGAGCGCCAGAGCAACGCCGAGCGAAAAGATCGCGCCGAAGAGGAGGCCGACGCCAAGTGCGAGCGATCCCCCGAACAAGAGCACGATCCACCCCGCCGTGCTGGCGACGGCGCCGCCGACCTTGGACGGCTTGCCCGCCAGGTTGACCGACGGGCTCGTCAGGGGCGCGCGCAAGCCCCCGCAGGACGTGCAAAAAGGGAGCACCCCGCGGTAGACGATCGGCGCGTCTCGACCGCAGTGCGGGCATGGTGACGGGATCACTTCGGGACCGACCGAAGGATGCGGCCCGGCGGGCCCAGGTCAAGTCGGCGGTATAGCGCCATCCTCGACGACGCTACCCGCCTAGACGCCCCCCGTGCCCTATCCGCTCGCTCGACCCGAGCCGTTCGCTCGCTCCCCCCTGCCGCTCGCTCGAGCCGAACGCCGCCGGCCCGTCGGCCGCCGTCGCTCCCCACTGGCCAGCGGACCACGTCGCAATGTCGGCGGCGTCGCGCCGCACCCGACCGAGCGCCCGTTCGATCGCGGCGCGGTCTGGATCGCCGAGCGAAAGCCGGAACAGCCCTTGGGGCGTCCACCGCACGAGCACGTCCGCCAGGAGCGCCGACGGCGAACCAGGTGGCGTCTCCAGAGCCGGCGAATGCGCGATGGCCACGAACGAGTCGCCCACGCGATATCCGATCGCGACCCGCGCTACGCACCCCGCCGGAAGATCGCGCACGAAGTACTCTCCGAGCAGCGCGTGCACGTCGTGCGTCAACACAGTCGATCGAGGCCCGTCCCACGTGGGAACGACGACGACGACCCGCAGAGCGACCGTGCCCCCCGGGCGGGCGGCGCGCACGTAATCGAGGGTGCGGTCGCGCGCCTCCCAGTAGACGTAGAGGGTCGTCGGATCGACGGGGAGCGCGACGCACTCGTCGACGTCGTAGCGGGGCGGCAGCGGCGCGTCGTCGAGCATGTGGTCCGGCTCGCTCGGAGGCGCAGGGGTGGATTCGACGCGGATGCGATCCGGACGGGCAGCGGACTGGACGAGCGGCTCGCCGTCCAGGTCGCTCGGTGGCTCCGACAAGGCATCGGCGTCGTCTTCGGGGGGCAGCCTCGGCGAGGGTACGGGGTACGCATCATCCCGAAGCTGTTCGCGCAGAGCCCGCGCCGCGGCGTGATCCGGTTCGCGCGCGAGGACGCCCTCGAGCGTCTCGACGGCCCGGTGCCTGTGACCTTGAGCGACGTAGATCTCCGCGAGCGTCACCGTGGGTAGGGCCGCGGGCCCCGTGGGCCGAGAAGGAGGGGGAGCGCCGATGGCGCGGATCTTCTGCGCCGCGTCGGGCAAGTTGAGCCCTTGCTCGACGACGCTCGCCAGCAAGTCCCGCGCTCGGCCGAAAAAGCCCCGGCTTCGTTGTTTGGTCGCGTGATCCGCCGAGCTGCGCAGGAGCAGTTCGTCGACGAGCTCCGGCCGCGTCAGGATCCGGGCGCGGGTGACGCCCGCCGTCTCGGCGCGCGTGATGAGATCGTCGCGGCCCAGCCGTTCGAGCTCCGCACGGTTCATTCTCTCGTCATGCGCCAACCGGCGCTCCGCTGCAAGCGCTCATGCCTGGGCAAGGGCTCATGCCTGGGCGAGCCAGGCGCGGGCATCGGCCACGTCGCGAGCGATCTGCGCCTTGAGCTCGTCGAGGGAGGCGAACTTTCGCTCGTCGCGCAGGCGATGGCGCCAGTGGACCCGCAGACGGGCGTCGTACAGATCCCCCGAGAAGTCGAACAAGTGCGCTTCGATCGTCAGCCGCGCTCCGTCGACCGTGGGCCGGACGCCGAGGTTCGTGACCCCAGCGGCGAGCGGGACGAATCCGCGCTCGCCCTCGTCCCTGTCGACCGTCACGGCGTAGACGCCTCTCGGCGGGAGCAGCTCGGTTACGCCGTCGAGGTTGGCCGTGGGAAATTGCAGCGTGCGTCCCCGTTGATCTCCGCGCACGACCACCCCGGTCGCCTCGTGGGGCCGTCCGAGGACGCGCTCGGCCTCCGCGAGGTCCCCCGACGCGATGGCCTCCCTGGCGCGCGTGCTCGAGAAGGGACCGCGCTCGTCACTGGCGACGCCGGCGACGCGCACCCCGAAGCCGAGCGTCGGCCCGAGCAACCGCAAGAGCGCGAGATCCCCTCTTCGCTTGGCGCCAAAGCGGAAGTTCTCGCCGACGACGACGAAGCGCGCGAGCAGCATCTCGGCCACGAGCACGCGGGCGAAGTGCTCGGGCTCCCACGCGGCGAACGCGGCGTCGAAATGGCGGACGTAGAGGCAATCGACGCCGAGAGCCCCCACGAGCTCGGCGCGCCGGGCGACCGTCGTGAGAAGGGGCGGCGCTCCCCGTCCGACCACTGCGGCCGGGTGCGGCGCAAACGTGAGCACGGCCGCCTCGAGCCCCGCCGTTCGCGCGTGCGCGACGGCTTCGCGGAGGATCGCCTGGTGTCCCCGATGGACCCCGTCGAAGTTTCCGATGACGAGCGCGCACGGCGACGACCCCAGCGACTCGCGGGTGCTCGAGTCGTCCACGTGAACCAAACGCGCCGCCATGCCCCAGCACAATTAGCACGGCCGTCTCCGTCACTGCGTCGGCAGGCACGCCGCGGGGACCGCGTGCGATCCCTGGCAGTTGGCCGCCTGCGTCGCCGCGACGATCTCGACCACGGCCCGGGTGCCCTGCGATCGAAGCACGGGGCGTGGCTGTAGAGTGCACGTGAGGTTCGCGTAGTCCGTCGCGCCTTCGATGCCCGAGCACGCCCCCGACTCGTTCGGGACGGTCCAGGCTTGCCCGTCCGGAACCACCGCGTTGATGGCGTACCGACCCACCGGCAGGCATGCCTCGACGGGCGACCCCTTCACCTGCGCTGCGAGCTGCGGACTGGCGAGGGCCGAGGCCGGGACGACCAGGGCAGGACCCGCGCCGGAGAGATCCGCCGACGTGCCCAGCAGGTGCGGCGTGACGAGCGTCCCGCGCTTGTCGGAGGCGGTCGCGTCGAACAGCGAATCGAAGCAAATGACGGCGGGACGCAGCAGCACCGTCACGTGGTCCTGCTGCGCGACGACGGGCTGACCCGTCGCCGTGTCGAAGATGGGCGCGGCCGGCGAGACCGTGTTCGCCAGCGAATCGGGCGCGCCGTCGCCGGGCACGCCGTCGCCGCCAAGGAGGGTGATGGCTTGGAGCACGACGACGGGGGCGGTCGCGCTGCCCTGTTCGGTGAGGCTCGCCGGGTCGAGCGTGTGATCGGGGTCGTCGATCAGCTTGGTGAGGACGACCAGAGGCCAGAGCGATGGGATCCCTTCCCCCTCGGGCACCTCTTGGGGGACCCACGTTCCCGACACGGTGTCGAACGTCGCGTTCTGCCAGACGCTGAACGCGGAGCCGGGCGGCGTGGACGCGAGCTGGAAGTGAAACGGCTGCGCCGCCCCGGCCGCGAGCTCGGCGCTCGGCAGTCCGCTCTGCAGGAGCAGGTGCGGGTACGACGCTTCCAGGTTGTTCAGGGCGCCGGCCGTCTGGCGCTGCTGGGGCGGCGCGAGCACCTGGATGTCCTGGGGAATCGTGAGGACGGGCTGGTAGTTCGGGTTCGTCTCGACGGTGCCCGTGATGCCGGCCTGGTTCGCCGGACTCGTCGCGGACGTCTGGACCGGAGAGGTGAGCAGCGAGCCGGGCGTGCTCGCCGAGAAGGAGACGTCGAGGCCCACCGGGTAGAAGTACGGCCGCGTGGTCGTGATGACCGAACCGAGAGAGACGGCGACGCCGTTTGCCACGAATCCCTCGTCGGGGATGATGTAGTTCGGGATCTCCCCCGGGGCCGCGTCGCCGGCGAGGGGCAGCGGCGTGCCGACGTCGACGGGCACGAACTGGGGTTGGTAGTCGGGGTTGGCGTTGACGGCTTCGAGGGCGGCCACCGTGTCGACGTCGCCGCCCGCGATGTCGCCCATCTCGGGCAAGTCGCGGAACTTGAACGTCGGCAGGAAGTCGCCCGTGTAGTCGTAAAACGCCTCGACGAGGTACGAACCGCCCGAGAGGGGAGACACGGCAAACGGCGCGCTCGCCGTGATGTCGCCGGTGACGCCGTGATCGACCGGACAAAAGGTGTCCGCACCCGCGTTGCGCGGCTCGCTCGCGAAGAGGACGTCGCCCGGGACGACGCCGAAGTTGACGGGCGTGGTCGCGAGGCCGTTCGGGGGCGGCGGGTTGCGCCGGTCGAAGAGGAGCACGATCGCAGCGCCGACGATGTGTCCGTTGCTCGAACAGGGGTGCGGTCCGTCGTAGACGACCGACCCCTCGACGACCCCCGACGGCGTGATCTCGCGTCCGTCCGGCGGGGCCGATGTCTCGCTCGGCACCGGGCCGCAGGCGACCGCCAGCGCCACCACCCCTGCGAGGGCGACGGGAGCGGCTGCGGCGAACGCGGTGATCGGGGTGCGCGGCGACAAGGACGGGGGCTCCTCAGAATCGGTAGGTGAAAAAGCCCATCAGGCGCCGATCGAGGATCTGGCCGAAGGGGTGCTCGCGGTGCCGATCGTCGAGCAGGTTGAATGCGACGCCCGAGAGCTCCGCGTGACCCTGAAGAAACCGATAGCCGACGCGCGCATTGACGAGGGTGTACGCGTCGAGGTGAAACGACTGGTAGACGACCTGCTGCTTCTGCAGGTCCGTCACCTGCTCCGCCCAGTCCTCGGGCGAGACGTAGTGGACGTCGACCTCCACGTCGATCCCGGGGCGGGTGCGGATCTGCACGCCCCCGTTGATCTTGTACTTGCTCGTCCGCGCGTCGTTGACGAGGACCGCCGCCTGCGCAACCGTGCAGCCGGTGTCGCGCTGCTGCACGTCCATCAGCGTGTAGTTGGCGTAGAGGTCGAGTCCCTCGAGCGGAAACGCGCGCGCGCCGATCTCGGCGCCGTAGACGTCGTACGACTGGCACTGGTTTTCGAAGCCGCCGGTGAAGGCGGGGTACGTCCCGGCCGACTGGTTCAGCCCCGCCGCGACGCCGGCCGACGGCTCGAGATCACCGACCGTGAGGGGGACGTTCGGCGCGACGTCGATGAGGTCATGCACATGGTTGTAAAAGATGGCGCTGTCGACCGTGAAATACTCGCTCTCCGAGTTGAGGTACCCGAGCTCCGTCGTGAAGATCTGCTCGGGCTGCAGTAGCGGGTGCGTCGTCGGCGTGACGAGCGACGCGCCCGCCAGCGGGAGCTGCACGGGCAGACCGATGTACGACTCGAGGAAGTTGGGAGTACGAAACGCCGTCGCCACGACGCCGCGAACCGTGGACTTGGGCGTCGGGTGGACGAGGACCGAGCCGCGCGGCGACTGCACGACCCGGTCCAGATAGGGCACGTAGTCCGCGCGATAGTCGCCCACGACGGCGAAGCGCGGCCCGACTTTCACCTCGTCGTGCAAGAAGAGGCCACCATGGTTCTCCAGCTCGTCGGCCTCGAGGTACGTCCACCGGACTTGCTTCAGCCGGTACTCCATTCCGAGGTGCAGGTCGTGGTCCACGCCGGCGCCCGTCTCGAAGGCCGCCGTGTACGTCAGCTCGGCGTCGACGACGTTCGTCGTGAAGACCGAAGGGAGCAGCGACTGGCCAATCGGCGCCGCGTCGAGACCGCTCTGGCCCTCGTTGTAGTTCCAGAAGGTGCGTAGCTCGATGTGCTTGGATCGCGCGTAGGCGGCGAGCTGGGTCTGGGTCCCCTCGATGATCTCGTCGTTGATCGGACCGACGCCGAGCACCTCGGTGCTGCCCGCGTCGTAGCCGCCCACGAGGCCGACGACGACGTCGTCCCCGAACCGCCGGGTGACCTCGGCGTTCATCCGCACGCCTCGCTCGGACGTGTCGATGTCTCCCACGAAGGTGTGCAGGTCGACGCGCCCGGGCGGCACTTCGAGGCTCCAGCGGGGCAGGTACTCGTATCCCGCCGACAGGCGGTAGGCGAAGTCGCCCACCCGACCGCTCGACCAGACGGCCGCGTGAGTCGTGTTGTGGTCGCCGTACCCCATGTTCGCGCCGGCGGCGGGGCCTTCGCCCGGAGCCTTCGTGATGATGTTGATGACGCCGTTGAAGGCATCCGCGCCGTAGAGCGCTGAACCGGGGCCTCGCACGACCTCGATGCGAGCGATGTCCTCCACCGCGATCGGCAGCGTCTCCCACAGCGTCGCACCGAGCAAGTCGACGTAGACGCTGCGTCCATCGATCAGCACGAGCACCTTGTTGGAGAGGCGCTGGTTGAAGCCGCGCATCGACACCTCCGTCTGCGCGCCGGTCGTCTCCATGATGTCGACCCCCGCGAGACGGCGGAGCAGCTCGGGGATCTTCACGATGCCCGAGAGGCGGATGTCCTGCTCGGTGACGATGGACGTCGAGTTGGGGGCGTCGAGCGGGCTCTGTGAAGACTTCGACGCTGTCTGGACGATCTCCTCGAATGTTTGATCGCCCCGGGTGCCGGGGCCGGCGGCGCCATCCCGAGGGCCGCGCAGCGCCGAGTCCACCTGCGCGGCGACGACCGCCGCGGGGGCGGGCGGACCGGAGAGTGGAGATGGCGCACCCGGGGTCGGGCGCGTCGGCTCGACCTGCGGGCGCTGCGCCTCGAGCACCGTCGCCTCTTGCTTTCGGACCCTCGCCTCGAGGCCCGCGACGATGGCCGCGACCTCGTCGCGATCCTTCGGGCCGCTCTCGAGGTACCGCCGGTAGTACCCGATGGCTTCCTCGAGATCGCCCATGTCGACGTACGCGCGCGCGATGTTGTAGAGGACGTTCGGGTGCGGCAGGATCGCGTACGCCGCCTTCAGCTCTTCGACGCCGACGTCGTACTGACCCTCGGCGACGGCGGCCATCCCCTTCTTGAAGTGGGCTCGGGCCTCCGTGCGCTCGTCGGCGCGAGCGGCGCCGGAGGCGAGCCATAGCGCCGCGAAGGCGGCAAGGGCGAGCGTCGAGGCGAAGTGCCGTTGAGCCAAGTTGTCCGAGGGCTTCGCGGGTGGGGGCGCGTGCGTCAGTACGGCAAGTCGGTCTTGTATCCCGTTGGCGCCGGGGGCGGGTCGGTGCGCGGGATCGCCTGGGGCACCGGTTGCTGAAACACGCGCGGCGCATCGGGCAGCTTCGTCAGGCGCACGACGATCGAAGCGTCGCTCGCCTTCACCACGGTGCGCTCCGGGCGGAAGCCCTGGCGAGTGACGACGAGGGCGTGGTCGCGCGACGGGTCGGCGTCGGAGCCCTTGTAGACGATGTCGCACGGGGTGCTTCCGCAGAGCTCCACACCGTCTTCCTTCACGGTGGCGCCCGCGGGATCGGAGTTGATGCGCATCTTGACGATGGTGGGTGCGGCGGGCGGCGGCGACACGTCGACGCGAGCGCTTGGGGCCTGGAGCGAAGCGGATGGCGACGGCGATCCGGGCGCTCGCCCGCCGTCGCCCCCGGGGCGGAGTGCGCCGTAGCCGATGACCCCCGCGACCGCGAGCACACCGGACGCCGCGATCACGACGACACCTCTCGATCGGAGCTGGCTCGGAATGAACGACCGCGCGGGGGGCGGCCCGGAGAAGTCCGGTACGGCAGGCTCGCTGGGGATGCGCGGCCCCGCGGAGGGACGGAACGACGCGGGGCCGAGAGGCGACGACACGCTCGGGCTCGACTCGGGCGCGCGGAGCGACGAGGGAATCGGCCCCGACTCGGAGACCAGCCGCGGGTGACTGGACCGATCCCCTGCCGATCCCCGCCCCTGTCCGGCGAGGGCCAGCCGCTTCAGCGCGAGGAGCACCTCGTCCATGGAGCGGTACCGGTTGGACGGGGCCTTGGCGAGGCAGCGCGCCACCATGTCTTCGAACGCCGACGAGATGGCGACGTTGGGGTTGATCGCGCGGAGGGCTGGCGGCTCCTCGTTGACGTGGGCCATCAGGATCTTGACGCTCGTCGGCCGATCGAACGGCACTTTGCCCGTGATCATCTCGCACATGACGACGCCGAGCGCGTAGACGTCCGTCCGCGCGTCGACGCGCTCGCCTCGAATCTGCTCGGGCGCCATGTACTTGGGGCTGCCCATGAAGAGCCCCGCCTGCGTCAGCTCCTCGAACTTGCCTTCGACGCCCTCGCCGACGTTCTTGACGAGACCGAAGTCGAGAATCTTCACGAAGTCGGTCTCGTCGGCGTGCTCGACGAGGAAGATGTTGGCGGGCTTGAGATCCCGGTGCACGACCCCCAGCGAATGGGCCTCCCGCAGGCCACGGCAAATCTGACGGGCCACGTGCGCCGTGCGCTCCTCGGAGAAATGGCCCACCTCGCGGATGGCTCGATGGAGGGTCTGCCCTTCCAGGTACTCCATCGCCATGTAGTAGATGCCGTCGTCCGTCTTGCCGAAATCGAAGATGGTGACGGTGTTCGGGTGCGCGAGCTTCGAGGCGATGCTCGCCTCGAGGAAGAAGCGCTTGTGAAACTCCGGGTCCTGGCCGCGCGCGTAATCCGGGTTCAAGACTTTGAGGGCGCACGTGCGGCCGAGCGGCGCTTGCTCGGCCAGGTAGACCTTGCCCATGCCCCCTCGCGCGAGCACGCTGCGGATCGTGAAGCGCTCGCTGATCACCCGGCCGATCAGCGGATCGTGGACGACGCTGCTCGGTGCCGCTCCCGGTGCGCCATCGGTCATCTGGATGGGGCTCCCTTGCGCGAACCCGGTCGGGCTGACCGAGTAGAATCAAACGTAGCAGTCCGCCCTGGGACTTTGCAGTGCCCCTTTGCAGCCTACATTGTGCTGCAGCGCTCTCGCGCTGCGGCGGCATCGGAATTGTACAGTCGGTAAGAGCGTGCGCGCGGCGAACGAGTCGATGTACCGTGCGTGCGTCATGAAGAACCATGGTTTCTACTTCGCCGGACGTGCGCTCCTCGCGCTCGGGGCCGGCGCGGCGTTCATGCTGGTCCTCTTGACGAGCGGGCGGGCCTACGCGTCGTCGTTCGTCTTCAAGACGCCCGAGGCCACCGAGAGCAACGGCCAGTGGCACTTGAAGGTCCGCATCGATCTCTCGCGCGCCCCCGCGATGATGCACTCGCCCATGCGCTTCACGTTCTCCAAGCTGGCCGTCGACGAGCGCGCGATCATGTCCAAGGGGGCGCAGCCCGAGCACCATCGGATGGTGCTCGACACCCAGCCGAAGCAGATCGTCTCGATGGACGTCGACTTCGCGGATCCGAGCGGCAAGGTCTTCAAGTCGACGTACTTCGAGTTCGACGTGGAGCGCGCGAGCGGATACTTCGAGGCCGCCGAGTACCTCGTCACGCTGAGCGGCGTCGACGGCGACGTCGGGTCGGCCCAGAAGCTCGTCCTCAAGGGAGACAACCCGCCCGTCTACCGCGGCGCGATGGACTTCACCGACACGAAGTCGACCAAGCAGAAGGGGCCGAAGATCCAGACGGTGAGCAGCGGCATCGACGCGGGGTCGGGCAAGTCCGACGACGACTCGGTCGCTGCAGCGCCCGCGTCTACCGCCGTCCAGGCCGAGGGGCCAGCGCCCTCGATGGTCCCGCAGAGCGCGTACAACAAGACAGCCGAGGAGGAGGGCGTGCAGGACCACCCCAAGGGCTGCGGCTGCGTCGCGGCCGGCCTGGACACGGGATCGCTCGCGAGCGTCCCTGCCCTGCTCCTCGCCATCGCCGCGCTGGTTGCGCGCCGGCGCATTGGCTAGCCCGTTCGACGCGTTGCCGAGGTTGCCTGCCGGAGGCACTACCCGACGGACGGGCGGATTGACGACGGACCTGCGGACTGAAGGCGGACGATCGCTCGTCGGGGGCCAGCCTCGTGAAGCTCTACAGGAGTTGATGGCCCTGTCTCGCACGGCGATACTGCGTCCGTGGACCCGGTCGCCCTCGTCGATCAAGTGCGCGCCGCGCTCGACGCGCAGGCCGAGGTCCTCGACGGGTATCTCTTCGGGTCGTACGCCCGGGGCGCGCTCTCGCGCTATTGCGACTACGTTCCGCAGCTCGCCAAGATCGACCGGGCAGTGAGGGGCGGGGCCGGACCGCAGGGTAGCGCGGTGAGCCCCGGTCGGCTCGACGCGAGCGTCGTCAGGCGCCACCTGCTGGGTGTCGAGAGGGCCATGGCGCAGCTCGCACGCCATGCCGGCAAGCCACTCGACACCCTGCGCTCCGACCTCGACGAGGCCTGGGCCGTCGAGCGTGGCCTGCAGCTCTGCGCCCAGAACGCGCTCGACGTGGCGACACACATCGCGGCCGCGGCCGGCGCCGAGGCTCGTCGAGGCATACCTGACCGCGGCGGGCGCCGGCTGAGGGCTCTGCTTCTTCNNCTCGTGGGGTGCGACCGAAGCCGATGCGAGCGCGGGCGGGGGCACCCATATTCCAACAAGCGCTCGTGCCCCGGCCTGGAAGCCTCACATTCGAGATGGGGCTCGCGCCCCGGCTTGGAAGACGACCTATATTGCCGCCCTGCGCAGCCCGATCGCACGCATGCGTGCGTCATCGTCACTCGGTCATCGTCGTCACGGGAAGGCTGAAGGTGCCCTGGGACAACACCTTCGTGCCGCCGTCGGTGACGTTCAGCATCGCGGAGAAAGTGCCTGTCGCTACGCTCCCGCCGTCGACGCCGCCGTCGTCCGGCGTCAGCGTCACCGTCACGGTGCAGCTCGCGGGACTGGTAGAGAACCCGCCGACCCCAACCTCGTCGTAGCTGAGCTCCACGGTGTTCGGGGATCCGACGCTGCAGCTGTAGTCGCCGCCGAGCGGCGCGGGGCCTCCCAGGATGAGGCCGAAGATGTACGAGGTGTTCGACTGGAGGATGACAATCTCCAGGTTCGCCTGGGTCACGTTGCCGCCGTCGACTCCGTGGAACGTGTCGTACCCGAGCGTCCCGGTGGCCAACGACGCGCAACGCATCACGCCGTCGTCGAGCCAGGTGACGGGGCTGGCGGCGCAGGAGCCCGCGGTGGCGCCGCCCGCGTTCGCGTCCGAACCGCCGTTCCCCGAGGCTGCCCCGTCCTGCGCGCCGGAAGCGGTCGACGGTGAGCCCGAGGAGCTGCTCGAGCACGCGAGCGACAAAGCGGCTAGCGACAAGAGCGCGGCCGCCCGAAGGGCGCTCGAGGTTTTCGAAGGTCTAGTTGGCGACGTCACGCCGCGCATCCTCGCCTGATCCATTTCGCCGCGCAACGCGCCCGTCCGTCGCCCCCCCACCCGACCGAGGAAGGCTCGACCCCGACGAGCGACCCCGTCCGGTGCGAGCCGACTACTGGACGAACTTCGAAACCAGGCGGATGTACTGGGACATGTACGCGTTGTTCGACTCGGAGACCTGCCACGAGTCGAGCGGCCAGTTCGTGTTGAAGTCCCTGTACGACTTCTCCGCGGGCTGTCCGTACGGGGGCGAGGGCGGCGATGCGCCGCACAGGTTGAGCGAGTATCCGCCTCCGCAGGCCAACGCCGACGTCATCGGGTAGTTGCAGCACTCGTCCCAGTCGTATCCCGGGTTGGGCCCCGCCACGATGAAGGCGGGGGGCGGCGTGGAGGTGGGGGTGGCAAACCAGGTGGAGAACATGAGCGACAGCGACGTGGTCGCGCCGTAGGAGCTCATGTTCGTCATGTAAACGAGCCCGAGCGGGTTCACGCCGTGGATGTAGTGCAGATAACCCGACGCGTAGGTGGCCGGGTTCCACGCGAGTGCGCCGGCGTCGCCGACCGCCGCGTCCAGAGCGCCCGCATCCGATCCCGTCGCACCCACGGGGAACGCGATGAGATCGTAAAACATGTTCCCCTGCCCGATCTTGGGCTGATTGCTGCCGAGGTATCCCGTGAAGGCGTACGAGGCGATGTACGCACGATACGGATCGGTCGGCACCATTCCGGCCACGCTGGCGCCCTCGACGTTCGAGACGAACGTCGACCGAATCGACGACGCCACGCTCGCGGTGGCACCGGGCAGCTTGGCGTACTCGAGGAGGGTATCGAGCGGCTCCATCTGAGACGGCGAGAACGAGGTCTCGAGTGCGGCGTAGTTGGCGTCGACCACGGCGCTGTACGTCGCACTGCCCGTGAGCTCGAACAAGAAGACGGCCGCCTGCACTTCTTTCGCGAGGCGGTCCGCCGCGTCGAGCTCTTGATCGTAGGTGCCGAAGTTCAGCGCGCTGGTGGGCGTGT
>PLIR01000442.1 GCA_003139415.1 Myxococcales bacterium | reverse complement strand
ATTAAAAGTCCGCAGCTCTACCGACTGAGCTATCGGCCCGCTGACTCTCGTCTCTCTCTCCTGCTCGTTCCCCGAAATCCCAGCGTCCTCCTCGGCCTCGGCACCCCCCGTGCTCAGCCGCGCTATCTAACACGACCCGCCCCGACGCGTCGCACCCACACGCGCCCCCCGCCACCGGGTCACTTCAAGTCCGAGGTATCCACCGGCGCGCAGTTCTTCCGGCCGGACATCACGCAGTCCTGCAGCGTCGAGACGTCCTTCAAGCGGAAGGCGACGAACAGGCCGGCGGCGACCAGCACCAGCAGAATGATGACAGGCACCACGCCGAAGGGGCTCGGGGGATCCTCCTCCGATTCGGGAGGGGCTTCCGGCGGTTCCGGCCGGTGTCGAGGAGCGTCTTGCCGAGGGGGGTCCACCATCTCTGCCGCCCATCGTGCCACCGGCGACGTGAGCGATGCAAAGTCATCCCTCTTCCGCTCGCGCGTCTTTCGCCCTAAACGTGGGCTACTTATGAGCTGTTGCCACTACGCGCTCGTGCCCGGCAACGAGTCGGCGTTCTCCGTCGATCCCGCCACGATCGCCTTCGGTCCCGGCGTCCTGGGGGAGGCCGGCGAGCACCTCAAGGCGCTGTCCTGCAAGCGGGTCGCCCTCTTCACGGACGCCACGCTGGCGGGCCTCGAGCCGGTCGCCGTCGCGCTGAAGGCGATTCGCGCCGCGGGCGTGGACGTCGAAGTCTACAGCGAGGTCCACGTCGAGCCGACGGACGCCTCGTTCCGCAAGGCCACCGAGTTCGCGAAGGGCGGCCGGTTCGACGGCTACGTCTCGGTCGGGGGCGGGTCGGTCATCGACACGTGCAAGGCGGCGCTGCTCTACGCGACGTATCCGGCCGAGCTGCGCGCGTACGTCAACGCGCCCGTCGGCGACGGCAAGCCCGTCCCCGGAGCGCTCCCGCCGCACGTCGCGTGCCCCACGACGTGCGGTACGGGCAGCGAATGCACGGGCATTGCGGTCTTCGACGACCTGGCGCTCAAGGTCAAGACGGGCATCGCGTCGAGGCGCCTCCGGCCGGCATTGGCGCTCATCGATCCCACATGCACGCGGACGCTTCCGTCGCAGGTCGTCGCGGCGAGCGGGTTCGACGTGCTCTGCCACGCGCTCGAGTCGTACACTGCGCGCCCCTACACCGCGCGCCCGCGGCCCGACAAGCCCGCCCTCCGGCCGATGAGTCAGGGCCGAAACCCCTGGAGCGACGTCGGAAGCCTCGAGGCGCTGCGGCTCGCGGGCAAGTACTTCGTCCGGGCGGTGCACGACGCGAACGACTCCGAGGCCCGGGAAGGGCTTTCCTGGGCGGCGACGCTCGCCGGGATCGCGTTCGGCAACGCCGGCGTGCACTTGCCGCACGCAATGTCGTACGCGGTCGCGGGCCTGGTGCGCGAATACCGCTGCCCGGGCTATCCGCAGCACGAGCCGATGGTGCCGCACGGGATCTCCGTCATCGTCAACGCACCGAGCGTCTTTCGCGCGACGGCGCCGACGTCGCCCGAGCGTCACCTGCAGGCCGCGGCGGCGCTCGGCGCCGACGTGAAGGACGTCAGCGGCGCCTCGGCGGGTTTCGTTGGGGCGATCGTGTCCCAGGTCGTCGTCGACTTGATGCGCGCCGCGGGTGTGCCCAACGGCGTCGGCGGGGTCGGCTACACCGAGGGCGACCTCGAGGCGCTGACGCGGGGAGCGATCGTGCAGAAGCGCCTCGTCGACAACGCGCCGATTCCCGTCGACGACGCCGTGATGCAGGCGCTCTTCCGCGGTGCTCTGTCGTACTGGTGAGCGATCCATGCCGACCCGCCCGCCCGAGACGCGCGCGCAATACCGCCACTTTCTGCCCATCCCGACGCGGTGGATGGACAACGACGTCTACGGGCACGTCAACAACGTCGTCTACTATTCGTACTTCGACACCGTCATCAACCAGTACCTGATCGCGGAGGGCGGCCTCGACGTCGCCGCGGGCGAGGTCATCGGGCTGTGCGTCGAGTCGCACTGCGCCTACGCGAGGCCCGTCGCGTTCCCCGACGTCATCGACGCGGGGCTTCGCGTCGCGCACCTCGGCACGTCGAGCGTACGCTACGAGATCGGCATCTTCGCCCAGGGGCACGACGAGGCGAGCGCCAGCGGCTGGTTCGTGCACGTCTTCGTCGACCGCGGGACGCGCAAGGCCACGCCGGTGCCGGCGCGGATGCGCGCGGCCCTCGAGCGCATCAAGGCGTGACGCCGTACTTGGCGGTGAGCGCCGGCACGAGATACTCGTCGACGGTGCGATCCCAGCCGTAGGCGGGCGCCCAGCCCCAGTCGGTGCGGGCGCGGGTGTCGTCGACGTCCTCGGGCCACGACTCGACGATCGCACCGCGCGCGGCCTTCGGCACGTACTCGATCCTCGCGGCGGGGAAGGCTTTGCGCACCCGCTCGGCGATCTGCAGCGCGCTGAGGCTGAAGGCGCCGATGTTGTACACGCACGTCTTGAGCCTCGATCGGTCCGCGCGCGCGAGATCCATGAGGGCCCGGACGGCGTCCGGCATCGCCATGAACGGCAAGCGGGCGTCGGGGGGGACGAAGCACTCGTAGGGGACCCCGCTCGCGGCGGCGTGAATCATCGCGGGGCCGAAGTCGCTCGTGCCGCCCGTCGGCGAAGTCTCCGCCGAGATGAGACCCGGGAAGCGGATCGCGCGAAAGTCGAGCCGCGGGGCGTGCGCCTCGGCCCCCGGCCGTGTCGCATGGAAGGTGTAGTAGCGGCCGACGTGCTCGCAGTAGAGCTTGTTGCAGCCGTACATGGTGATGGGCAGATTCCATTGCTCTTCTCGCACGCGGCCGAGGGCGCGCTTCTCGTCGGGCGAAGGCAGCCCGTAGACGGCGATCGAGCTCGGGAACAGAAACCGCACGGGACGGCCGAGGCGCACCGACTGGTTGGTGGCCATGCGAAGGACGTTGAGCGTCCCCTCGACGTTGATCTGGTGCGCGAGCTCGGGGTCGCGTTCGCCGCGGGCCGAGAGGAGCGCCGCCAGGTGGAAGACCATGTCCACCTCGTGGTGGGCTGCGACCTGATCGAGCAGGTAGCGGTCCATGATGTTGCCGGCGTAGCTCGCGGCGACCATCGGGCGCATGCTCTCCGGCGGCAGCGCCAGGTCGAGCGTGATGACGTCGAAGCCGCCGTGTCCGGCGACCGTCTGAAGCAGCGAGCGGCCAATCTCGCCGTTGGCCCCTGTAATAAGAACCACCGGCTTGGGCATGGCGGCGGCACATATAGCATCGGGCGACCCGGGTGCGAGCGCACGGGCGCTTGACGCTGCGCGTCGCCTCACACGAGCGCGAAGCGCTTGCCGACGCGCGCGAACGCGGACACGGCGTGGTCGACCTGAGCCTCCGAGTGAGCGGCCGAAAGCTGGACGCGAATGCGGGCCTGTCCGATGGGAACGACGGGGAACGAGAAGCCCGTCACGAGGATCCCTTCGGCGAGCATGGCGGCGGCCACTTGCTGGGCAAGGCGTCCGTCGCCGCCCCCTTCGGCTCCCGGCCCGCTCATCAGGATCGGCACGATGGGGTGAAAGCCAGGACGGATGCGGAAGCCCGCGGCCGTCATCGCATCCCGGAAGCGGCGCGCGTTGTCCATGACGCGCTGGGCCAGCGCGGCGCTCGACTCGAGGAACTCGAGCACGGCCAGGCTCGCCCCGACGATGACGGGCGACAGGCTGTTCGAGAAGAGGTAGGGCCGCGACCGCTGGCGCAAGAGCGCCGCGATGGACGCGCGCGCCGCCGTGAAGCCCCCGGCCGCCCCGCCGAGCGCCTTCCCGAG
>PLIR01000229.1 GCA_003139415.1 Myxococcales bacterium | reverse complement strand
CGGCAAGCTCGCGCTCTACACCGTGGGCGGCGGCGTGAGCCCCTTCCAGTCATTGCCCATCGGCCTCGACGTCGGGACCGATCGCGAAGACCTCCTCAAGAGCCCCACGTACCTTGGCCTGCGGCGCAAGCGAATGCGCGGCGCCGAGTACCTCGAGCTCATGGACAAGGTGGTCGAGGCCATCAGCGAGCGGTGGCCCAAGGCCCTCGTCCAGTGGGAAGACCTCTCCAAAGACCANNGACATCCAGGGCACCGGCGCCGTGGCCCTCGGTGGGCTCATCGGCGCGTGCTCGCTGCGAGGGCGCAAGCTGCGTGACGAGATCGTCGTCGTCTACGGCGCCGGCGCCGGCGGGGCCGGCGTGGCCTGGGCGATCCATCAAGGGATGATGCGCGAGGGGCTCTCGCTCGACGAGGCGCGGGCGCGTGTCCTGGTGCTCGACTCCAAGGGCCTGCTCGTCGAGGGGCGCTCGATGGAGCCGTACAAGAACTCGCTCGCCCAGTCGCGCGCGGCGGTCGCCGGGTGGGGCGACGGGCCCCTCGATCTCCTGACGACCATCCAGAAGGGCAAGGCCACGGTGCTCCTGGGCCTGTCGGGCCAGCCGAACAGCATCGACGAGCCGATGGTNNATCTTTCCGCTCTCGAACCCCACGAGCTCGTGCGAGGCGACGCCGGCCGACCTGCTCGCGTGGAGCCATGGCCGCGCCATCGTGGCGACCGGCAGCCCCTTCGCCCCCGTGCGCGTCGGAGACCGCGACGTCGCCATCGGGCAAGGGAACAACGCGTTCATCTTCCCGGGCCTCGGCTTCGGCTCGATCCTCGCCGAGGCGAGCGAGATCACGGACGCGATGGTGATGACGTCGGCGTACGCGCTCGCGGACTACGTCGCCGAGAAGCACCTCGGGCAGGGCCTCATCTATCCGCCCGTCGATGAAATGCGNNCGCTCGAAGAAGACGACCCGGGACGGCGCGGAGGCCTACGTACGCGCCAAGTTCTGGGAAGCCAAGTACCTCGACTTTATCGCCTGATTCTCGCGCCTCCGCTCTCTAGAGAGCGTATTTTACAACCGAATCCGGTAGGGAGCTCGAGGGGATCGGAGGTCGCTCCCCTCGACCGTCATCGCGGGCTCTTGGCGTCCGCCCACGCCCGGCATACCATCTATCCCTAGCGCGCGACGTAGCGCTGCCCATGGAGGGTGCGATGGCTGCAGCGGTCGAAAGTTCGGTAGAGACGGCGCTGGTCGAGCCGGCTTCGACTGAGGTCAAGACGGACACCCCGCTGGCCGAGTCGCCGATGTACTACAACTTCTGGTACCGCGCGGCGCGGACCAGCGACATCCGGCGGGGCAAGATGATGGCCACGACGATGCTCGAGACGCGCGTCCTCGTCGGCCGCGATCGCGCCGGGCGGGCCTTCGCGATGAAGGACGCGTGCCCCCACCGTGGCACGCCGCTCTCGTACGGCTGGTTCAACGGCGAGCAGGTCCAGTGCGTGTACCACGGGTGGAAGTTCGACGTGAACTCGGGCCAGTGCCAGGGCATCCCCTCCTGCGCCCAGGGCCAAGACCTTCACCACGAGCGGATCTTCGCGCCGCGGCTCGAGTGCGAAGAGCGCGACGGCTACATCTGGGTCTACATCCCCGAGCCATCGGGGCGGCTCGCCAAGCGCGCGCTGACGCCCGCCGGCCCGGCGCCCGTCATGCCGATGCACTCGGAAAAGTACAAGAGCTTCCAGCTGACGAGCCACGTCGAGACGTCGGGCGACCACGCGCTGACGTCGCTCATGGACCCGTCGCACGGTCCGTTCGTCCACGCGAGGTGGTGGTGGTTCGCGCGGCTGCTGCTCCTCATCCGGCCCGACGGCGGCGAGAAGGCCGTCGTGCGCGACATGGAGAGGGACTTCACGCCGCTCCCGAATGGCTTTCGCGAAACGACCACCCAGCCCATCACCGAGGGATGGTTCCGCAAGCAGTCCGGGTCGGACGTCGCCACCGTCGCGGCGGACTACGTCATGCCCTACAGCCGCGTGGCCGTGATCCGCGCCGGCAAATACTGGGTCACCGGCTTCGCCACCGTGACGCCCGTCACGAAGAGCACGAGCCGGATCGACGTCAGGCTCGCCTGGAACATCTACCTCTGGTTTCCGTTCGGCGCGGCGATCCTCAAGTACATCTTCTGGGTCTTCTTCGAGCAGGATCGCCTCGTCATGAAGCGGCAGGCCGAGGGGCTCAAGAGCGAACCTCGCCTCATGGCCGTCGACGACGCCGATCGGCAGCTGCGCTGGTTTCACGAGATCAAGCGCGCGTTCTTCGCGGCGAAGAAGGCGGGCCGCGAGTTCGAGAACCCGGTCAAGCAGCCCGTCAAGCTCCGCTGGAGAGCGACCGATTACCGCGACATCCTGAGATAGGCGCGGCGCCCCGCCGCCGGGCACTGTGCGCTAGCGCGTGCTACCGCACACGGTCAATGGAAAGGCTTCTCGCGCGGCTCGAGCGTAGCTTCGGCAAGTACGCGATCCCGAACCTCATCGGGTACGTCGTCGGGGGGATGGCGCTCGTCGCTGTGCTCTCGGCGATAAAGCCCGCGTACCCGGAGCACCTTGTCCTCGACCTGCACGCGGTGCGGCACGGCCAGGTGTGGCGGCTGGTGACTTTCCTCTTCATCCCGCCGCCGGGGTCGCCGATCTGGCTGCTCGTCAGCCTCTACTTCACGTGGTGGATCGGCTCGAGCCTGGAGCAGGCGTGGGGGGCGTTCAAGATGAACGTCTTCTATTTCATGGGCGCGCTGGCGACGATCGCGGCCGCGCTCGCGGTGGGCCCTGACACCAACAGGTGGCTCGACGCCTCGCTCTTTCTCGCGTTCGCGACGGTGTTCCCCGACGCGTCCGTGCTGCTCTTTTTCATCATCCCGGTGCGGGTCAAGTGGCTGGGGATCGTGGCGGGCGTCGCTGCGCTGTTCTTCGCGCTCGTCGGCACGTGGGAGACGCGCGCGGCCGTGGGCGCCGCGTTGGCCAACTACGGGCTCTTCTTCAGCGATCACTGGCTGGGGGCGCGCAAGAACAGGGCGCTCGTCGCGCGGCAGCGGGTGCAGCTCGAGCGGATGCGCTCGGGGCGGCCCGTCGTGGGGGTCGAGGCCGTGCGGGTGCCGGCGGTCGGCGAGACCGAGGACGAACGCGTGCGCGCACACGACGCGGACGAGGCGATCGCCTTCGGCCGCCGTGCCTGCGCGATCTGCGGCGCGAGCGAGGCTGACGGGACGGACATCCGCGTGTGCTCTTGCGACAAGTGCGGCAACCGCCCCCGGACCCTTTGCCTCGTCCACGCGCGCGCGCATTAGGCAATAAGGCTGCCCGTCCCGCTCGTTGACATGTGGGACTTCGTGGGTCAGAGTCGGCCCCATGGGGAAGGCTAGGGGGCGCGCGGGCGCTGCTCGAAGGACGATTGGCGCCGCGTGTACGGCGTTGCTCTTGGGGGTCTCGGCTGCGGGCGCCGTGGACTGCGGGGGCGGCAGCTCGCCCGAGGGGCTCGACGACGCGTGCGCGCTGAACAGCGATTGCGACTCGCCGCTCATCTGCGTCTTTTCGCGGTGCCACTCGGAGTGCAGCGTCGACCGGGACTGCACGACGCCGGGCGCCCGCTGCGTGTCGATCACGACAACGGGTCAGGTGGGCAAAGTCTGCCAGCTCCCGTCGGAGGAGACGTGCAGCAGCGGGGCGTCGTGCGAGTCGGGCCAGATCTGCGGCACGGATGGGCAGTGTCGCGCCGAGTGCACCCCGACGGCGCCCACCGCGACCGGGTGCGGCTCGAACGAGTATTGCGTGACGACCGGCACGACGAGCGCCTGCTACACGCCGGAGGACACCGCCGACGACCCGACGCTCACGGCCGCGGGGGTCATCAGCGCCGACGGCGCGATCCTGAGCGATGCAGCGGTGGCGGTCCTGTCGTCGAGCAGCTCGGGCGGCGGCGACGCATCGGGCGACTCCACTGTGTCGTCCTCGGGCATCGGCGATGGCGGCGGCGACTCCACGGTGGGCTCGAGCAGCGGGTCGAGCTCCGGCGGCGGCTCGAGCTCCAGCAGCTCGGGCAGCGGGCCGACCGACTTCTGCAGCGCGATGTCGTCCAACGCATGCGGCGGCAACGGGGCGTGCGTGCTCGACGACGCCGGCGGCTACGCGTGCAGCTGCTACGGCGGCTACGGCCCGCCGGCTGACGGAGGACCGACGACCTGCGTGCTCGTCGACTCGTGCGTCGCGAACAACACCTGCAATCCGGCCTATCCGTGCCTCGACACGATATCCCCCGGGCAGGCGTGCCAGGGGCAGTTCGCCGCGTGGCACGTGACAGACGCGTTGGCGGGCCCGGACGCCGGCGCGACCGAGCCGCCCCACTACGCGAACAACGGCGACGGGACGATCACCGACGTGGTGACGACGCTCATGTGGCAGCTCGACGTTCCACAGCTGAACACCGGCTGCGCCGTGTTGCCCGCCGACGCGGGCCCCGACGCGACGCCGGGCACGACCTGCACCGTCCAGGACTCGATGAACTACTGCGCGACGCTGAAGCTGGGCGGCCCCGGCGATGGCTACACCGACTGGCGCCTGCCGTCGCTCATCGAGATGGAGTCCCTGCTCGACTACTCCGTCGAGGAGACGCCCCTTCTCAGCGCGCCGTTCCTGGCCACGGCGGTCGACGGCCAGTACTGGACGTCGTCGGTATTTTGGTCGAACACGGCGGCGAGTTGGTACGTCCAATTCCAGAGCGCCAACTCGGTGACCTGGGGTAGTAACAGCAGCAATGCCGATAGCGTCCGCTGCGTCCGAGGAACAGGGATCTTTCCGACGACGACGCCCGCGACGCACTACACGATCGTTCCCGGCGCCATCGACGCGGGGTTCGAGGACAGCTCGGTGACGAGCGACACGGTCGTCGACAACTACACGGGACTCACGTGGGAGCGGAACGTGGGTCCGCAATTGGACATCAGCGGCTGCTTCGCGTACTGCGCCGCCCTGGGAGACGGGTTCCGTATGCCGACGCTCAAGGAGCTGATGACGCTCGTGGATCCCACCAAGTACGACCCGGCGATCGATGGGACCACGTTCCCGAACACGCCAGCGGGTGACTTCTGGACATCGACCGAGGCGCAGCCGGCGACCGGATATTACTACTACATGGAGTTCGACTATGGGCAGGTCGTCAATGACTCGAGCGACAGCTCGTCCGCCTTGTACGTTCGCTGCGTTCACTAGTCGTGGTCGAGCGGAGCGACCTCCGCTCCCCTCGANNCGAGCTCCCCACCGGATTCGGTCGTGAAGTGCGTGCGCGAGGTGGACCAGTCATGTCGAAGCGCGGCGGCCCGCGATCCTCAGACCGTCAGCACGACTTTCCCGAACGTCTCGTTGCTCTGCATCGCGCGGTGCGCTTCCGCCGCGCTGGCCAGGGGCAGCACCCTGTCGACGATCGGCTTGAGCGCGCCGCGCGCGAAGAGCGGCGCGAGGTGGCGGTCGAGGGCCAGGGCCGCCAGGATCTTCTCCTCGAGCGGCCGTGAGCGCAGCATCGTGCCGCGCACCTCGACCCGCTTGCGCATCAGCAAGCCCAGGTCGAAGTCGACGCGCGAACCGCCCATCATGCCGATGACGACGATGCGCCCCTTGGCCGCGATGCACGCGAGGTCTTGCGCGACGTAGGAGCCGCCGACGAGCTCCACGACGACGTCGACCCCGCGGCCGCCGGTGCGGCGCCGGACTTCGTCCGCGAACGAGCCTGCGCCATCGACCACGATGCCCTCGTCGAGCCCGAGCTCGCGGGCGCGGTCGAGCTTGCCGCTCGTGCGGGCCGTCCCGATCGAACGGGCACCGATGGCGCGCGCGATCTGCACCGCGGCCGTTCCGACGCCGCTGCCTACGGCGTGGATGAGCACCGTCTCGCCCGCGGCAAGGCCCCCCTGGTCCACCATCCCGTCCCACGCCGTGAGAAAGGCCTCCGGTACGGCGCCCGCGTCGGCGAACGACATCCCGTCGGGGATGCGCGCGAGCGTGCGCGCGGGCAGGGCGATGTATTCGGCGTAGCCGCCGCCGCCGACGATGCCGAACACCCGGTCGCCCGGCTTCCACTCGGTGACGTTCTCGCCGAGGGTGTCCACCTCGCCGGCGATCTCGATGCCGGGAATGTCGCTCGGCGACCCCGGGGGCGCCGGGTACATCCCGAGGCGCTGGAGCAGGTCGGCGCGGTTCACGGCCGAGGCGTGGATGCGCACGCGCACCTCACCGCGCGAGGGCTCGGGCGTCGGCACGTCCCGCAGTTCCATCACCTCCGGTCCGCCCGGTTCGCGAATCACGATGGCGCGCATGGCGCCAAGCGTACATCAGTGCTGCCCTCCGGCCCCGCGCGGGACTATAGGTCGTCGCACGTGTCCACCGTCGTTCGCCCCATCGTCCGGAGTTACAAGTGGCCCCACCTGGAACGGGCAGCATCGTGGGTCAAGGCCGGCGGCCACGCGGTCGTCTGGATCTCGCCGCGCAAGGCCCGGCTCGTCTTCGCCCGCCCGCGCAAGGGCGACGAGAGCGACCTCGGGTGGTGGTCCGCGCTCGACCTCGGACGATCGGAGTTCAGCGTCGCCCGCCGCGGCCCGTTCTCCGGCATGGCGTTCATCCGCGTCCCGCACGACTGCTACGGCATCGTTCGCGAGCGCGTCGCGCGCGACTCGTCGCATCCCGGCGCCACGCGCGAGATGCAGCTCGACTGCCTCGCATGCGCCGCGTGTTGCAAGGACAACAACGTCGAGATCGAAGAGCCGGATCTCGAGCGCTTTGCCAGCGCGGGCCGCGCCGACCTCGCGCGCCCGCCGTACGCCCGCCGCGACGACGGCAAGATCGTCCTTGTGCTTCGCAAAGACAAGCGCTGCAAGCACCTCGCCGACGACAACCGCTGCGGCATCTATGCGATCCGTCCGGACGCGTGCAGCACGTTCCCGGCGGGGAGCGAGTGCTGCCTTTCGGCGCGGGAAGAGGAACTAGGCATCGTCGATAGGTAGGGCGCGAACGCGGGCGCGGGCGCGAACGC
>PLIR01000457.1 GCA_003139415.1 Myxococcales bacterium | reverse complement strand
GCCTGCGTGCGCGCCCGCGCCCGTTCCGCGGGGGGGGGCGTTAGTCGGTCGCGTCTTCGGCTTCGGCAGGGCTGTCGGAGGCGGTCGCGCCGTCCGTCGCGTCGGAAGCGTCTGCGGAAGCGTCTGCGGCGACTGTGCCGGCGTCTGCGGATGGGGCGAGCCACGCGCAGCCGGGGCTGTCCTGGGGGGTCGTGACGTACGTGCACGACGACTGGATGGCGTCGAGGCACGCGGTGACCTCTGCGGACGACGGGGAGGCCACGGTGAGCCCGGCGAGGCAAGCGACGTCGTAGTACTGCTTGCATGCTTCGACGTCCGTCCCGCTCGTGTAGTTCGGCGGCGTGATCGAGATGGCGCACGCGGGCGCGGCCTGGCAGCGTGCCTCTTCGATCTGGCGGCAGGCGCTCTGGTCGACGCCTTTGCTGCCGCACGCGACGGCGCCGACGACGGCCATCGGAACGACGAAGACGCCGGTCACGAAGGCGCCGAAACGGCGTCGCCCTGGCGCGTGCGCGTCGCCCATCGTCTCCTCCCGTACTACGCGGGTGCGCCGACGATCAACTTTGCCGTAGTCTCTCGAACCGTGCTCGCGACGATGGTCATGGCGGCTGGCCTCGGCACGCGCCTGCGTCCGCTGACGGACATCTTGCCGAAGCCGCTCGTACCGGTCGGCGATCGGACGGCGCTGGCCGAGGTCGTGGCGAGGGTGACGGCCGTCGGGGCTCCGCGCATCGTCGTCAACGCCCATCACCGGGCGTCGCAGGTGCGCGCGGCGGCCCTTGCCGAGTTCCCGGGGGTCGCCATCTCGGAGGAGCACGACCTCCTCGGGACCGCGGGCGGGCTCGCCCGAGCCGCGCGCGACCTCGGAGCCGGCGACGTGCTGGTGTGGAACGTCGACTGTCTTGGCGACTGGGACCTCGATCGCATCGTCGCCGACCACGTCGCGCTTGGTGGCGACGCGACCCTTCTCGTCCAGCCGCGAGCGCGTGGGCAGGGGACCGTCGGCCTCGACTCGGCAGGCAAGGTCGTCCGCCTGCGCGGCGACCGGACGGCCGATGAGGCGACCGGCGCGCATTCGCTGGGGGTCTTCGTCATTGGGGCGTCTCTCCGGGCGCGGCTCCCGCCCGTCGGTTGCCTCGTCGCCGACGTGCTCATCCCGGCGATGGCGCGCGGGGCGAACCTTCGCGCGATCCAACACCTCGGCAGCTTCTTCGACATCGGCACGCCCCGCAGCTACCTCGAAGCCAACCTCGCCTGGCTCGAGCGTCACGGTCCGGACGGACACTGGATCGGTCCGGGGGCCAAGGTCCCGCGCGGTTTGGCGATGGACCGGGTCATCGTGGGGTCGGGCGCTTCGGTCCATGGGCCCGGTCCGATCGAGCGCTGCATCGTGTGGCCGGGCGCCACGGCGGTAGGCCCCCTGCGGGGTGCGATCGTGGCGCAGAGCGAGCCGCTAACGGTCGCTTGACCTCGACTCCCGACGCGCGTCTGCGCGGCTTTCCGTGTAGCATGCCCCCTCCCAACCCTTCATGAGCCTGCACGATCGCGCGCGCGCAGCCATCCAGGCCGCCCTCGACTCGATGGTCCGCGCCGGACAGATCGGACCGGAGGTCGGCTCGGCGCGACCCGAGGCGGATCGCTGGGTCGTCGAGCGACCCAAGCGCCCGGAGCACGGCGATCTCTCGACCAACGTCGCCATGGCGTTGGCCAAGACCGCGCGCAAGCCGCCGCGGGCCGTCGCCGAGGCGCTGGTCGCCGCGCTTCGAGGGCTGGAAGGCGACGTCGTGGCGGCCGCCGAGGTCGCGGGGCCGGGCTTCGTGAACCTGCGCCTGCACCCTGCCGTCTTTCAGCAAGAGGTCGAGCGAGTCCTTCACGCGGGCGCCGGCTGGGGGCGCGCCCCGTCGGCCATCGGCGAGCGGATCGACATCGAGTTCGTCAGCGCGAATCCCACGGGGCCGGTCACCGTCGCCAGCGGCCGCAACGCCGTCCTCGGCGACTCGGTCGCCCGCTTGCTCGAGGCGTCGGGCCACCGCGTCACGCGCGAGTACTACATCAACGATCGCGGCAACCAGGTTCGCGCATTCGCCGACAGCGTCCGCGCGGCGGCAGAGGGACGCGAGCCCCCCGAGAACGGCTACAAGGGCGCCTACGTCGCGGAGCTCGCCTCGTGGCTGAAGGGGGTCGCGCCCGAGCTTCTCACCGGAGCGGACGTCGAAGCTCTCGGACGCGCGTGCGTCACCTGGATGCTCCGTGGCGTGCCCGGCTCCCCCACGTTGCCCGGCATCCGTCCCAGCCTGGCCGCGCTGCGGGTGCACTTCGACGTCTGGTTCAGCGAGGAGTCTCTCTACCGCTGGGACGCCGTCGCCGCGGTCATGCGCCAGCTCGAAGCGGGCGGCTACCTCGTCGAGAACGACGGGGCGCTCTTCTTCCGCGCCCCCGACGGAGCCCTCGAGGACAAGGACCGCGTCGTTCGAAAGAGCGACGGAACGTGGGCCTATTTTGCGTCGGACATCGCGTACTTCGCCGACAAGATCGCACGCGGTTACGAGCGATTGATCAACGTGCTCGGCGCCGATCATCACGGATACGTCGCGCGCGTCCGCAACGCTCTCGGCGCCCTCGGCCTGCCGCAGGATCGCTTCGAGGCGCTCCTCTATCAGCTCGTCTACATCACCAAGGGCGGCGAGGCGGTCAAAAGCAGCAAGCGCGCCGGCAACATCGTGACCGTCGACGAGGTGATGGACGAGATCGACGAGGCAGCCGGGCGGAAGGGGGCGGGCGCGGACGCCCTGCGCTTCTTCTTCCTGTCGCGCAGCGCGAACTCGAACGTCGAGTTCGACATCGAGCTCGCCAAGAAGAAGTCGCTCGATAACCCCGTCTTTTACGTCCAGTACGGCTACGCGCGCCTCCGCTCCATCCAGCGGCGCGCCGAAGAAATCGGCCTCGCTCCGCGCGCGGTCCCTTTGCCCGGCGACCTCGCCATGCTCTCGCACCCGGACGAGCTCGCGCTGTGCCACAAGCTATCGGATTTCCCCGGCATGATCGCCGAGGCATCTCGCACCCGCGAGCCGCACCGAGTTGTCTTTTACGTGCAAGAGCTTGCCCGCGATTTCCAGAGCTATTTCACGCGCCTCAAGAACGAACAGGATCCGATACTTCCACCCCGGAGCGTCCACGCGAACGCGGACTGGCAAGGCTCGTGGAACGTCGCGAAGACGAGGGCCCGGCTCGCGTGGATCGAGGCCATTCGCATCACGTACGCGCAGGCGCTCGGCATCGTGGGGATCGAGGCTCCCGAGAGGATGGAGCGCCCTGCCGAGGGCGACGCGGCAGACGTCGTGGCAGAGGACGCGGGCGACGAGCGGTGAAGCGGCACCGATAACTTGGCCGCGTGGGAGAGCCCGCGATACCCGGAGAGGGTACGATACGCAGAGCTTCTCTCCCATGAGCGATCCCGGAAGCATCCGTAACCTCGACGACCTGCAAGAGGACGACGGCGAGCGCCGCTATCCTCCCGGCGCCACCACGGCGTTCGTCATCCTGGGAGGCGCCTGCGTCGCGCTCGCAGCGTTCGCGCTCGGCGGGCGATCGACCAAACCACAAGCCCCGAAGAGCGATCCGCTCGGCGAGCTCGTGGCTCGAAAGACACCGGCCGGCGCCGCGTCCGCCGCGCCCCGGCCGGCGACGGAGCTCTTTCCGAAGGACGTGACCTTTCCAGGAATGCTGAGCGACGACGCGAACGCGACGACGGCGCTGGCCGCCGTGAAGGGCAACGCCCCAGCGATCGCGCTGCCTGCGGGGGCGGCGTCTGTCGCGACGCCCCCTCCGACGAGCCCTCCTCCCGCCACCGATCGCCTCTCGGTCGTGCCGGTCGCGGCCCTTCCCGCGCAGGCCGTGCTCGAAGCGACGCCGATCGTGACGCGCCCGCGCGATGTCCTGACGAAGGCGGCGAGTGACGCGGCCCAGCTGAACGGCGCCGCGGCGTCCAGCGACACCGTGGCCCCGGGCCGCGAGGGCGGCTACCAGCTCCAGGTCTCGAGCTTCCGCTCGCAGAGCGAAGCGCAGGCCTTCGCCGACCAGCTCCGCGCCCGAGGACACCGTGCGTACGCCGTCGAGGCGCACGTGCCGGGTCGCGGCACTTGGTACCGCGTCCGCATCGGGCCCTTCGGCACCCAGCACGCCGCCTCCGTCTATCGCGCGGGCTTCGAGGCCCGCGAGCACGTCGTCCCGTTCGTCGTCCCTCCGGATACGGTCGCAAAAGCTCACTGAGGCGCGCTCGTCGCGGGCGCTCGCACGACGAGCGGCCGAGGCGACGTCTTCAGCCCGTGACGTCGACGAGGACGACCGTTTCACGGCGTGTCACGTGCGCCACGTGAACGTGACCGAGCACTCCGCCGGCAGGTGTGGCATAGCCTGAGGAAAGCAGGCCCCGTGTGTCGTCCGTACCGTTTTGGCTGTTGGCCCTCGCACTCGCTTGCGTCGCGCCCTATCTCGCGGCCGCCGTTCAGGCCGTCCTCGAAGCGCGCTTGCGCCGGCGCACGCTCGACGTGCTGGCCCGCGCCGCGTCGTATGGGGCTTCACGCATGACGTCGGACGTGGCCACGGCGCGGGACGTACGGCGCGATGTTCGGGGCGCCTTGGAGCGAGGCGGCGTCGGCGGGGGCACGACAGAGGTGCCAGGGGGAGGCGAGCGGCGTGAACCGAGTGAAGAGTAATTGCTCGCCTGTGGGAGCGATGCTTCCCGGTGGTATGCTGACTGCATGTCCCACTTATCTTTGTGAACTCTTGCCTCGCTGCTCCTCGTGGGCCGTAGTTCATAAGAGCAGAGCGGAACGCTCGGGGTAACCAACCAATGGCACGACTGTTCGGAGTCATCGGCAATCGTCCGGATCTCACGGCGCGCGTCTTGGCGTTCGAGGGAGACGCGCTGCGTGCTCGCTCGAACGGCGGGCCGCTCGGCTGGGGCCTAGGCTTCTATCAGGGCGGTGAGGTGCTCATGCGCCGCCGCCCGATCGACGAGCGCGAGCAGCTCGAAGTGGGCACCCTCGCCGCCGACGTGCGGGCCGACTTGCTCATCGGGCACGTCCGGCACGCGACGGTCGGGGCGCTCCGGACGGAGAACACGCATCCGTTTCGCTACCGCAAGTGGCTCTTTGCGCAGACGGGCACCGTCCCCGAGTTCGAGCGGGTGCGCGAACGCCTTGTCAGCAGCGTGCCGGAGTTCCTTCGTGGCGGGATCCGGGGGGAGACCGACGCCGAGATGGTGTTCCACGTCTTCCTTTCATTTCTGCACGACGCGGATTCCTTGAACGACGGCGCCGACGAACCCGGTCTCGTCCGTGAGTCGCTTCGGTCGTGCCTCGCCGTAGTCGACGGGGTCACGGCGGAGGTCGGCGCCAAGGCCGCGCTGCTCAACGTCCTGGTCTCGAACGGCAACCAGATCGTGGCGGTCCACAAGTCGGCCGGGCCGATGGCCTTGCGCGTCTTCAACAGCAAGGCCGACGCCGAGGCCATCATCGGCGACGACGCGCAGCTCCGTCGCAAGATCCCCGAGCTATCCCGCATGCACTTTACGCTCGTCGCCAGCGACTTCGAGGATGGGGCCCCGAACGGGCGATGGCGCGCCGTTCCAGACCGGGCCATCGTCACGCTGTCGCGCGACGAGGATCCGCGCATCGAAGCTCTCTAGTCGTGGTCGAGGGGAGCGACCTCCGCTCCCCTCGAGCTCCCCACCGGATTTGGGGCCGTGAAATGCGCTCTCGAGAGTCGCTCCCCACCGGATTTGGGGCGTGAAATGCGCCTGCCCCGACTCCACTGGCTTTGCGTGGTGGGCGGCGTCGCGCTCGGTGCCTGGGTCGGGTGCGCGCGGGCGGTCGAGCAGCCGGTCGCGTCGCCGCCCTCCGCCTCGGGGAGCGCGGGCGCAACGGTGCGCCATCCGGACGGGGTCGCGCTCGAGTCGCCCGCCGCGCTACCGGTCCCGCGTGCGCGGGCCGAGGCCGCGGGCGTCGTTGCCCTCATCGAGCCCGCCCCCCAGGCCGCCGTGGCCGAGCTGCTGCGCCAGTTCGTGGATGCGTGGCAGAGCGAATCCATCGATGCCCTCACGGCGCTGCTCACGGCGGACGCCGGTCCTCTCGATGCACGAGCGCGCGGCCGCAACGCCCTCGTCGAGAGCTGGCGCCAGCGCTTGCGGGCGCACCCCTACGCGCGACTCGAAGGCACCGAAGTCCTGCGAAGCGATCGAATCGAGCGATGGTCCGAGAGCGAGCTCGAGGTCCCGGGATCACCGCTGCGCCCCACCGACATGCTCCCCGGCGAGTTTCTCGTCCGCGCACCCCTCGAGGTCACCCGCATCGGCAACGAGAAGGTGTTCGGTGACGTCCTCGAGATGGTGCTCCGCTCGGAAGACGGCAAGTTGAAGATCGCGGCCTACGGCGAGCTGGATCGCGGGAGCGAGCTCCCGTGACCCAAGCCTAGCCAGGCCCCTTGAAGTCCCTCACCAGCATCGCGAACCTCTCGCCCATCGGCGTGGCGTCGGCCTTCCAGCGCGCGCGAAGCTCCTTCGCGCGCGCGATCCACTCCTCGCCCGGCAAGGCCCCTTCGATGATTTCGCGCACGAGCCGGGAGAGCGCCGGGGTCGCGCCGGACGAGGAGATGGCGACGATGAAGGGGGGCCGCCGGACGATGGCCGCGCCGTACGCGCTGGCGTGGATCGGGTCGTCGACGGCGAGGACGAACGTGCGGCGGGCCTCCGCGGCGTCGGCGACGCGCCTCTGGACCTGGGGATCGTCGGTCGCGGCGACGGCCAACCAGACGCCGTCGACATCGGATTCCTCGAACGGACGCGGGCGCCATTCGAGGCGCCGTT
Organism: Myxococcales bacterium; assembly: GCA_003139415.1. Lineage (GTDB taxonomy): Bacteria > Myxococcota_A > Polyangia > Polyangiales > Polyangiaceae > Palsa-1150. Next base: position 3,037 of record PLIR01000457.1, on the reverse strand, counting down.
CGTCCGCGAGGCGCCGGAGCCTGGACGTCGCGTCCGGCGCCACGAGCCGCACGGCGGCCTGGGACTCGAGCAGCGCGGAGACCTTTCGCTCGGCCACGGCTCCGCCTCCCACGACGAGGACGGCGCGGCCCTGCAGCTTCAAGAACAGCGGGTGAAGCGCCGCCTCGTCGGGGGCCGAGGTCTTCATCGGGACGGCCGCGATTGTACCCGCAGGTCGAACGCGACGCCCTCGCCCCGAAGGCGCTCCCCGCTCGTCTTGATGGCGAGCGCGCCGATGTCCGCGCCAACGAACGACCGGCCGAGGCGGGCGGCGGCGACCAGGCACGTGCCGGCGCCGCAGAAAGGGTCGACGACGAGCGAGCCGGCCCGGCTCGACGCGCGCACGATCCGATCGAGGAGCTTTACGGGCTTCTGTGTCGGGTAGCCCGTCGTCTCGCCTCGCAGGGGCGTGTTGGCCACCATCGCGGGGCAATCGGTCCACACGCTTCCGACCGCGCGGCCCTCGTCGGCGTAGTAGCGGTACTTGCGACCGGCGATCGTCCGCTCGCGGAAGCGTCGGCCGTCGGGGGTCGTGTGCGTGAAGTGCATCGCGAGGCTCGTCGTGGCGAAAGGCTCGCGCAGGCTGGGATCGCGGGCATTCCACACGGCCTCGCGCCCGCCGGCGTAGAGCAGCAGCGTCTGGTGCGTCATCGCAGGGCCGCGGCGGGCCCCGCGGGCGCCGTTGCCTGTGGCCCAGATGATTTCGCCGAGGAAGGCCTTGCGCCCGAACACGCGGTCGCAAACCGCCTTGGCCTCGTGCACGGCTCGGTGGTCGAGGTGCAGCCACATCGTTCCGGCGTCCGAGAGGCACTCTCGCGCGGCGGCGATCCGGGCCTCGAGCCACGCGATGTATGCGATGGGGGAAGCCCATCGATCGTCGTAGGCGGTGGGACCCTGCGCGCGCGCGCCCCCGCGCGGGCTTCGCGATCCGAACGTCGTCCCGACGCCAAAGGGCGGGTCCAGGTACGCGAGCTCCGCCGCTCCTTTCTGGACGTGCAGGCCGATGTCGACGGCGTCCGCGCGCAGGAGAAGGTTCACGGCATCGGTGCCGGCGAGAGCGGTTGCAGCAGCGAGATGGCGAGCTCCTCGTCCGGCTCGTCGTCGGGCCCGGCGCCGTAGTCGAGCCACTCGCGCCGCGGCCCGAGGAGCTCGCAGCCGGCGGCCACCTCGGCGGGCGAGCAGGCCGTGCGCACGTGGAAGTGGTCGTCGTGGACGCCGCCCGGGTGCGGCTGACGCATCACCGCCGCGGCGCGCCGGATCGTCTCGGGTCCGTCGCCGCGAGCAAGGGCCCACTCGAGGAGCCAGGCCTTGACCACGTCGCTCACGAAGATCCACTGGATGCGCGCGTCGGGGTCCTCGAGCAGCGCCTTGGCGAAGAGCCACTCGCGTTCGACGTCGAATCGAAGCCACCTCGCATGGTCGTCGTCCCGTGCGAGGCCATCCGCGCCGAAATGCACGAAGCCCGGGCTCGGGACCGGCGCTCCGTCGATCGTCGTGACGAAGAAGAGCAAGTCGGCGTCGACGCCCGAGCGATGGGAGAGGTGCGGGGGGACGGGGCCGCCGCCGGTGCGCGTCGACAGGTCGCCGACGGCAAGCACGCCGCCGGGCCGCTCGCGAGCGACGAAGGCAGCGGCGCGTGCGATCGCCCGCGTGAAGCGAGGCGTCCCCCAGTGCCGGTCGTTGTGGCGGAGCCAGCGAAGGCCCTCGGCGTCTGCGGGGACTTCGGCCCCGCCGCTCAGGACGCCGTGGCCCGGCAGGCCGATGGCGCCATGCCACGCTGGCGCAAGAGGGGAGGGAGCGCGGGCGCAGCCTGCGAGCAGAGCAAGCCCGAGGGCCGGGGAGGCAAGAACGTGGGCGTGCGCTCGCGCCACGCCCCTCTTCATACCACTTCTTCGTAACCGCGATCGGCGCGTGCGCGTATCCTCTCCGCGGCCAGTGGGGGGGAGCGGTATCCTCCGGGTCTGCCAAGGAGTCGTTCGATTACATGCTCAGTCCTCGAGTCCGCCCCTCTTCCGGGGTCGCCGCGATCCTCCTCGTGGCCGCCGGTGGCAGCGGTTGCAGCCGCAAAGAAGACTCCGCCACCCTCGCCCCCGCCGCCAGCGCCCTCGCGGCGTCGAAGACCGAGTCGGCCGCCGGGACGTGGCACTTCACGATCGATCCGAAGAGCGCGACCCACGTCGACATGCCCGGCGTGAAAGAGCACATCAAGGCCGATACCACCGCGGCCACGGGCTCGCTGGACATCGTTGCCAAAGACTTGACGCAGACGCGGGGCCTCGTGCGCATCGACCTTGCCTCGTTCTCGACGCACACCTTCGGCAACGGCGACGACGCGACGCAGACCGAGCACGCGCGCACCTGGCTCGAGGTCGAGGTGGGTGGAAAAGTGAACAGCGAAATGCGCTATGCGGACTTCGCGATCCGATCGGTGGACGGCATCAGCGTGGCCGACCTATCCAAGGTCGCCGTCATCCAGGACGGGCAGGACGACGTGCGCACGGTCACCGCGACCGTTCACGGCGACATCCTCGTCCACGGTCACAAGGCGCAGAAGGACGCGCTCGTCGACATCGCCTTCCGGGCTCCGAGCGGCTCGTCGCCGGACGAGAGGCCCGCCCGCGTCACGATCAAGTCGAAGGAGCCGATCCGCCTGGTGCTCAAGGAACTCGACGTCCGCCCTCGCGATCCGGCCGGACAGATCCTCGACTGGACGACCCGGCTCATCTCGAAGGTCGCCGAGACGGCCGACGTGACGGTCGATCTGACCGCCGTGCCGGCCCCCGCCACCGCGATGTAGGCCAGGCCTGCGATTGCACTGAAGAAGAAGAGAAGCGAGAATCCAGAGGAGACCGACCCGACATGCGACACCCCCATTCCCTGACGTCCGTGCTCTCGTTCGAAGCATTTGCTGCCGTCCTTGCGACGCTGGGCGCGCCCGCCCTCGGCGCGTGCGGTGGAGGTGACACGCCGCCTCCGCAGGCCGCGCCCGCGCCCGCGC
>PLIR01000121.1 GCA_003139415.1 Myxococcales bacterium | reverse complement strand
CGACGCTATCCCCGGCGCGCGGCAGGTGTCCGAGCCGATCGACGACGAGCGCGCCGACCGACTCGTGCAGCTCGATGTCCGGGAGCTTGGCGCCGGTTGCCCGCAGTTCGTCGACCGCCGCCCGGCCGTCGACCTCCCACGCGTCGTCGATGCCCACGGCCTTGACGACGCGCTGCGGTTCCTGGTCGAACTCGTCGCGGATCTCGCCGACGATCTCCTCGAGCAGGTCCTCCATCGTCACGATCCCGCTCGTGCCGCCATACTCGTCGACGACGACGGCAATCGGCACTTGCTTCTTCTGCATCTCACGCAGCACGTCGATGCCGTTCTGCACCTCCGGGACGAAGAGGATGTCCCGGCGCAGCGCCGTCAGATCGGGTAGCGAGCGCGCGTCGGGGTGGAGCAGCGCATCCTTCGCATAGAGGTAGCCGGCCACGTCGTCGAGGGACCGACCGTTGGTGAGGACCAGGCGCGAGTACTGGTGCAGCCGCACGAGGCCCAGAGCCTCGGCGCCCGGCGTCTGGATCGGCAGCGACACGACGTCGACGCGCGGCACCATCGAGTGGCGCGCCGCCCGCTGCGAGAAGCGCACGACGCGCTCGAGCAGCTCGGCGACCGCTCGCCCCCTCGGGCCGCGCGACACGCTGGCCGCGAGGATCGCGAGGATCTCCTCCTCGCTGAAGCGGCCCTCGACGCTCGCGACGTCCGGCGACAAGCCCACGAACGAGAGGATCAGCCGCGACGATCGCTCGAGCAGCCAGAGGAGCGGCAAGAACGTGTAGTACACGGCGCGCAGCGGAATCGCGGAGGCGAGCGCCGTCGCCTCCGAGCGCTGGATGGCCACGAGCTTGGGAACGAGCTCGCCGAACAGCACGTGCCCGAACGTCAGGATGGCGAAGGCGAGCGCCGTGACCACTACGTGAAGCGCCATCGGCGACGCGAAGGGCGCGGCTCTGCCCGCGGCGCGATCCAGGAGCGCGGCGACCGCTGGCTCGCCGATCCAGCCGAGCCCGAGGCTGGCCAGCGTGATTCCGAACTGCGTGACGGACAGGTAGCGATCGAGGCGGCCGACGATCGACTCGGCGATGATCGCTTTTTTGTCGCCCTTTCGCGCCCGAGAGCGAAGCTGCGTTGCGCGGACCTTGACGAGCGCGAACTCCGCGGCGACGAAGAAACCGTTGAGGGCCACGCAAAGGGCGGCGACGACGAGACCCCACACGGAGACACGGACCCTAACACGCTCCGGACGGACGCCGGCCACGAACCCGCCATGACGCAACACCTCGTTTTTTTCATCGCGATTGCGTTCGTGGCGATCGGCATCGCGGCGCGGGTGGTGCTGCGCGTCTTCGTCGGAGAGGAGCCCGAGGAGGACGTCGTCGCCCTGCTGCGGCGCGGGGCCTTCGTGAGCGAGCTCCACGCGCGCACGCCGGGCGACGCGATCGCCGAGCTCGTGCGCGCGTTGGGATCGCTGCTCACGGGGCGCAAGCGGTTCGCGCGCGACGCGGTGCTCGAGCGCGAGCTCTTGGCCGCGACGGGCCTCGGCGACGAGGTGGCGATCCCACACGCGGCGGTCGAGGGGCTCGCCCGGCCGCTACTCGCGCTCGGCCGGGCGCCCGCGGGCATCGACTTCGACGCCCCGGACGGCAAGCCCGCTCGCTTCGTCTTCCTGCTGCTCATGCCGCCGAAGGCGCACGAAGACGAGACGCGGATCCTCGCGTCGATCGCGCGCGCGACCGTCGACCCGCGCGCGCGCCAGGCCCTCCTCGAGGCGAACGGGATCGACGAAGTGGCGCGCGTGCTGGCCGACAGCGCAAAGCGCACCCGGTCGTCGCACCCGCCCCCGCGGCGACCCCGCTGAGGTGATTCCCCGCCGCCAGAACGCCACGGATCCGACGTTCAGGACCACACCGCACCGGCGCGGACCGGATTGCTGCAGGCTTGCTGCATCAGGTGGCCGTCCAAAACGCCCCCGGCANNGGAGACGTCACCGTGGCACGGAGCGCGGGGGGGCTCGCCACAGGACTGCGGCGGCCGCACGAAGAATCGGGTGGCCCCTGGGTGGGTTGGCCCGGCGACGTGTCACGGCTGACGGCCGCGCAACGCGAGCGCCTCGACGCCCACCTTGCCGATCTCCACTGCGTGCCCGTGCACCTGACGAGCGCCGAGGTGACGAAGTACTACGACGGCTTCTCGAACTCCGTCCTCTGGCCGCTCTTTCACTACCTCCTCGATCGCATCCCGCCGCACTCGCAGGAGTGGGACGTCTACCGCGCGGTGAACGAGAAGTTCGCCGACGCGGTCGCGCGCACGTACCGGCCCGGCGATCTGATCTGGGTGCACGACTACCAGCTGACGCTCGTGCCCGCGATGCTGCGCGCCCGCATTCCGGCGGCGACGATCGGCTTCTTCCTGCACATCCCTTTCCCGGCGTCCGAGATCCTGCGGATCCTGCCGTGGCGGGAGCGGGTGGTCGAAGGCATGCTGGGCGCGGACCTCATCGGCTTTCACACGTACACGTACCGGAGCCACTTCGCGTCCTCGACGCTGCGCATCCTGGGGATTGCCACCAACGAGGACGACCGAGTCTACCTCGACGGGCGCGAGATCAGGCTCGGCGTCTTCCCCATCGGCGTAGACAGCCAAACGTTCTGCGCCCTCGCCGAGGATCCGGACGTCTTGCGCGAAGTCGCGGAGACTCGCGATCACGCCCGCGGCGAGCGGATCCTGCTCGGTATCGATCGACTCGACTACACGAAGGGGATCCAGCGGCGACTGCTCGCCTTCGGACGCCTGCTCGAGCGCGAACCGAAGTGGCGCGGGCGCGTGCGGCTCGTGCAGGTCTGCGTCCCTTCACGCGACAAGGTGCAGAGCTATCAGGCGTATCGGCGGCAAGTGAACGAGCTCGTGGGGCAGATCAACGGCGCCTACTCGACGGTCGACTGGGTGCCCATCCACTACGTGTATCGACCCCTCTCCGAGAAGCAGGTGGTCGCGCTGTATCGCGCGGCGGACGTCATGCTGGTCACGCCGCTGCGCGACGGGATGAACCTCGTCGCCAAGGAGTTCGTGACGTGCCGGACGGATGGAGACGGCGTCCTGGTGCTGAGCGAGTTCGCGGGGGCCGCGGTCGAGATGGGCGAGGCTCTGCAGGTCAATCCTTACGACATCGACGCGATGGCGCAGGCGTTCGGCGAGGCGCTCGCCATGCCCGAAGAAGAGCGTCGCCTCCGCATGGGCGCCCTGCGCCATCGGATCGTGTCGCGCGACGTGCACCACTGGGCCCGCAGCTTCCTCGACGCGCTCGGCGGTATGCCCGCCGAGGGGGCGGTGCCGCGCACGAGTTTGTCTTCGGCGGACGAGCTCAGTGCATTGACGTCGCGGCTCCGGAGCGCCGAGCGGCTGCTGCTCCTGCTCGACTACGACGGGACCCTCGTCCCCTTCGCGCGTGCCCCCGACCTCGCGACACCCGACCGAGAGCTGCGCGAGCTGCTCTCGGCGCTCGCGGCCCGCCCTGGCGCCCTCGTGCACATCGTCAGCGGACGGCGCCGCGAGCCGCTCGAACGATGGCTGGGCGATCTACCGATCGGCCTGCACGCCGAACACGGCTACTGGTCTCGCATGGCGCCGGGCCGCCCCTGGGCCGCGATGCCCGACGTCGACGTCACCTGGAAGGCCAGCGTGCGGCGCGTCCTCGACGAGGCCGTCAGCGCCACCCCGGGCGCCCTCATCGAAGAGAAGACGGCTACGCTGGCGTGGCACTGGCGCATGGTCGAGCCCGAGCTCGGACGGGCGCGAGCCGAGGCGCTGTGGAGGCAACTCGAGCGCCAGACGACCGGGACGGGCGCCGAGCTGCTCCGCGGCGACAAGGTGATCGAAGTGCGTCCGCGCGGCGTCAGCAAGGCGACGGTGCTGGGCCGGATCCGCACGGCCCTCGAGCTGCAGCGGGTCACCGTGGCGGCCATGGGAGACGACTGGACCGACGAAGAGTGCTTCCGGGCCCTGCCGCCGGAGGCGATCGCGATCGGGGTCGGGTACAGAACGACGATCGCGCAGTACCGCGTGGCTACGCCCCGGGCCGCTCGCGCGCTGCTCGCGGGGATCGTGGCGCCCTAGACGTTGCGTGGCACGCCTCGGCCCCTATGCTCTCGTGCGTGACGGGGGACTCCACGATCGCCCTGGGCCACGGCGCCACGCTGCGGGAAATCGGCGACGGCTCGTTTGCCTACCTGCAATCGAGCCCCTCGTGGGGCTTGGCCAACGCCGGCCTCGTGACGAGCCAGGGCGAGTCGCTGCTCGTCGATACGCTCTACGATCTGAACCTCACGCGGCGGATGCTCGACGAGATGCGGCGGCGCACGCCCGCCGCCGACGACATCGACACGCTCGTGAACACCCACGCCAACGGAGACCACTGCTGGGGCAACCAGCTCCTCGCGGGGGCCGACATCGTCGCGTCCAAGCTCGCGTCGGAGGAGATGCGCGAGCTCACCCCCGCGCTGATGAACGCCCTCGTCGTGGCCGCGCGGGTCGCTGTGACGCTCGGTTCGGCCGCGCAGCGGCTCACGGGGCTGCTCGGAACGATCGGACTTCGTCGTGCGCTCGCCTTCCGAGACGCGGCTCACTTCGTCGTCGACAACTACGGCGGGTTCGAGTTTGCCGGGATCGAGCTGTGCCCTCCGACGACGACGTTCGAGGGCCAGCTCACGATTCACGTCGGTGACAAGGAAGTCCACGTCATCGAGGTGGGGCCGGCGCACACGCGCGGCGACGCGATCGTCTACGTACCGGCGGACCGCACCGTGTTCGCGGGCGACATCCTCTTCATCGACAGCCACCCGATCGTGTGGGACGGCCCCGTCGCGAACTGCGTCGCCGCCTGCGATCGCCTGATTGCCCTCGACGTCGACACCGTCGTTCCGGGGCATGGGCCCATCACCGACAAGGCGGGCGTGCGCCGGGTGAGGGACTACTGGCAGTGGCTCCTCGCCGAAGTGCGGCGTCGCTTCGACGGCGGACTCTCGATCGAGGACGCGGCGGTCGACATCGCGCGGGCGGGCCTGGGCTCGTTCGCGGACTGGCGCGACCGGGAGAGGCTCGCCCTCAATGTCGACAGCATGTACCGCGAGCTGCGCGGCGATCGCTCCCCGCGCGATCCGCTCGCGCTCCTCGCGCGCATGGCCGTCTTTTCGCGCCGGCGCTAGCGGCGCCCTCAGCGACGAAGCTCGAGGTCCACGCGCGGTACGCCGTCTTCGCCCTTCACGAGGTACGCGTAGCGGGCGAGGTTGCCCATGACACGCGCCACGTAGTCGCGTGTCTCGCGGAACGGGATGCGCTCGACGAAGGTGTCGAGCTCCAGCCCGGGTGATCGCGAGCTCCACCTCTCCACCGATTCGGCGCCCCCATTGTACGCCGCAAGCGCGAGCGGGACCGCCCCGTGAAATTGCTCGAGCAGCTTGTGCAGCAGGCGCGCCGCGACGCGGATCGAGTACCCGGGGTTCGTCAGGCGGGCGTCGGCGGTGGGGAGCTCCATCTCCTCGGCGATGCCGCGCGCGGTCTCCGGCATCAGCTGCATCAGCCCTACGGCGCCGGCGGGCGAGATCGCGTCGGGGTCGAACCCGCTCTCCTGACGCATCACGGCCCACAGGATTCCCTGCGGAAGGCGCTCGGCGGCCTCGGCCAAGCGCACCTCCATATCGTACGGCGCGGGGTATTCGCACTCCCAGGCCCAGCGCGTCCGGGGCGACGGCGCCGCCGCGAAGAGCGAAGACGGAAGCGTCTGCGCAATCTGGAACCGCCGGCGCGCTCGCCCCAGCTCCCCGTACGCCTTGCAGAGCACCTCGGGCGCCCGCGGCCCGGCCCCCATCGTCACGGTGCTCTCGCGTTCGCGCAGCGCGCTCTCCGCGTCGACCTCCAGGCCGAGGGCGTGGAGCATGTCGGCAGGGGGCGGGATGAGGGAGGTGAGCGGGCCTGGGTCCGGCGCGGCGCTCGCGTCGCCCAGATCGATTCCGGGCGGCACGGGCGCGCCGATCGCGGCGAGCCGAGAGCGCGCGACGAGCGCAGGCCAGGAAAGAGGCCGGGAGCGTGCGACGTCGGTCCAGCGGGCCACGGCGTGGGTGCGATCGCCGTCGCGAAGGGCCGCGAGCGCGGCCATGTCGGCCATGCGCGCGCTGAGGATGGGATCGGGCTCGTCCTCCACGAGCTGCTCGAACGCCGCCCGCGCCGCCTTCGCGCCGCCGTCGAGCATCCGGCAGAGCGCGCCGTCGCGCCGGGCGTCGCGCGCGTCGTCACCGCTCGGGTGCTCCTTCAGGTACCCGGCGAACCCACGGTCGCACTCGTGCCACTCGCCGTGGAGCATCCGGAGATACGGGTCGAGGAAGGCCGCCTGCGTGGCCCAAGCCGTCTTCGGGAAGCGGCGCTGAACGTCCTCGTACCCGCGGATGGCGTCTTCGTCGCGGTCGGCCCGTGAGAGCGCACGGGCGGAGTAGAACGCGTCTTCGGCGGCGTGTTGCCCACCCACGCTCGCGCACTCCGCGAGCGACTTCGACGCCTCGACCCAGTGCCCCCTCGCGCGGTAGAACGCCATGCCTCTCGCTCGCTCGCGGTCCACGTTGCGGATCTTGTCGGCGCCAGGCGCCAGCGCCGAGAACTCGACGGCTCGGAGCGCCTCTTCGAGGCGACCCCCGTCCGAGAGCACGCGCGAGCGAAGGATGAACTCGTCGGCCGTGAGGGAATGGTGCGGATCGAGCCTCGTCAGGAGCGCGATCGCCTCGGATGCCGCGGGCAAGTCCGCCCCCTGCGTCGCCAGCCAACGGGCGTCCGCGCGCTGCTCGTCCGACAGCTCCACCGAGGCCTCGGCGGGCTCCGGGAGGCGCGACCGGAGCGCGCGGGCCTCAGCCTCTTCATCGCGCGTCCGCTTGTCGCTGGCGACGACTCGATCGGCCGCGGCGCGCGCCCGGCGGAAGTCACGCGCCTTCTCGAAGGCTCGCGCGGCCTCCAGCTGCGACCCAGGCGCCGGCCGGCCAGCGAACCACTCGGCGCCCTCCGCGAACGGCCCGACCGCGATCTCGGCCTCGGCGCGCCGGCGCTGCACGTCGCTCGTCAACAGCGGCAAGGTCGACTCCAGCCCGGCGAACAGCGGCAGGGCCGCCGCGGCGTCCTTGCGCGCGAGCGCGACTCTGGCGCGGACATAGCGGACTTCGGGCCGCTCCTTTTCGGCGGGCGGAAGGATCTCCAGCGCCCGCCACGCCGCGTCCCACTCCGACGCGCGCACGAGCGCCGGCCACGGGGCGTCCGACGTCCGTGAGCCCGCGTCCGCCTCGGCGGTCGCCGCGGGCTCCGGGGGAGGCGACGTGAGCACCGGCGGCGGCTGCGACACCGTTCGCCGGTCGCACGACACGACACAAGTGAACAGGGCCGCGCCCGCGAGGCGCGCCACACGTGCCAGGTCATTTCCAGACATCGAAGCCGCCGCCCCCATTCCACGCGAACGCCCGCGAGACTCCGGCCGCGTCCCGCCCCTCGACGACGGCCTCGAGCCGCGGGATGGCCAGCGTGTCCACGTGCGCGCCGCGCTCGATCCCTATCCACCGCCGCGACATCTTCAAGGCGACCGCCGCCGTCGTGCCGCTCCCCAGGAAGGCGTCGAGCACCCAGTCGCCGGGGTCCGTCGCCATGGCCAGGATGCGCGCCATGAGGCGCTCGGGCTTCTTGCTGCGGATGAAGCGCGCCCCACCCTCGCGCGCGATCCCCTGGAAGCCGACGTCGTCCCATACATTGGTCAGCGGCTCGACGAGGGCCGGCTGCCCGTCGCGCTGGACCACTTTGTCGGCGAGAAAGAGCACCCGGTTGCCGCCGCGCAGGATCAGAGGCTTTCGCCCAGGCCGCGGCAAGCACAGAACGCGGGTCGGGGCGCGCCGGGACGCGTCGATGAGGGCCTGCGCCTCGCGGCTCACCGCCTCGTAGCGCGGCTGGGCAAACCGCACGACGTGGGCCGCGTTCGCGAGCGCGAAGCGCGCGACCTCGTCGCTCGATGGGGCTCGGCCCAGCCTCGCGCGCAAGTGCTTCTTCAACGGGCCGAACGTCCAGCGCTCCGGGGGGTCGCGGGGTTCGGCCAGCCAGGTGGCATAGGCGCCGTCGTAGCCCGCGCGTTCGCGGAGGATCGGATTGCACCGCCATCGCGCCCGGCTCTTGGCGTAGACGAGCAGATAGTCGGCGACGTTGACCGGCCCGCGGTTGTTCGCCTTGTGCCCCGTGGCGGCGCTCCGGACGACTGTGATCGTGGAGATGCGCTGTTCGCGCCCGAAGACCGTGTCCATGGCGACGAGCAACGAACCCAGCTCGGTATCGTCGATCTCGACGACGAACGATCCGTCGTCGGCGAGCAGGTCGCGCGCGGCGACGATTCGCTCGTGCATCATCGCGCGCCACGCCTCGGGCTCGCGCGCGTCGTCGT
>PLIR01000362.1 GCA_003139415.1 Myxococcales bacterium | reverse complement strand
GTGAAGGTGCCGCCCTGCAGCTCTTCCAGCTTGAGCTTGCCGTCGCGGGCGCGGGTGCCGAGATCGGAAATCGCGGATTCAATTCCGGCCAGCGAAAGCCTGTCGGCATCGCGCACCACCGGCACGATCAATCCGCGCTCGGTCGAGACCGCGACGCCCATGTCGTAATAGTTCTTGTAGACGATGTCGTCGCCTTCGATTTCGGCGTTGACATTGGGCAGCTCCTTGAGCGCCGCGATGCAGGCCTTCACGAAGAAACCCATGAAGCCCAGCCTGACGCCGTGCTTCTTCTCGAAATCCTCTTTGTATTCCGCGCGCAACGCCATCACATGGCTCATATCGACCTCGTTGAAGGTCGTGAGCTGGGCGGCGGTGTTCTGCGATTCCTTCAGGCGCAGCGCGATGGTTTTGCGCAGACGTGTCATGCGCACGCGTTCTTCGCGCGCTGCATTGGGGCGCAGGCCGGTGGGAATGGGCGTCGTGGGTTGTTGGGTGCTGCGTTCGCTCGCGCGCGATTCAAGTGCCGCCAGCATATCGCCTTTGGTGACGCGGCCGTCTCGGCCGCTTGCCGCGACGTTAGCAGGCTGAATCCCTGTTTCCGCCGCGATGCGACGCACGGACGGCATCACGGGCGCGGGTTCTGCTTTGGGTGCAGGCGGGGGAGGCGTTGGTGCAGCGGGCTTTGCTTGCACGGGAGCAACAACAGGAGCCGCGGCCTGCTTCGCAGCCGCGGCACCTTGCGAAATCGCGCCGAGAATCGTACCGACCTGAACGGTTGCGCCCGATTGCACGGAGATCGATTCGATCGAACCATCGGACGGCGAGGGCACTTCCACCGTCACCTTGTCGGTTTCGAGCTCGACCAGCGGCTCGTCGCGCGTGACGGTGTCGCCCTCTTTCTTGAACCAGCGCGCAACGGTGGCTTCCGTCACGGACTCGCCCATGGCCGGGACCTTGATGTCGATGCTCATGCAACCCTCGTTTCGCAAGTCACGCGCGGGGAGTCCCGCGAGCGTTACAGCGTCAATGCTTCGTCGAGAAACGCTTTCAACTCCGCCATGTGCTGGCTCATCAAGCCCGCGGCGGTCGACGCATATTCCGGCCGGCCCACATAGCGCGGACGCGAATTGCCGCCCAGATCCTTGATCGTCATTTCGATGCGCGGCGCGATGAAGGTCCAGGCGCCCTGGTTCTTCGGTTCTTCCTGGCACCAGATCACTTCCGCCTTCGGGAAGCGCGCCAGCTCCTGCGCCAGCACGCCTTCGGGGAACGGGTAGAGCTGTTCGATGCGCAGCATCTGGATGCGCGTTTCGCCCCGCTTCTCGCGCTCTTCCATCAGGTCGAAATAGACTTTGCCGGTGCACAGGATCACGCGCTTGATCTCGTCGTCGGGCAAGAGCTTGACGGTGGTGGCGCCGGGCACGGTTTCGGCCTGGTCGCGGAACACGCGGTGGAACGACGAACCCGTCTGCATATCCGAAAGGAACGAGGTGCAGCGCTTGTTGCGCAACAGCGATTTCGGCGTCATCAGGATCAGCGGTTTGCGGAACGGGCGATGCACCTGCCGGCGCAGCACATGGAAATAATTCGCCGGCGTCGTGCAATAGGCGACCTGGATATTGTCCTGCGCGCAAAGCTGCAGATAACGCTCGAGGCGCGCGGAGGAATGCTCGGGCCCTTGGCCTTCATAGCCATGCGGCAACAGCATCACGAGGCCGCACATGCGCAGCCATTTCATTTCCCCCGATGCGATGAACTGGTCGATCACCACTTGCGCGCCGTTCGCGAAATCGCCGAACTGCGCTTCCCAGATGACGAGCTTGTCCGGCCGATCGAGCGAGTAGCCGTACTCGAATCCGAGCACGCCCGCCTCGCTGAGGGCCGAGTCGTATACTTCGAACCGGCCGACGCCGCCGTACGTCGGGTTACCGAGGTTCGCGAGCGGCGTGTACGGCTCGCCCGTCTCGGTGTCGAAGAGGACGGCGTGGCGATGGGAGAACGTCCCGCGTCGAGCGTCCTGCCCGCTGAGCCGGATGCCGTGCCCCTCGAGCAGAATCGACGCGAAGGCGAGGTGCTCGGCCGTGCCCCAGTCGAGCGGCTGGCCGGCGAGCGCGCGGTCGCGCCGCTGCTCGAGGAGCTTCAGCGCCTTGGGGTTCGGGTGAAAGCTGGCGGGCATCTTGGCGAGCTTCTCGAGCGCGTCGAGCAGTTGCTCCTTGGGGAACGCCGTGGGGCCCTCCGGGACGCCCGCGTCTGGCCCACCGATGTACGGCGCCCACACCCCGCCCATCGTCTCGGGCTTGGTGTGAAAGTCGCCCTTGCGCGCCTCCTCGAGCGCGAGCTCCAGCGTCGCGCGCCGCTCTTGCGCGATGGCGTCGGCCTCCTGGCGCGAGACCTGGCCTGCGTCGACCAGGCGCGCGACGTAGACCTCGCGCACCGTGGGCTTCTTGTCGATGAGCGCGTACATGAGCGGCTGCGTGAAGCGCGGCTCGTCGCCCTCGTTGTGGCCGTACTTGCGGTAGCAGTACATGTCGATGACGACGTCCTGCTTGAACCGCTGGCGGAACTCGATCGCGAGGCGCGTCACCTGGATGACCGCCTGCGGATCCTCGCCGTTCACGTGGAAGACCGGCACGCGCAGCATGCGCGCGATGTCGGTGCAGTAGCGGGTCGACCGCGAGTCCTTGGGGACCGTGGTGAAGCCGATCTGGTTGTTGATGACGAGGTGGATCGTCCCGCCGGTGGTGTATCCCTCGAGCCCCGCGAGGTTCAGCGTCTCGGCGACGATGCCCTCGCCCATGAAGGCCGCGTCGCCGTGGACGAGCAACGGCATCGTGCTCTTGCGCTTGCGGCGATCGATCTTGGCGCGCACGCGTCCCTCGACCACCGGGTTCACGAACTCCAGGTGGCTCGGGTTGAACGCCATCGACAGGTGGACCGGGCGGCCGCCCGTCGTCATGACCTCGCTCGAGTAGCCGAGGTGGTACTTCACGTCCCCGGCGCCGAGGAAACGCTCGGGCTTCTTGTCGTCGAACGCGGCAAAAATCTCGCGGACGTTCTTGCCCATCACGTTGACGAGCACGTTGAGGCGCCCGCGGTGCGCCATGCCGATGACGAGCTCCTCGATGCCGTGCTGCCCGGCGGCCTCGATGAGCAGATCGATCATGGGGATCATGCTCTCGGAGCCCTCGAGCGAGAAGCGCTTGGCCCCGACGTAGTTCTTGTGGATGAATTGCTCGAAGATCTCGGCCTCGGTGAGCTTCGTCAGGATCCGGAGCAGCTCGCCGCGATCGAGCGACGCGCGGTTGCGGGTGGACTCCATTTGCTGCTGGAGCCAGAGCCGGGGCTCCGGCTCTTCGATGTGCGTGAACTCGACGCCGATGGACGAGCAGTACGTCTCGCGCAGGTGAAGCACGATCTCGCGCAGGCGTGCACGCTCGGGCAGGCCGCTCATGCCCGCCGTGGAGAAGGTCTTGTCGAGGTCTGCCTCGGTCAGCCCGAAGTGCGAGAGCTCGAGCTCCGGCGCCGCCCCCGAGGGCGTCTCGAGCGGGTCGAGGTTGGCGAACAGGTGGCCGCGGACGCGGTAGCCGTTGACGAGGTGGGCGACGCGGCTCTGCAGCTCCGTCGCCGCGATGACCGTCTCACGCACGGCCTCGCGGTAGGCGACGGCGGCTGCGGGAGGGCTCGCGGCGGGGGCAGCGCTCTTGGCACTCGCCCCGTGGCCGTTCGTCGTGGAGGCTCCGTTGCCGTTGGCCTTGGAGGCTCCGTTGCCGTTGGTGACCCAGCCGTGCGAGGCCGCATCGGGCAGCGGAAGCGCGGCGGTGGAAGGGGAGGGGGGCGGCGGGACGATCACACCCTCGAAGAAGCGACGCCACGTCTCTTCTACCGATTCCGGGCTCTGCAGCCACCGGGTGTGAAGGTCCTCGACGTACCCCGCGTTGATGCCGAATTCGTCGAACATTGGTCTCCGGTGCTATCGGGCGGAAGCGATCCTGGCCAAAGAATCGGCCGCGCTCCCCCGCGTCAAGACGTAGCGCTTGCCGGGCCGCACTTCCAGGGGGAAGCCGCCGACATCCGTGTGAACATGGGGGACTCTTTTCCGACATACGCATGCGCCGGCGTCCCGACTTCGAGAATGTAAACACAAGTACGCTGCGCCGCCTGGACCACGCCTGGTTTGCCCGGGACGCCCTGGTGCTCTCGAGGGCGCTCCTCGGTTGCTACCTCGTGCACGAACGCGGCCCGGACGAGCCGGACAGCCCTCCCCGCGTAGCGCGCATCGTCGAAACTGAGGCGTATCGCGGCCCGAAGGACCTTGCCTCCCACGCGCGCGCCGGGCTGACGCGAAGGACCCGCACGCTCTACGGCGAGGAGGGGCACGCTTACGTTTTCTTCATTTACGGAATGCATGACTGCTTCAACGTCACCTGCGGCGGGGCCGGCCGGGGGCACGCGGTCCTCATCCGCGCCGGCGAACCGACCGCCGGGTTCGCGGCCGGCGCGCGCCTCGATGGGCCGGGCCGGTTCTCGCGGGCGATGGGCATCTCGCGGCGACTCGACGGCCACGATCTCACCGCGAACCCCCTGTACCTCTGCGCGCGGACGGGCCGTCCACGCATCGATGTCACCCCTCGCGTCGGCGTGGCCTACGCGGGGGAGTGGGCGGACAAGCCGTGGCGGTTCATCGACGCGGCGAGCTCCCACGTCTCGAGGCCGCCGCGAAAGGCCGTGGGTCGCGGGTAGCCCTCGCGCGCTTGGCCGCTCCGTCGCGACTACGGCGCGGCCCACACGGCCCAGAGCACCGGCCCGCGCACGCCGGCGTCGTCGCTGCGTAGCGCGACCGCCGTCACCGCATCGCCACGACGGACGCACACGGGCCCGGCGGCGGCGAGGACTCCCGTGCTCGCCGGCGCCGCGCTGCGGGCCAGGACGTCCCCCTTGGAGTCGGTGAGTTCGGCCACGATCGGCTCGGGCGCGTCGTACGCGACCCGGACGCATTCGTCTTGGGAGTCCGCGCGGAGGACGTCGATGGCCGAATCGGTCGATGCGTGCTCTGCCACGAGCCGCATCCCCGGGGCGAGAGAGGCGCCGCGAGCGCGGAGCGCGTCCGCGCGGGGCGACGGGTCGGGCCCTCCGGCACCTTGTTCCACGGGCGCGCGGGCGACGGTCGGCGGTGGACGTTCTACCGCGATCGCCCGGGCTTCGTGCGATTCGGTCGGCGTCGCATGCAGGGACGCCCCGCATGCGCACGCGAGGAGGGCGATCGGGAGCGCGTCCCTCGCCGCGCTCACGTGTCCGGGTCGCTCGCCTTGTCGGCGCTAGGCGCGGCGGACCCCTCGCCCTCGACGGCGTCCATCCGGCAGTTGCCCTGGAACTCGACGCCGCGATCGATGAAGAGCGATGGAGAGTGAAGGTCGCCGACGACCCTGCCGGGAGCGTGCACCTCGATCGCCGTGCGCGCTCGGATGTTGCCGTGCACGACGCCGCCCCGCACGATCACGGTGGCGACGTCGATCTCGGCATGCACTTCGGCGCCCTCGCCGATGACCAGCGTGTCGTCGCTGCGGATCTCCCCCTTGAACACGCCGTCGATGCGCACCCGTCCCTCGAAGTGGAGCTTGCCCTCGAACTGAGTGCCGCGTCCGAGGAGCGCCGTGATCTCGGTAGCCGGGAGCGTCGGTTCCATCGCAGGGAGGGATGGTAGTCTCGATCATCCGCGAGCGTGCTACGAACCTCGGCCGAGGAGACCGCTCATGACCATTCAAGTCGGCGCTCAGGCGCCTGATTTCGAGCTGCCGTCGAACGAACTCGAGAACGGCCGGCCGGGCAAGAAGATCAAGCTCAGCGACTTCCGCGGCAAGAAGAACGTCGTCCTGGCGTTTTACCCGCTCGACTTCAGTCCGGTTTGTTCGGGCGAGCACGCGTGCTTCGTCGAAGATTTCTCCGAGCTCGAGAAAGCCGGCACGCAGGTCCTCGGCATCAGCGTCGACAGCGCGTGGGCCCACATGGCGTTCGCCAAGCAGCTTGGGCTGAAGTACCCGCTCCTCGCGGACTTCCAGCCCCGCGGCGCGGTCGCCGAGAAGTTCGGGCTGTTTCTCGCCGAGAAGGGGATTACCGCTCGGGCGACGGTCATCATCGACAAGAGCGGCAAAGTCGCCTGGGTGAAGCAGCAGGAGATCCCCGAGGCGCGCGACAACAAGGCCATCCTCGCCGAGCTCCACAAGCTCGGCTAGAGCGCATCCCATAACCGCGCGACACCTTCGGTCTCACGCGGTTCTGGGACGCGTTCTACTCCTTTGCAAGAGAGTGGGCGGCGACGATTCGCCCAGGAATTGGAGCCCCGGAAGGCGCCGTGCTCTACTTTCGAGCATGCCGTTCAAGCGCGTCGCGGTCGCACTTGCCGGGGCGGCCATCGCCTTCGCGCCCGGCGGTGCCTTCGCGCAGGCGGCGGACGCGGCCCCTGACGACGCTCCGGCGGCGAGCGCGCCGGCAAGCTCGGCGACCGCCGCGGCGCCCACCGCCAGCCCCCCGACGGCGAGCACGGGTGTTCCCGCAGCGGCCCACCGAGGAGCCGGGAGCGCCGCCAGCCTGGCGCTTCCGGGCTTCGAGACGATGGGGGATGGATCGACGCGGCTGTTCGTCGCGCTCTCGAAGCCGGTCACCTACGACACCAAGGTCTCGCGATCGACGGTCACCTACGTGCTCAAGGGTGCGCGCGTCGGCCGCCGCAACAACTACAACCCGCTCGTCACGGTGCACTTCAACACGCCGGTGACGAGCGCGCGCCTCGTCCCGCACGGCCGCGACCTATGGTTCGTCGTCGAGCTGCGCGCCAAGGTGCAGCCCACCGTCACGATGGACGCGGCCAAGGACGGCAGCGCCGTCATGCGCATCGACCTGCCGAAGGGCGACTACCTGCCCGCCGTCGCCGCCGGTGCGAACACCGCGGGGCCCGCCGCGGGCGAGTCCGACGCGCCGTCCAAGCCCTGACGCGACGTCGCTCGCGCCCTTCCCACGGCGGCGGTGACGCCAATGCTTCGCTTCGCGATCGGGACGTCGGTGGTCACGCTCTGCTGCGTGCCGCGGGGCGCTTTGGCGCAGGGCACGCCCGAGTCGCCGGCGGCGCCGGGCGTTCCGGTCGCGTTCAGCGCAGACCAGCTGAGCTTCGATACGCGGTCGCAGGAGTTCGACGTGGCGGGCCACGTTCGCGTCGACGAGCCGCCCTTTCACCTGACGAGCGACGCCTTGCGCCTGCGGCGAGTCCCCATCGGTGCCTACGTCGAGGGGGACGGCAAGCTCGCGTTCTGCCCCTGCTTGGGCACGCCCCTCGCCATCCGGTTCTCCGCGGCCACGGTCGCGCCCCCGCACGACGTGATCCTGCGCAACCCGGTGCTCGAGGTGTTTGGAGTGCCTTTGGCGTGGGCTCCCGCGTTCTGGTTGCGCTCGCCCGGTCGGCCTGGCTTGCTGCCGCCCGACATCGAGTGGCGCGGGGCGGACGGTCTCTTCGCGGGGGGCGGCGCGCACCTGCCCTGGCAGCCGGGCGACACGACGCGCGGCCTCGACCTACGCGCGGGCGGATACGCGAACGGCGGCGTCGCCGTCGACGCGGCGGCGACAACGATGATGACCGCCACGCGCGTGACGTGGGATCGACTGCACGATCAGGACGGCATCGGCGTGGAGGCTACCGGCGCGACGGCGATCGTCCACCGGGAGCAGGACGACTCGGTCTCCTGGGCGGTGGACGCCCTGCGCGGCCAGCGCGCCGTGAAGGCAACGACCGACCTCGATGCGGCGGCGCGTCCGTTCGACCGAGCCGAAGCCGAGGCCGCGTGGCGCGTGGACGGATGGACCTTCGCGTCCGGTGTGCGCTGGGTCGCACTCCGCGGCGCGGACGCCCTCAATGACGCCGCCGCCGGTCCCGTGCTGGCCATCCGCCGCTCGGACGCCATTGGCCACATCGGCGTCTACGACGCGACGGTCGAAGCCGGGCAGCTGACCGCGCCGTATGCCGTCGACGGCGCGGCTCCCACGACCTTCGTTCGCGCCGAGGGTGGCGCCACCTTCAACTCGCGCCTCGGCCCCGCGGGTGCGTCGCTCGGCGTGCGCGAGGTGGCCGTCGTGTCCGACGATGGGGCCCAGTCCGGGACCGACGCCGCCGTGCAAGTTCGCGCCGCGATCGGTCTGCCTCTGCTTCGGGGCTTCGCGTCAGCTGACGAAGGCGACCCGTGGGTGCATCGCACGGAGCCGCGCCTCGAGGCCGCGCTGCTCGAGACGCACCCGAGCGACGTGTTCGTCACGCCGGCCGCGCGCGGGATGACGGCGCCTGCGGGGGGGGCCTGGGTGCTCGCCGCCCGCTGGTCCAATACGCTCGGCCGCATCGGGTCGCGCGGCGCCGCCGACGTCGATGTGATTGCGGGTCTCGTCGGCGACCAAGGCGGGACCCTTCCGGCGGTGCGGGCTCGCGCTGCCGCGACAGGACCGTGGGTCGGCGTCGTCGCGGACTTCGCGCGCGTCCTCCAGACGTCGCAAGCATCCTCGTCGGCCATTTCCGGCGGTGGGGCGATCGTCGCGCGAGCCCGTCTCGGGCCCGAAGCCGGGCTGAACCTCACCGCCCACGTAGCCGAGCGCGACGGCGTCGACCCCATCGTGGCGCGCACCTTGGTCGAGGCGCCCCTCGAGCCGGCGAGCGGGTTCCTCTCGGCCAACGGCTGGACGGGTGGGGCCCGCCTCGCGCTCCCGATCGGCTCGCGCGTCACGGCGCGCGGCGGCGGCGACGTGGACTTCGGCGCTCGCGATCTCGTCGCCGCGCTCGCGTCCGTCGAACTGCACGATCCCTGCAACTGCGTCGTCGTTCGGGCCACCGCGGCGCACCGCATCGGGCGCGAAGGCGTCGACGCGTGGGTCACGGTCGACTTGCCGGTCGCCGGCCGCTGACGCCGACACCCCTTGCCTGGCGGTCCACGGAGGTGCTCTGGTGCCCAACATGAAGGGTGACCCCCGCATCATCGACCTGCTGAACGAAGTGCTCACCGGCGAGCTCACCGCCGTCAATCAGTACTTCCTCCACGCCAAGATGTGCCTCAACTGGGGCTACCAGTACCTCGGCAAGAAGATCTACGAAGAGTCGATCGGGGAGATGAAGCACGCCGACAAGCTCGTCGAGCGCATCCTCTTTCTCGAAGGGCTGCCCAATCTGCAGAAGCTCAACAAGCTGGCGATCGGCCAGACGGTCATCGAGATCTTGCGCAACGACCACGCGAACGAGCTTCAGACGGTGCCGCGCCTCAACAAGGGGATCCAGCTCTGCCGGGACGTCGGCGACAACGGCAGCGAAGCGCTCCTGACGACGATCCTCGTCGAGTCGGAGCAGCACGTCGATTGGCTCGACGCTCAGTTGACCCTCGTGGCTCAGGTTGGCGACGCGCACTATTTGTCGCAACAGATTCGCTAGGTTGCAGCCCAAGAAGCCGCTTCGTCGGCTCCGCTCGGCGCCGGCCATGGGCATCGAAAGCGTCGGGTCGCCCTCGACTTTGATAACGGAATTCATTATCCTTTGGGCACGAGGTCCAAGGGATGTACGTCTGCATCTGTCGCGCGGTCACGGATCGGGATGTCGCCAAGGCAATCGACGCCGGGGCCGAGACCGTGCAGGAAGTCACGCGCGCGTGCCGCGCCGGCGGTGACTGCGGAGCCTGCCGCGGGCAGATCGAAGAGATGATCGCCGAGCGGTCCCCGTGCGAAGGGCTGCGACTCGTGCAGCTCCCCGTCCGAGTCCGCGCGGCGTAGTCGGGCACTCACCCCTTGGGGTGTCGCGTTTTCTTCAGTTCGCCAGCACGACCGCCGCGTACGCGACGAAGCCACCTGCGGCCACGGCCTTCGCCACGACGGCCCGCGGCCCCGATGGTCTGAACGCGAGCCCGGCGAGGCCGCCGATTGTGGCCGCGACCGAGAGCGCTAGAGCCGCCAAGGACGCGTCGCTCGGGCCTTGGCCACGGCGCATGACATCGATCATCGACGGGGAGGTCGCGGGAGCGTGCGCGACATCTTGCCGCGCGGCGGCGACGCGGGCGAGGCCCTCCTCGGCGTCGACCCGCCAGTGCGAAGGGCTCGCGCCGGGAACGCGGGTCGCCATCGCGGCCGTTCTCATCGCGCCGTAGGCCAGGAGCGCGGTGGCCTCGTCGTTGCGGGCCTCCGCGCTGTGCCCGATGGCGGCCAGCCGGCGCTGCCCCCGGTCCGGCCAAGGGCTGCCGGGGACGTAGGCCTCGGCCGCAGCGCGCCCCCGCGCGATCGCTTCGGGCCAGTTTGCGGCGGCCGCGGCGGCATCGGCGGCGGCCGCCTCGGTGCCCCCAATCGAGAGCTCTCGGGCCGTCGCGATCCCCGCGGTGATGGCGAAGGTGAGCAGCGCGATCACGACCGCGCGGCCAAGCGCGCCCCGCCGTTCGGCGTCGGCGACGGGAGCGCCTTTGCCGGGTTCTACGGGCGCCGTCGTCATGCGAAGTCGCGCTTCTGGAACGCGAAGGAACCCGCCGCGAGCAGCGCGGCCGCGTAGAAGACGGCGTGGAGCGCCGCCCACCCCACGTAGGGCCAGATGGGGTGCCCTTCGACCACGCCGAGGAGCAGGGGTCGGGCCGGAACGTAGACGTCGAGGTTGGGGAAGATCCGCGCCAGAACGCGGCCCCCGGCGACGACCGCGGGCCCGAACACGCGCGGGGGCAGGTGGGCGAGCATGTACGCCGAGCGGCCGATGACGAAGACCATCGATGTGAAGGCCGCGGTGAGAAATGGCGACGAGAACGACGCGAAGAACGTCGCCACGGCGCCCACGATGCCGACCTCGCAGATCGCCAGCGCCGCCGAAGCCGAGACGACCTGACGTTCGCCGAGCGACGGCGCCGCGACGATCCACGCCGCTGCGGCCAGGGCGGGAGCCCACGGAACGACCGCGAAGACCCGCGCCCGCGGCCTGCTGATCGCCACGACGCCGAGAAGGACGAGCATCCCGCCGCGCGCGAGGGCGACTTTCCACGTCGCCTCGCCGCCTTCGAGCGCGAGCATCGCGAGCAGGGCCGCGCCCTGCACGAGCACGAAGACCACCACCGTCAGCAGCGCGCCGAGGTACTTGCCCACCAGGTACTCCCAACGGCGCAGGGGCCGGGACAGGATGGGGAAGACCGTCTTGTATTCGAGCTCTCGATGCAGCGACGTCGAACCGAGGACGATCGCGACGATGACCCCGAAGAAGGACATCGAGGCGGACCCGAGATCGGCCACGACCCGAGCATCGTTGTTGAGCGACAGCGCGCCGACGACGACGGCGTACCCACACGTCGCCAGCGCACAGGCAAAGACCCCGAGGAGCAGACGCGCCCGCACGGCCTCCCGGTACGTATTGAGCGCGATGGCCGAGATCCGCGAAAGCACGGGGTGACAAGATACTTGGTTAACGGGATTGCCGGTTCACCATGTGCGCTTGCTCCGCTCGACTCGTCGTTGCGCTGCGCTCCACTCCTCGCTCGACTCCGCCCGCACGCTCGGTGATCCGGTTACCTAGACGCTCTTTGCCCCGCCGCCATCCGCTCGAGCACGAACCCGCGTAGCTGGTCGGGGACCGACATGGCCAGGTCGCGGACGGGGCCTGCGAAGATGTCTTGGGCGATGCCCTGGCCGACGTCGATGAGGACCCCGTAGGTGGCGAGCGAGCGGCCGTCGGCCATTGGCTCGAGGCGGAGAAAGCCCCAGGCGTCGTCGAAGTCGTGACGCTTCGAACGGTCCAGCCAGAACCTCACGCCGTCGGCCTCGCGCCGGACGCGCATGGTGTACGTGACCTGGAGAAACGCGGTCCCGCTCGTCAGCTCGACGAACGTGTCTTGCCCGACGACGCCGACGGCCCGCACCGACCGAGTCTTCGGCAAGATGCGCTGCCACACGCGAACGTCGTCGAGCAGATGCGCGACGGCATCGGCGGGCTCGTCCACGATCACGTACGAGACGCCGCCCACGTAACGGTGGTCGGCGAAGTCGACCGTCTGGTTTCGCGCGACCGCTTCGCCCCGAAGCAGGCGCTGCGTCTCGACGCCAGACAGCCCGTCCGCCCGTGCAGGGAGCGCCGCTACCAGCAGAGCTCCCAGTACGCCTGCCCCTACCCCTCGACCGCGCACGATCGCCGAAGGTTAATGACTCGCGGCGATCCACGCAAGTGAACGAGCCTATAGTCGCGGTCGAGGGGACCGACCTCCGCTCCCCTCGAGCTCCCCACCGGATCTCGAGCTCCCCGCCGGATTCGGCGGTGAAATGCGCGGATGCACTCCTAGCCGACTAGCAGGCGGACTCGAGGACCTATCGCAAGCTCGAGCTCGGATCGATCGGCCCTGTGGAGATCGCCGTCGATCATGTACTCGATGCCCCCAGCCGCCGGGGCCGTCAGCACGGCGCGGGCGCAGAGGGCGTCGTCGGCTTTGCCCGGGCGCATCGGACGGCACTGGTGGATCCGAGGCAGCTCGGCGACGAACGCGAGCGGGGACGCGCGGATGCCGAGGAGATGGAACGCGCCGTCTCGCTCCGCGAACCGGTGGAAGGGACGGAACCTCAGCCCGATGTCGGCGATGGTCCCTGCGGCGACCGTGAGGTAGTCGCGCTCGCGCCAGCTGGTCCCGTCGTCGAGCAGCACCGAGCCTCGGAAAGGCGCAGCCATTCTCCGGATCATCTCGCCGCCCACGAGCGCGCTGCCGATGCCGCGCGCGAGCGTCGTCGTGGCCACCCAGGGCGTCACGTTGCCGTGGCGGTAGTACTCGGCGAGAAAGCCGTGCACCACGCCCGTGCCGAAGAGAAAGCCGTAGTGCGCGCGTCCCCCCTCGGCGCGGATGCGCATCACGCGGCGCTCCACCCCGGCGAGCGGCAGGATCGATCGCATGGCGTACGCTTGCACCAGCCGGGCGAGCAGGCCCTCCGGGCCGCCTCGGCGCACCCCCACGGAGTTGGCGACCGTGTTCATCGTGCCGCCCCGCAGCAGAGCGACCTGCGGGACCATGGCGCCGCCGTAGACATCCAGGAAGCCGGTCAGCGTCACGTGGCCCGTTCCGTCGCCGCCGCTGATGGCCAGCACGTCGATGTCGAGGCGCCGGAAGTCCTCGGCGATGCGATAGAGCTCCTCGATGGATCCCGCGCTGCGCAGCACGCCGTGGTCCCCGAGCCGTCGAGCCAGGCGACCGGCGGCGGCCGGATCGCGCAGGTTGCGCCGACTCTTCGGATTGAGGACGACGCCTATTCCCGACATGCCTGGTTACCCACGCAATACAAGAGGAGCTGGGGCGACGTGGCAAGATCCTGGCAGGGACCGACCGGGGACCGATGGGTCTCGGCGCCTCGACTTCGCTCGCGGCCGACTTATCTTGGCGCGCGTGGAGTCTCTGCGAAGCGTCGCTTTGTCGGAGGCCGGAGTCGTGGCCGCCCCGGATTCGCGGGCCGAGCGCGTGGCGCAAGCACGCCGGTCGGTGCTCGCCGTTGCGGCCCACGACGCGGCGACGCTCGTCGTCGGCGGTGCGGATCGGCTGGCGTGGCTGAACGGGCTCGTCACCTGCGACCTCGTTCGCCGTAACGACGACGAAGCCCGCTACGGTCTCGTCGTCGGGCGCACGGGGAGGGTGATCGTCGATCTCGCCGTCGTCGTCGCTGCCGCCGACGTCCTCTTGACGCTGCCCGCGACCGCCGTCGACGCTCTCCGCGTCCACCTCGACCACTACCTCGTCATGGAGGACGCCGTGGTCACGCCGGGAGAAGGCTACGAATCGTGGTGGCTGCACGGGCCGCGATCGGCTCAGGTCCTCGCGGCGGCACGCGAGGCCGGCGCCGCGGGAGGCCTCCTCGATCGAACGGGCCTCGGTGGAGCGCTCGTCGTCACGCCACCGGCCCATTCCGGGGCCGCGAGAGACGCCATCGCGCGCGCCGTCGCCGTGGCGGGAGGCGCGATCGGCGACGACGAGGCCTGGGAGGCGCTGCGGCTGGAACGCGCGGTGCCCCGCTTCGGCGTCGACTTCGACGACAAATCCTACCCCCAGGAGGCCGCCCTCGAGAAGGTCGCGGTGAGCTTCAACAAGGGCTGCTACCTCGGCCAGGAGGTCGTGTGCATGCTCGAGCTTCGCGGACACGTGAAGCGGAAGCTCACCGCCCTCGTATTCGATACGCCCGTCGTGCCGGCGCGCCACGCCGAAGTCGTCGACGACAGGGGAGAGGCCCTCGGCGAAATCACGAGCGCCGCCCTCTCGCCCACGCTCGGCGTTGCCGTCGGTCTGGCGATGGTCAAGCGTTCGCACTCCGAGCCAGGCGCGCTCGTCCGTGTCGGCGGCGCGTGCGCGAAAGTGGTCGAGCGTCCGGCGTGAAGGTATGAGGGACGCCGTGACGACGGCCATCGATCCCACCCTCGCATCGTGCTCGCTCGCTCTGGCGCTCGCCGCGCTAAGCTCCTCCGGGTGCGTCTCCAAGGTGAACTACGACCGGTGCGTCGCAGAAGGCGCCCGCGTCGCGGCCGAGGCGCAGGCCCAGCACGCCGACGCCGAGGCGCACGCCAAGGAAGCGGCGGCGCAGATCCAGAGCCTGCAGACGGACCTCGCCGCGGCGCAGGCGGCGACGCAGGACCGCGACTCGAAGCTGGCCGAGCTCTCGACGTCCAGCCACAACTTGCAGGCGCAGCTCGACGAAGCGACGGCGATCAACCAACAGCTGCGCGCGGAGCTCGGGCGTCTCGGCAAGGACGTCGACAAGATCCTCGCCGACCGCGGCACGCTGTCGAAGGCGCTCGACGACGCCCGCACTCGGCTCGACGAGCTGCGCAAGGCGCAGGCCGCGGCCGAGTCGCACACGGAGCTGTTCCGCGATCTGGAGCGGCGCTTCCAGTCGCTCATTGCTGCGGGCCAGCTCCGCGTCGAGTCGCGCCGCGGCCGGCTCGTGATGAACGTCGACGGCGACCTGCTCTTCGAGGGCGCCCACTCCGAAATCCGCAAGGCGGGCAAGGGTACGCTGATGGAGCTCGCGCGGGCGTTGCAGACCAGCGACCGGTCGGCCCCGAGTGGCCGTCGCTTCCTCGTGACGGCAAACGTCGACGACGCGCCGTTCAAGTCCAAGACGTTCGAGTCGGCGTGGGAGCTCACGGCGGCGCGGGCGGTGGCGGTGGTCGAGTACCTCGTCTCCATCGGCGTCGCGCCATCGACGCTCACGGCTGCGGCCGCCGGCTCCTCGGACCCGCTCGTCCCGAACGAAGGCGCCGAGGCGCGCGCACGCAACCGACGCCTCGAAATCGCGCTCCTACCCACGGCCGACGAAACCGTGTCGGTCCCGCCGACCCCAGCCCCGCTTGCAAAGCCGGGGACCTAGAGTCCGCGAAGAGACTCCATGAGATCTCTAACGGGCCGCGGGGGCTACGGGCTCCCAGCGCAGCGACTCGCCGATCTCGCTGGAGATCTTCTTGGCGAGCCAGGGGCGCTGGATTGGCATGATGAAGAGGCCGGCTCCGGCGTCGTTCCCGTTCGTCGCGGCGCCCGGCTTTCGCTTGCCCGTCGAGAAGAACGCGATGAGGCGTCCGTCCGGGCTGCACGCCGCGTAGGTGTTGGCGCCCTCGTGCTGCGTCAGCCGGCGCACGCCGCCGCCGTGGCTGTCGGTGGCGATGATGTCGGCCCCCGACCCGATGCCCACCGTGAAGACGACGAGCAATCCCTGGGGCGTGTCGCAAAATACCGGCGCGCTCGCCATGAAGCCGGGCGGCGAGATGGGCTTGCCGTCGACGTACACGCGCTGCACGGGGCTGCCCGCGATGTACGCCACCTTGTTCAGGGGGCCGAACGACGGGTGGTTGGCGAAGGGCTCCGTCCCCATCGGCGTCAGCGCATCGCGCGTCCCGACCCACACGGTGCTCTTGCCGGAGTCCATGACCGTGAGGGCCATCCGTGAGCGGTCGGGCGCGATGGCGAGGCCCATGATTGACCCCGCCACGGATACGGGGACGGGCGTGGCGTCGGGCCCTTGTACGAGGCGGAAGGGCGTGAAGTCGTCCGACAGGGCGTAGTAGATCTGCCCGCCGGGCCCGAAGGCCGGCGAGAGGGCCGTCGCGTTCGCGGGCCCGATCGAGCGCAGGTCGAACCCGTCCGAGTCGATCTCGAAGATCTGGCGCCAGCGCCCGACTCGCTCGGCGTACGCCATCTCGCTCGCGAATCCACCCGGGCGCCCTGTCAGGGCCCCGAGGATCTGGTCGACGAGGCGATGCGAGGCCGCGCGCACCTCCATCGTGGACGTCGGCACCACCGCGCGGAAGGCGGGTTTCGGATCGGGCAGCACATAGGCCGGGTCGGAGGGCGGCTTGGGGGCAGGGCCCGTCGGCGTGACGACCGCCTCTCCGACGAGCTCCGTCTTCGACGAGTCGGTCGGAGCGGGTTGGGCGTATACGCGGAGCACGTACTCGGCCCCCTTGCTGCGCCACGCGGCCAAGTCCAGCCCCGTCGAGTGCGTGAACGGGCCCGAGGGGGCGAGATCCTCGCTCTGCACCTCGAACTGACCGCTCAGCTCCATGTCGTGCCGGACCACCAAGTTCACCAGGCTGTCGGCCGTTCCGGTCGGGACGATCGGAACGACGCCCATCTTGGGCAGCGGCGGCAACCCGTCGCCCGAGCCGTTCGCGTCGACGGTTCCGAGCACGCTCTCGTCCGGCGGCGTCGCGTCTGGGGTGGGCTGGTCGGCCGCCGCGCCGGTGGTGAGGGAGAACGACGCGGCGAACCACGCAAGCGCGAGCCCCGAGCCGGGTGAGTGGCGGAGAGTCATTCGCAGAGCTTTTGGGAGGTGCAATCGAACTTCACCGTGAAGGGCTTGTCCAGCATGTCGGGGTACATCGGGGGCGGCGCGGGCAACTCGGCCCCGCCCGATTGGATGCGCGAGAGGGCCGCCTGCACTTCACCATCGAACGTCGCGTCCCCGCTGGGCTTGAGCACGTTGGCGGAGCCGACCCTGCGGTCGGCCGTGACGGTGACCGAGACGAGCGCGCGAAGCGTCTTCAGCTTGTCGAACGGCACCTTGCCTCGGATTTCGAAGTGCGACACGAACCATCCGCCAAGCTGCGCCTTGTACATGTCGACGGCCCGCGCCTTCAAGGGGTCCGTCTCGGTGCCGTTCGCGGCGCCCTGCTCCGAGCCCTCGGTAGAGGAGGTGGTGGCTGGTGTCTCGGGCGCGGTGGGGTTGGCCAGGTCGACGTGCTTGGTCTCGCTCGCCACGGGGGGGACGGAGGCGTCCGGGACGCTCGTCTTCGGGATCGCCTCCGGCGTCTTCTCGGCCAGCGGCGATGGCAAGGCGGCGGGCGTGGGCGGCGGGGACTTCGCGGCCGAGGGGGCCTTGCGCTGCCAGTGCGACGGCAGCTTGCCGGGGTTCTTGGTGCCAAGCTTCAGGACGGGCGTGATCGAGACGGCGATGGGCTGCCCGTTGTCGTTGGAGATGTCCGCCTGCACGAGCTTTGGCGAGGGCATCGAGAACGCCGCGATGAAGAGCAGCTGTGCCAGCAGGGCCGCGGCGCCCGCGATGGTCACGTCCTGGGCGTCGAACGTCGAGCGCACGCCCTCGCTCACGGCCCCGCGCCCTCGGGTCTCGTGTCCTCGGGTCTCGTGTCCTCCGGCTCGACGAGAAGATTGAGCGACGTCACGCCTGCGACACGCGCGGCCGCGACGGCCCGCGCGACGACGCCGTAGTGGGCCTCCTTGTCGGCCCGGATGTAGAGCTCGTGCTCCTTCTGCACCCGCGGGTTGTCGAGGAGGGCCGTCTCGATGTTCTTCGTGACGTCGTCTTCGCCGAAGAGGATGTGCTCGTCCTTGGTGATCGAGACGACGAGCTTGGCGTCCTTCACGGGCGTGTTGGTCGCCTGCACCTCGGGCAAATCGATGTGGAGCCCGGACGTCAGCAGCGGGGCCGTGACCATGAACACGATGAGCAGGACGAGCATGACGTCGACGAGGGGCGTGACGTTGATCTCGCGGAAGCCGCCGCCACGGTTTGCCGACGAGAGCGCCATGGCCTTTACGTCGCGCCCGTCATGGCCGCGGCCGCCCGCTTCCCGATCGGGCAGGCGCCGTGACGAGCGGGATCGCCGCGTCCACGCGCGCGGGCCCCTCGATCAAGAGTGCAATCCACTCGGCCGTAGCGGTCTCGAGCTCGGAGACGAAGTCGCCCACGCGCTTGTCGATCCAGTTGTAGAAAAAGACGGCCGGAATCGCCGCCGCCAGGCCGATGGCGGTGGTGATCAGCGCCTCGCCGATCGCGGGGGCGACGACGGGGAGGCTCGCGGTCTTGGCCGCCCCGATGCGGATGAACGCATCCATGATCCCGTACACCGTGCCGAAGAGGCCGATGAACGGGGCGCCCGCCGCGATGAACGCGAGCAACCACATGAGCGATCGCGCCCCCTGGCTCTCCGTCAGGATGGCGCGATCGGCGATGGCGCGTAGGCGCTCGATTTGCGCGCCCGCCCCTCGGACGAAGAGCTGGGACACGACGCGGGCTCCCGGTGACCGCCGGTGCTGCGCCGCCTCGTAGAGCTCGGCCGACGACGTCGCGTTGCTCATGCGCCGGTCGAAGTCGCTCTCGACCATCTGCAACCGCCCAAGCTGCAAGAGCTTGAGCACCGAGATCATCCACACGAGGAGCGAGCACCCGATGAGCAGCGCGATCGTCGTCTTGATCGGCCACGCCGCGTTCTGGAACAGACCGACGAGGTCGAGCTTCACCGTGGGCGCCTCGGCCTCCGGGCGCCCGGGCGCGCCGACGGTGGCCTGGGCCAGCACGGCCAGGGTGGTCGATGTCATCGTCGGGGTACTTTACTGCCCCAGCAGCATGTCGACGCGTCGGTCGCGCGCCCAGCTAGGGTCGTCGCTGCCGGTGGCGTCCATCGCGCCGCGCGACGTCGACTCGGACTTGCCCTTGTCCATGCCCTTGCCCCGCATGTAGCTCGCGACGGCGTCGGCGCGCGACTGCCCTAAGGTCATGTTGTAGTCGCTGTCGCCGCGCGGGTCGGCGTGGCCCACCATCTTGAGCGTGCGCCCCTTGAGCGGGCCGGTCGTGAAGCAGGTGGCAACCTGGCCGAGGACGCGGACGTCGTCGGGTCGCAGGTTTGATGAATCGAACGCGAAGTACGCGTCCGGCTCGTTGATGCCGCACGCCTTGACGATCTCGTCCGAGATGCGGACGGCGCTGGCGGTGGGCGAATCGGGCGCCTTCTCGGGCAGCCGAGGGGCAGCCGCCGGGGGCGGCGGGGCCGGCGTGTCGGCGGCCGTCTTGGTGGGGGGCGGCTCTCCTCCACACGCGACGGCGGATGCGGCCGTGATCGCGACCGCGAACGAAGCGAGGCGTGCGGTGATTGATCTCGTCATTGGTTCCTCCATTCCACCGGAAAGGCCAGGTGGGTCAAGACGTCGACAAAACGGTTCCGCACGGCGTTATCTTCCTGCGTCTGCACCGTCAAGTGACCCGATCGCGCCACGCTGCGCGTACGAGCCCTCTCAGAGGCGCCGTTCGAGCTTGAAATGCCGCGTCCCGGAGGAGCCGGGGGGGCCTTCGAGCGAAGATAC
This sequence comes from Myxococcales bacterium, assembly GCA_003139415.1. GTDB lineage: Bacteria > Myxococcota_A > Polyangia > Polyangiales > Polyangiaceae > Palsa-1150. The sequence continues at coordinate 19,129 of PLIR01000362.1, read as the reverse complement.
GCGAAGCATTTCTAGGGCAATCTCGCGGATGCGGCCGTCCTTGGCCGCACGGACGTGGAGACGATCGCCGTCGCTCTTCAAGACGTCGCCGGGTCCAAAGGCGAAGTGATCGACCGTGTCGCCAACCTCCGGCACGGGACCGTCAATATCCAGCGAGGGCGGACGGAGCGGCCTCTGCGGCATCGCGGTCGCCGCTGCGCCACCGGGGGCCTTGGACGCCGTGGCGGGTGCACCCGGCATCGACGAGTCGCGCGGGCCGGTCGCCTCGAACGCGGCCGACCAGGTGTCCGCCGCGCGGAGGTCGTCCAGCACGGTCACGAACACGTCCATCGTTCGCACCCGAGCGCTGACGATCTCGACGGCGAGAGTCTCGTACCCGTGCTCTCCGTCGAACGCGACGAGTCCGCGGCAGACCAGCCGCGCGTCCCGGCCCACCTCGCCGAGCGGGGCTTCCATCACCAAGAGGTGAACGGGCCCCTCGACCCGTCGTGTGGAGGCTGCCTCCGCCCCGACCGCACGAATCTCCGCGCCCTCGAGGACGCCCGTGGCGCGCAGCCACCCGTGCTTGACGCTCTCGGCGGCGAGCGCGACGGTGAGGGATTCAGGGAGCTTGTCGCCCGGCGACGCTCGCAAGACGAGGTGCCGCGTGCTCGAACTGCGCCGGACGGCGAACGTCATCGCGACTCCTGGGGCGCGTCGGAAGCGACCGGCGCCCAGCGCACACCGAGCGTGAAGCGAAACTGAGGGGTTGTGATCGGTGGAGAAGTCTCGAACGGGCCACCCCCGCCGAGCTGGATCGATAAGTCGCCGCGGCGAAGTGGGGCTGTGCGCACCGACGCTTGCCACTCGGCCGGGGCGATGTGACTGCCGTCGCTCTGCGCGACCAGCATCGGGAGGGCCCAAGCCTCGAGAGCCGCGGTGAGCAGCTGGTGCGGCAGGATCTCGTACCCGACGCCGGCCGCAAGGACAATCTCGGAGCCGATACGCGCGGTCAACAGATCGGTGGCCTGGCGGAGGCGAGCGCCCGCTTCGAGCCCGGCGATGAAGCCACCGGGGTGACGGTAGTCGGCGCTCACGCTGGGGACGAAGACGGCAGAAGCCTCGCCCGCGAACTCGTCGTGATCGCCGGTCGGCGCGCTCATCTCGAACCGGCCCGCGAGTCCCCATTCGCGGGAGGCTCCGCCCGCCTTCTCCGGCGTGTGAGGGACGATCTCGTACGCAACGCCGAACCGCATGTCGCGGACGGCCGTGTCCTCGAGGGTCCCGCCGCCGGTGACGGGCGCGAGTCCGGCACCGCTTTGACCGGGTGTGATGGGCAAAGCGACATCGAGCTCGAGCCGATCGGTGACGCCGTACGCCCAGAGAAACGTCGCATTGACTTGCTGATTTACCGCGTACTGCTCGCTCCCCAATCCGCCGGGGGGAGGGACGTGAATGATGACGGGCCGCGAGAGGTAGCTCGCGACGAGCCCGAACCCGAGCTGCGCCGCCGGCAGCGTCTCGGCCGACCCAACCTGGACGAATCGAGCCGGTCCCGCATGCGGCCAAAGGGCGTCGTCGTTGATGCACGGACTGTTACGACCGAAACAGGCGGGGTCCCCGTGCGCGGTCGCGGTCACGGCAAGGAGCGTGCACGCCGCCGCGCCGCCGAGAGGCCCCTTCCGGGTGCGCATGGGTAGGGCAGGTTACACCAGAATGGAAGGGGGCGTGCGCGCGTGCGTGTGCGCCTGTGTATGCGCCCGCGCTTGCCGTGTTCGTGTTAGATCGCTCGTCGCCCGTGGCCTTGGCAAGACCGCTCATCCTCGGGAGTCAGTCGCCACGGCGCATGGAGCTGCTCGGGCGGCTCGGTCTCCCGTTCGTCGTCAAGCCGGCGAACATCGACGAAAGCATGAAGGGCGACGAGTCTCCATCGAGGTACCTCGAACGCATCGTCCTCGCGAAGATGGAGGCCGTTTGCTCGGACGCTACGCCTGGAGCAGGCGTGCTCGTGGCCGATACGATCGTCATCGCGCCAGGGGGCAATATCCTCGGCAAGCCCGTCGACGACGACGAGGCCGGATCCATGATCGCGCGGCTGGCGGGTGCGACCCACGAGGTGGCCACGCGCTTCGCGATCGCCGGGGTTGGCGCGAACGGCTTCTCCGTCCTTTGCGCCCAGACCGCTGTGACCCGCGTGACATTTCGCGCGTTGTCGCCGTCCGAGATCCTCGACTACGTCGCGACCGGGGAGGGGCGCGACAAGGCCGGCGGCTACGCCGTCCAGGGCCTCGCCGCTGCGTTCGTCGAGCGCATCGACGGCAGCTTCACCAACGTCGTCGGGTTGCCGCTCTCCGAGCTATGCGTGGCGTTGCGCGCGCTCGGGTGGCTGGGGGCGTGATCGGTTCCCNNCCCCCGCCCCGCGGCTGAAGCCGTTACTTGCCGATGACCGTGATGCCGCCCGCGTCCGCCCAGGGATCGGGAATCGAGGGCAGGGGAATCGGCAGCCCGATGGTGGCGCCGAGCTCGAGGCCCGGAACCGACAGGCCGACCGAGACGCCGTTGTCGAGCGCGCCGATGATCTGATCGACCGGCGTGATCGGGTCGGGGATCTTGACGCCGCCATCCGGGAGGAGGCTATCGACGACTCCCACGGGGTTGATGGTCGCGGACTGATCGCCGACCGAGACGGTGACCGTCGGCTCCGGAATGGGGACGCCGAAGATGTCGAGCGCCTGGGACGACTTGCCGACGGGCTGACCGTCGGGGGCGCCGCCGCAAGCCTGAAGGGTGAAGCCAACTGCGGACACTGCGAGAACGGCGAATCGAGAGAGATTGGTTTTCATGGAGAATCCTTGGATGCTGGGATCGTTGGCCCCGGTCGTAGGTTGGTTCGCGACGAGCCCGCCGCGAGTCTGATTGTTGTGTAATGCAGGTACCGTTCCAATGTCTTCTGAATTGAGGTTTCTTCGGGGAATAGCGTGTTTGTGAGCGATGCTTAAGTGGTTGCCGTCAATGGTTACTTCGTGGGGGCGTGCGCAGAGTGCGTGTGACTCTGCGCGAACTGTGCACTGCCACTTGACCTGTTGCGCAACTGCTGGCCCGATAAGTTCATCAACAAATCAGCGTAGATCGCACGTGTCATTCGCCACCCAATGACCGCGATGTATCGAAAGCAAGAAATGACCACGCACGCCGTCGACTTCGATCGACGGGCCCCGCTGCATTCCAATACCGCTCGACGCGATCGAAATCGCTAAAGAGTCATGGGGTCAGGGCCGTCGTAATGCAATTCGGATGGTTGCTGCAATCGGGATCGGCAAAGCACATTGAAACTGCCTTCACTGTCACGTCGCTGTAAACCTTGAACGTGTCCGGGCAATCGGGGACCGCGTCGCCCGTACAGGTCGAAAGGCCCACTTGGGTGCAGAGAGCGGTCACAGCCGTGGTCGGTGTGATTTGAGCTTGCGCGGCGTCGGCGCAGGTCAAGAGGCCGGAGTCGGTCGCGCTGGCGTCGGGATTGAGTAGATCGTTGCAGGAGGCCGCCGACTCGCACGCAGCAAGCTTGGCGACGTAATCGCTGCGATAGAGGGTGAGCGTGCCCGCCTGGCAGTGGCAGGTGGCGGCGTCGATCGAGACGCTGAGACACACCGCCTCGCGATCGCAGATGGCTGCGCAGTACGCGGCGCCGCCCGCCTGACCCGCGGGGGCGTCACCCCCGTCGACGGCCGAAGCGCCGCCCTCGGCGGAGGCGCCGCCCTCGGAGGAACCCTTCACACCGCCGGCGCCGTCACTCGATCCCGCGGCGTCGCCCGGCGTCGCACCGTCCGTCGCGGTACCCGTGCCGGCCTCCAACGCCTCGCTCCCGCTGTCGTCGCCGGCACCTGGCGATCCCCCGGGCGAACCGGAGGACTTGCTGCTCGAGCACCCGGCGGTCGATGCCGCGGCGATGGCCAAGGCGAGGCCGATGCAGCGAGCGCTCGTCGGAAGGTAATCAGTCGAAGACGGGGGGGACAACATGGAGGCTTTTGACAAGGCGTGTCGCCGAAGTGCAGCCCTCATACCACATCAACGCTCCAATCGAAGTGAATCATTTTACATACTTGCCTGATGGTAAGATACGCACCTCCCTGCGCGGGGTGCGCGAAACTATGCCCGACGCGCGCCATGCACCGTCATGGCCGGCTTCGACCCGAGTCCCTCCAAGTCCCGGTGTATATGGTCGCCCATGCGTCGCGGCGCGTTCCTCTCGTGCGTCAGCGCCCGGGTTAGTTTGGCCGTGGCTCTCGGTGTCCGGCTCGCGGTGGTCGTCTGGGCGCACGCCCGGTTTCCCCCGGCCGAAGATGGGCGCTATTACGACATCCTCGCGCGGCGCCTCGCGCAGGGGGCGGGCTTTACGTGGCTGTGGCCGGACGGCGTGGTCACGTTCGCCGCCCACTATCCGGTGGGCTATCCGGCGCTGCTGGCGGCTGCCTTCGGACTTTTTGGCGCGTCGACCGCCGCGGCCACGACGGTCAACGCCGTTGTGGGTGCCGCCGGTGCCTACGCTGCCCACCGCCTTGCGGCGGCGAGTGGTGCCGGCGTGTGGGCGTCAGGCGCTGCGGGGCTCGTCGTCGCGCTGCACCCCGCGCTCGTCCCGTATACGGCGGCGCTCATGACCGAGGGCGTCACCTGCTCTCTGCTCTTGGGCGCGGCGGCGTCGGTGGCACGCGCGCGCACCGCCGCGCATCCCCTTCGATGGTCATGCGCCGCGGGGTTGGCTCTCGGCCTGGCGACGCTCGTTCGGCCGCAGTCTCTCCTCCTCGCTCCACTGCTCGGAGCGTTGGCGGCGGGCCCCGGAGCGAGCTGGCGGCGGCGTCTTGGACGCGCGGCGGCGACGACGGCCATCGCGCTGGCGTGCGTGGTGCCTTGGACGGCCCGCAACTGCGTGCGCATGAATCGCTGCGCCCTCGTCAGCGTCAACGGCGGGTGGAATCTCCTCATCGGCGCCACATCGACGAGCGGCGCATGGGAGCCGGTGGCCGTTCCGCCCGAGTGCGCCACGGTGTGGGACGAAGGGGCGAAGGACACGTGCTTCGAGAGGGCGGCCGAGCACCATATCGAGGGCGCGCCGCTCGCGTGGCTCGCGCGCGTACCCGCGAAGGTCGCCGTGACGTTCGACTACTTCGGGGGAGCGCCGTGGTACCTGCATGCGAGCTCGGCGTCGTCGTTCGGCGACCGGGCCAAGACGTGGCTTGGGGCGGTCGAGACTGTGGTCTGCCGTCTTCTCCTCGTGGCGGCCCTGGCCGCGTGCGCCCGGGTGGGCGGCGTTCGTCCCTTCGCCAGGCGTGTGGTGCTCGCCGTCGGCGGCATCTCGGCGTTCACGGTGCATGCGTGGCCTGGCTATCTGGCGATCCCGGTGGCACTTGCTCTTGCGGGGCCCCGGGCGGTTGCGCGAGCGCCGGTCGCGATTCCCGTGTCTGCCGTAGTCATCACGGCGACCGCGTTGACGCACGCCGTTTTCTTCGGTGCGGGCCGGTACGGACTCGTGGTCGCGCCCTTCGTCGCCATCGTCGCAATGCTGGGCCGCGCTGGTCGAGGGGCAGAGGACGCGGTTGCGGCGACGCCCCCGGCGGTGCAAGACTGCGCCGTCGACGCCGCTCGGGCGGTCGCCGGCCGTGCTCCGGTACGGCGGGAGGAAAGTCCGAGCTCCGCGGAGCACGATGCCGGATAACGTCCGGTGGCGGAAACGCCGAGGAGAGTGCAACAGAGAAGAGACCGCCGTTGCTCAGCGATGAACGACGGCAAGGGTGAAACGGCGGGGTAAGAGCCCACCGCTCTCCCGGCAACGGGAGAGGCAAGGCAAACCCCATCGGGAGCAAGGCCATGTAGGCAGGCGCTCCGGTGCCGGTTCTCCGGCTCCGGACGAAGGGCTGCTCGCCCGAGCCTGCGGGTAGGCTGCTAGAGGCGGCGAGCGATCGCCGTCGTAGAGGAATGATCGCCTCCGCGTCATGGGGTGACCCCGACGCGAGACAGAACTCGGCTTACAGAGCGACGTCGACCTGCGCGCCCGTGCCTCTCCGGCTCGGGCGTGCTGCTTTTGTCACGCCGAGAACGACGAACCGCAGCCGCAGGTGCCTTTGGAGTTCGGGTTGTTGAACTTGAACCCGGCGCCGTGGAGGCCCTCGACGTAATCGATCTCGACGTTCTCGAGGTACTGGAAGCTCATCGGGTCGACGTACAGTTTTACGCCGTTGGACTCGAACTGCTCGTCCATGTCGCCGATCTTGTCCTCGAAGTAGAGGTCGTAGCTGAAGCCCGCGCAGCCCCCGCCGACGACCCGCAGACGAAGCCCTTGCCCCATGAGCGCTTCCGCTTCGGCTATCTCACGGACCTTGGTGGCGGCCTTTTCCGTAATCGTGATCATGGTGGTACGGGGACTATAGGGCTTTCGTTTGCACGTCGCTAGTCAGTGCGACCACGACCCCCGTCCTGCACACCCCCAGGAGACCCTCGCCCGGCCCCGGCAGCGCGGCGAGGCCTGCGACGGGGGGCAGCGCGGCGCTCACAGCCCCGGCCACGGTGAACGGCACCGGGCAGGCACGCGCGACGACGTCCACCGAGACCCCTCCCTCTGCGGCGGTCGACGACGCGCGAATCAGCGGATGAGCGACGCCGATCGTGCCGTCGCGAGTGGCGAACGCGAGCGTTCCGCTCGAGTCCACGAGCGGGCCGGTGGGACCGGCTGGCGCGGAGGGCACGACCCCGGCGTCCGCTGCCCCCGGAACGACCGACGCCGTCCGGGCCGAGAGGATCGCGTGGAGCCGCTCCTCACCCGAGGGGTCGACAACCGATACCTGCTCTCCCGAGGGCCCGGCCGAGAGCACGAAGACGAGCCCGCCGAAGATGGCGACGGGCCCTCGCCAGGGGCTCTGGCGCGACGTCGCGCGCACGCTGGTCGTCCCTTGGCGGAGATCGACCGCGACCAGGGCGGAGTCGCGGGTGGTGATCGCGAGGAGCGTATCGTCGGAGAGCAGGGCGGCGCCCGCGTCGATGGCCGATCCGAACGTCCCTGCGCGCGTCGGCGCAGCGTCGCCTAGGCCCCAGCTCCACACCGTGCCGGCGCTTCCGACGGCGATGACGCGGCCCCCCGCCCAGATCAGCGAGCCGACCATGGGCTCGGGGAGGGCGGCACGTGCGCGCTCGTCGCCGTCGACGTCGAGGAGCGCGATCTCGCGGGTCGTCGCGACGACCACGCCGCCGTCGTCGAGCGGGAGCGGCGCCGCCGTACCGACGTCGGGGCGCGCGAAGCGCACGCGCCAGCGCACCGCGCCGTCCCTTACGGCGAGCGCCTGTCCGCCCGCGTCGGCGAAGACGACCGTGTCGTCCGAGAGTAGGGCTGCGGGGCCCGGTTGCGCGGCGCCTGTCGCGACGTGCCAGCGCTCCGCGCCCTCCGGCGTCAGCGCCACGACGTCGCCGTGGACGCCCACGACGTACGACCCGCCGCGCGCATCGACGAGCGCCGGGTGGTCGACGGCAGTGCCGACGGCGGTCCTCCACGCGACGTGCAGCTCGCCGTGGGGCAGGGAAAGGGACCGCCCGCGGCGCGATCCGTCGACGCGATCCGCTCTCGCCCCGGTGGCTTGGCCCACCACGAACGTCCGTGGCGCCTCGGGATCCACGCGCTGAGCGCGTCCCGGCGCGGACACGGCCGACGCGAGTACGACGCCTCCGACGGCGACGCCCAGGCGGCGGAGGCTGCCGGTCATCGCCTCGATGCGAGGACGAAGTCCGCTTCCACTTCAGGAACTGTCCGCCCCGCCGAGGTCGTGAACGCGCGCGCGAGTTGACCGTACGCCCGAAGCCTCTGGCCTCGGACGATCGGCGAATCCTGGCCTACGACGACACGCGCGAGACACGGACCTTTTGCGCAGCCGCGCTTGTCGTCGACGAGGATGAGCATGCGATGGCCCGATGCGCGCGGCTCTATGACCTCTCCGTCGACGACCATCGCCTGGCCCACCGCGCTGGCACCGCCGGCGTCGGCCAGGGCGCTCACTGCGGCGTCGTAGCCGATCGTCGGTTGCCGCTCGAAGGCCCGCGCCTCCTCGGCGAGGTTCGCCACGCGCTTGACCGACAGGCGTACGGTGCGCGCGACCAGGGCGCTCGTCCCGCTGCGGACCTGGATGGTGCGTTCGCCACGTTCGCTGAGGACGGCGTTCCCCTCGAACGAACCGTCCGGGGCGACCACCGCCGGGGCGCCGTCGATTGTCACGCTGGCCCCCTTGGCCGCACGACCCGCCACGACCACGTGGTCCCCGACGACGACGGATGTCGCGCACGGCGCGTCGACCCGCAGCGGCGAGATCGCGACGCGCGCGCTGACCGTCCCCGTCTCGGCCGCATGCGCCGGACCCCCGGCTGCCGGTGCGTTGACCGTGTACGGCACGTCGACCGACACGACGCGCGACTCGTCGGCCGCCCCCTCGGTCGCGGACGACTCGTCGAGGGCGTAGATGCCTGACCCGCTCGCATCCAGGGAGACCGGCTTTCCGTCGACCCGGACGTCGCTTCCGGGAAGCGCGTCGACGTGAATGGTGATGCTCGGGTGCTGTGAGCCCATCGTTGAGACGTCCGCGCGCACTCGGTAGGCCACCGGAACGACGAGCTTGACCACTTCGTCGCGGCCCATGCCCGGTCGGTCGACGCGGAGGGCGAGCGCGTTCTCGCCGACGCGCAGCGGCTCGGCCAGGGGGAGGTCGGCCTCGCCGTTCTGAAAGGTCGCCGTCGCGCCCGAGAGCTCCACGGTCGTCCCGCCCGCGCAGCTCGCCGGGTCACAGCGAAGATGAAGGACGTCTTTGCCTTCCGGCGTGACCGTCGGCTGGGCAGCGATTGGAGGGGCCCCGCGCCAAAACCACGCGATGGCCCCGCCGCCGAGGACGACGACGGCGGCGACGACTCCCGCCACCGCGACGACGGGAACCCCACGCTTCTTGATGAGGCGCGGGCGGGATGGGGCCGGCAGCTCTTCGAGGGGCCCCGGCGCAGGAACGATGGGGGGTGGCGGCGCGAGGTTCTCGGGCAGGCGCGGTGTGGCCGCCATGAGCGCAGTCTTGGGAAACGATGCGTTGGGGGCGGGCGGTGGCTCCTCCCCAGGCCGCAGCGGAGCGATCCCGGGGACCGCGACGCCGAGCACGGTGTTCGACCCCAGCTCGCGCGCCGATCGGTTCTGCGGGGGCGGCGCGGGGTCGGTCGGGGAAGCCGGGGATGCCATTCCCCCAAGCATCGTGCTCTTCATCGAGCTCATCCCGCCCGGCGCTGCAGAGGGTTTCGCGGCAGGGGCCAACGGCGGCGATTGCCCTGCGGGGGGCATCCCCGGCATTACACCACCGAGCATCGTGCCCTTGAGGGAAGCCATCCCTCCCGGGGCGGGCGCAGCGGGGGCGGCGGCAGCCGGCACGGGCGTCGACGTCGGCGGGGCTGCCATGGCGGGCGTGACGCCGCCGAGCATCGTGCTCTTGAAGGACTGCGGGGGACCCGCCGCGGGCACCGGGGCCGGCGTCGCCGGGGACGGGGCACCGCCGAATCCGAGCATTGTCTGCTTGAGCATCCCTGCCGCTCCGACCGCGGGCGCCGCGGCTGGCGCAGGCGCGGCAGGGCGTGCCGGGTGAAGGATGGTGTGCGCGGGACCTGGCGGCGCCGGCGGGGCCGCCACCTGCGGGCGGGAAGGTGGAGCTGGCGGTGCGGCGGCCGGTGGTTGCCCGGGCAAAGCGTTCACCGCCCCACACTGCCCACAGAATTGAGCATGGCCCGGAAGGGGATTGCCGCATTGAACACAGGACCGGGTCGTCATCGCCGCACCCGCATCATCCTATGCGGAGGGGCCGACGCGCGAGAAACCCGCGCTCGCCGCCGCTTCCAATCGCGCGTACGGCGCCCCGGCCGAACCGGCACAGCGGGGGCGTCGGCAGGACGGACGGTGGCGGTGAAAGGGCGGAATGACAGCGGCAAACAGTCCAATCCTTGACGTGATTTTTCCCCCAAAGCCAGGCCAGCGTCTAGCAGGCTGTCGAGAAAGGCGTCGGGGGGAGAAAACCGCCAGGACGCCAAGGACAGCCAGGGACGCCAGGGGGAAAATCTGGGGAGTTTTGATTGATCCAACCCTGGCGTCTTTGGCGGTCTTTGCCGTCCTGGCGGTTAATTCTCTTCTTCAACACCCTGCTAGTGTCTCGGGCGAGGTTCCGTGCGCGTCTACGTTCTCGGGAGCGGATCGAGCGGGAACTGCGCGGTGGTCGAGGCCGGCGGAGAGCGGATCGTCATCGACGCCGGCATGGGACCAGTGCGCGCGACCGAGCGAATGCGGTCGCTCGGGGCCGACTTCATCGGTCCCCGCCCACCGCTCGGGATCTTCGTCACGCACGAGCACGGAGATCATGCCTCGCACGCCCGGCCGATCGCGCGGGCGCTGAAGGCGCCTCTTTACGCCCAGGACGGCGACGTGCTGCAACGGGCGCGTCGCAAGGTCGACGTTCGTTCGTACAAGCCGGGCGACGCCATTGCCCTCGGGCCTTTCGTCGTCGAGGCGCTCCGGGTTCCGCACGACGCGCCGCAGGTGGCGTTCAGGGTCTCTGCGGGCGATCGCCGCGTTGCGATCGCGACGGACCTCGGCCACGCGCCGCCCGGGTTCTCGGCCTGGCTGGGTGCGTGCGATCTCGTGCTGCTCGAGGCGAACTACTGCCCCCGGCTGCTGGAAGACGGTCCCTATCCGCTCCATCTCAAGCGCAGGGTGGCCGGACCGCTCGGGCATCTGGGCAACGACCAGGCGGCGCGCGTCGCGGCATCCCTGGAGGACACCCGGGTGTCGCGGCTCGTGCTGGTCCATCTGTCCCGCACGAACAACTCACCCGAGCGCGCGGTCGCGGCCGTCGCTTCGGCGCTCCGTCGCCTAGCGGTCGAGGCCCTGCCGCACGGGGAGCCGAGGACATTCGACGTCGCTCCGGCGCCGGGTGTGCGCCGAAAGGCCGAGCAGCTTACGTTCGGATTCGGGCGCGACCTGGCGCCAGTGTCGTCGTCCGGCTAGAGACGCGGAAACCAATGGCAGACCGTGTCGTCCATTGCCGCATGCTCAAAAAAGACCTGCCGGGGCTCGATCGCCCGCCGTTCCGCAATGAGCTCGGCCAGCGCATCTACAACGAGGTCTCCAAAGACGCCTGGCAGGATTGGCTCAAGGCCTCGGTGAAGTACATCAACACGTACCGCGTGGACCTCGCTTCGAACGAGGGGCAGAAGTTCATGGTCAAGCAGTGCGCGATCTTCTTCGGCTTCGAGGAGGGCGACCTGGCGCAGACGGCCTGGACACCGGAGACGGACAAGGCGAAGGGATAGGGCGCGTGAGTCTGCCGGATACGCTCTCGGTACCGAGCCCCACGATGGCGCTCGGAATCGAAGGGTTCACCTACGCCGACCTCTACGATCCGGCGCGGCTTCGCGAGCTGCACGCAGTCTTCGACCGGATCTTCGCGGCCGAGGCGCCCGAGCCGTTCGCGCAGTTCGACGCGTACCGCACGAGCCGGGCCCAGGGGATGACGGCGCTCCAGCAGAGCGAGGCGCTGCTCGCGGCTGCGCCCCACGTCGGGCGCTTCCTCGGCCGCCTGTTCGGAGTCGAGAAGGATCTCGAGACCTTTCAGGACGCCGTCCGCAAGGACGACCCGCTCTGGCGTTTCCGCAAGGACTTCGTGAAGAAGCGCGTGCTCCGCCCGGACGCCGGGAAGGGGTGGACCGGCGGCCCGGAGTTGGCGCGATCTGCCGCGCTCGCGGCGCTCCAGGCCATGACGGACGCGCCGCTCGGCGGTACGACGGACGAAGAGCTCACGCTCGCGACGGCGATCCTGCCGCTGCTCGAGGTCGACGAGGTCGCAAGGCGGGCCGCCAAGGCCGGCGGCGCGCAGTGGACCCCGGAGCTTCGCGCACGCGCGAAGCGGGTGTTTGCGGCGGTGCGGCCGCTGGCCCCCGAGGTGGCGGCCGGAGAAGACGACTCAGCCCTCGGACGCGCGACGGCGTTTGCGCTCGACGCCGTCGAGGCGTGGCTGGCTGCGCGCCGGCGGAACGCGCACGACCCGATCCTCCGGTGGGTCACGATGCGGGTCCCCAAGACGCTCGACTACGCCCACCTCGTCGAAGAGCAGCGGCCCGATCCGCAGATGCCGGAGCTCTTCGTCGGTCCGCAGCACGAACGCCGTCAGCGGCTCGGCTTCTCGCTCACCGACCGGCGCATGTCACCGCGCGAGGTCGAGCAAGAAATCGACTACTGCATGCTCTGCCACGACCGCGAGAAGGACTCGTGCAGCCACGGCATGGTCGACGCCAAGGCCGGCGGTTACAAGAAAAACCCTCTCGGCGTGGCGCTCACGGGGTGCCCGCTCGAGGAGAAGATCAGCGAGATGCACGCCATGCGTCAGGCGGGCGAGCTGCTCGCCGCGATGGCCATCATCGTGGTCGACAATCCGATGTGCGCCGGTACGGGCCACCGCATCTGCAACGACTGCATGAAGGCCTGCATCTTCCAGAAGCAGGAGCCGGTCAACATCCCGCAGGTCGAGACGCGCGTGCTCACCGAGACGCTGGCGCTCCCGTGGGGGCTCGAAATCTACCAGCTTCTCACGCGCTGGAATCCGCTCAACATCGCCCGCCCGACGCTGAGGCCTTACCGCGGCAAGAACGTGCTCGTCGTCGGACTCGGGCCCGCCGGGTACACGCTCGCGCACCACCTGGCGTGCGAGGGCTTCGGCGTCGTCGCCATCGACGGGCTCAAGATCGAGCCGCTCGACCCCTGGTTGGTCGCGAGCGGGCAGCCGGCGCCGACGCCCGTGCTGGGCGCGTCGGTGCTCTTCGGAGAGCTCGGCGAGCGGCGTCTGCTCGGTTTCGGCGGCGTGAGCGAGTACGGCATCACGGTGCGGTGGGACAAGAACTTCCTCACGGTGACGGCGCTCACGCTCGCCCGCAACCCGCACGTGCGCATCTACGGCGGCGTGCGCTTCGGCGGGACGATCACAGTCGAGGACGCGTGGGCCCTCGGCTTCGACCACATCGCCATCTCGGCGGGCGCCGGCCGGCCGACGATCATCGACATGGAGAACAACCTTTCGCGTGGCATCCGCAAGGCCAGCGACTTCTTGATGGGGCTGCAGCTCACGGGCGCGTACAAGCACGCGAGCATCGCCAACCTGCAGGTGAACCTGCCGGCCATCGTCATCGGCGGCGGCCTGACGGCCATCGACACGGCCACCGAGCTTCTCGCGTATTACCAGGTCCAGGTGGAGAAGGAGCTCGATCGCTACGAGCTCTTGCTGGCGAGCGGCTACCCGGAGGCCGAGCTGCGAAAGCGGTTCGACGACGAGGAGCGCGAGGCGCTCGATCGCCATCTGCAGCACGGACGAGAGCTCCGGGCCGAGAAGCAGCGCGCCGCCGAGCAGGGGCGCGAACCCGACGTACAGAAGCTGCTGGCTGCCTGGGGCGGCGTGACGCTCGTCTACCGCAAAGGTCTCGAGAACTCCCCCGCGTACCGCCTCAACCACGAGGAGGTCATCAAGAGCCTCGAGGAGGGAGTGCGGTACGTCGAGCACATGTCGCCCGTCGCCGCCGTGCTCGACGACCGGAAGCACGTGCGGGCCATCAGGTTCAAGCGCAACGGGGGCGAGACCGTGGAGCTGCCGGCGCGCACCGTCTGCGTCGCGGCGGGGACGAGCCCCAACGTCATCTACGAGAAGGAATACCCTGGGACGTTCGAGCTCGACGACAAGAAGCAGTACTTCCGCCCCTACGCCGCCCGCCTCGACGCGACCGGCGGCGTGACGCTCGATCGCGCCGTCCCGTCGGCTGCGGGAGCAAGCAAGCGGACCGACGGCTTCTTCACGAGCTACCTGAAGGATGGCCACACGATCTCGTTCTACGGCGACAACCATCCGCACTATGCGGGCAGCGTCGTCCGCGCGATGGCGAGCGCGAAGGACGGCTATCCGTACGTCTCCGCGCTGTTCCCCGACGTCGGCGTGACCCGCCAGGAGCAGGCGGCGCGCGACGCGGGCCTGCGCGGGTTCTTCGAGAGAATGAGCGACGACCTCGTGGCGACGGTGCACCAAGTCAACCGTCTGACGCCGACGATCGTGGAGATCGTCGTGCGCGCGCCGCTCGCCGCGCGCAAATTCCAGCCGGGCCAGTTCTACCGGCTGCAGAACTACGAGACGTACGCGCCGCTCGTGAAGGTGGAGCGAGAGACCGTCAACGGGGCGGACGGCGCGCCGAAGATTCTCCGCAGCGAGGCCCGCCTCGCGATGGAGGGGCTCGCGCTGACAGGGGCGTGGGTCGACGCGGAGAAGGGCCTGCTCGGGACGATCGTCCTCGAGATGGGCGGTAGCTCGCGCCTCTGCGCGGCCCTGGCGCCCGGCGAGCCGATCGTCCTCATGGGGCCAACGGGCCAGCCGACCGAGATCGGCACGGCCGAGACGGTGCTGCTTTGCGGCGGCGGCCTCGGAAACGCGGTGCTCTTCTCAATCGCGCGTGCGTTCAAGGTGCTAAGGGGCAAGGTCCTCTACTTTGCCGGGTATCGCCGCGGCGAGGATCTCTTCAAGCGCGAGGACATCGAACGCTGGACCGATCAGATCATCTGGTGCACCGACGCGGGCGCCGCGATCGAGCCGGGCCGGCCGCAGGACCGGCACTACCGCGGCAACGTCGTGGCTGCGATGCACGCCTACGGCACGGGCGCTATGGGCGGCCCGCCGGCCGTGCCCCTTCGCGACGTGGCGCGCATCGTCGCGATAGGCAGCGACGGCATGATGAACGCGGTCCGCGAGGCGCGCCACGGCGTGCTCGCCCCGCTGCTCGACCCGAGACACCTGGCCATCGGCAGCATCAACTCGCCCATGCAGTGCATGATGAAAGAGGTGTGCGCCCAGTGCCTGCAGAAGCTCCGCGATCCGCGTACCGGAGAGGAGCACGTGGTCTTCACCTGCTTCAACCAGGATCAGGAGCTCGACGCGGTCGACTTCCGCAACCTGCGCGAGCGCCTGCGGGCCAATTCGATGCAGGAAAAGCTCAGCAGCGCGTGGCTCGACGAGATGCTGAAGTCGGCCCCGGACGTCCTGCGCGTGTGAGAAGGGCCCATGGCGGGGTGGCTCGCGCTCGAAGGTTCGTTCTGGCGCACCATGGCGCAACGTGGTGCGCGCGGACCGCAGTGGTTCGTGCGGGTCGCGGCACCGGCCACGGGGCTCGTCGTCTGCGCGTTGGCGCCGGGACCGCGACGCGTGATCGCGGCCAACTTGAGGCGAATGCGCCAGAAGCGCGCGCCGCTGCGCGACACCGTCGACGTGGCGCGGACGTTCGTGAACTACGCCTCGTGCCTCGCCGACTCGCTCGGATCCGATGCCGGCCACGCCCCGCCTGCGCAGACGATCGTTCGGGGCGAGCTCTACATGCAAGACGCGCTGGCCGCCGGCCGCGGCGTCGTCCTGGTGACGGCCCACACGGCCGGATGGGAGATCGTCGGTCCGGTGCTGGCGCGTCGCCAGAGCCGCCCCGTGACGGTGGTGGAGGCGCCGGAGCGCGACGCCGCGGCGGGGGCCATCCAGGACGGCGCACGCCGTGCGCCTGGCCTGCAGCTGGCGCACGCCGGCGGGGATCCCATGGCGGCCATCGGTCTTGCCCAGCAGCTGCGCGAAGGCGGGGTCGTGGCGGTGCAGATCGATCGCGCCCCGAAGCATGCCCGCGCGCGGAGCGTGACGCTGTTCGGCGAGGCGGCGTGCGTACCCGAGGGCCCGCTGCGCCTTGCGACGCTGACCGGCGCGCCGATGGTCCCGGCGTTCGCATCCCGGAGCGGTCACCGTCGCTACGAGGTCAGCGTGCGTCCTCCCGTGTTCCTCGCGCGTTCTGCGGGAGACGCCGATCTCGACCGCGCGGCCCAGCACCTCGCGCGCGAGCTCGAGACCTTCGTCCTGGCCCATCCCACCCAGTGGTTTCACTTTCGGAGCGTCTGATGGGGGGGCCTGGCGCAATCGCGGCGGCCGTGCATCATGGGCCGCACTCGCCATGAGCACGCGCTGGCACATCGGGGCAAAGCACCTTCACGGCGCGATCACGGCTTACGCCAAGCGATTCGATCTGCTTGAGGTGCTCGTGGCCGTCGCCGAGCCGGCCGACGTCGCGCCTGGCCCCAACCTCGCGACCCTGCGCCGCTGGCGCAAGTCGGTGCCGCCCCACTTCGACTTCGCCGTCGTCGCCGGGCCGCACCTGTCGCGCGCGAAGGCCAGCGCGGCGGCCGATCGCGAGTTCGAGGCCGCTCGCGCCGCAATCGACGCTCTCGAGGCGCGATGCTTCGTGCTCCGGACGCCGCCGGAGGTGACGCCGTCGTCGCTGTGGCGCGATCGCGTCGGCAAGATCGTCGACCGTCTGCCGCATGACGTGACCCACTTCGTGTGGGAGCCGGGCGGCGTCTGGGAGACGGCCGAGGCGGCCGGTCAGGCGCGCGACTGGGGCGTCGTGCTCGCGATGGACCCGGTGCGCGAAGCGGTCCCGCCCGGCCCCGTCGCGTACCTGCGGATGAGGGCGATGGGCGAGACGCACTCGTTCAACCCGATGGCGCTGGAGAAGGTGGTCCATGCGGTCGGGCCGTCGCGGCGCGACGTGTTCGCGGTGATCGAGACCGAGACGGCGATGCAGGAAGCGAAGCGCTTGCGGCAGCTCGCGCGCCGCGCGCGGCCCGCAGCGGTTGGGGGCGGCACGCGCCTGGTGCGGCCGCGCGGCGGCATCGTCGTCCGCGACGACGAGCAGGAATGACGCAACGCTGGGGCGGAGGTCGGGGTGCGTAAGGCAGCATCGGCGTCCCAGGGGCACGTCGCCCAGGCCGCGCGCGAGGCTCTCGGCCGGGGCAACGCGGTCGACGCTGTGGTCGAGGGCGTGCTGCTGGCCGCCGCGGACGCGCCCGGAGTGCTGCTCGGGCCCGTGCAAATGCTCGTCGGGGGCGCGGGCGCCGGGCTCATCGCAGTCGACGGCCGCGTACGCCAGCCCGGCCGTGGCGCTCCGAGGCCACGCGGGTTCGTCGCCGGCGAGGACGTCCCCGACGCGGCCAGGGTCGGGGTCCCGGCGCTTCCGGCGGCGCTCGCGACGGCGCTCGCTTCGCACGGAACTCGTTCGCTCCTGCGGGCGATGGCGCCGGCGGTTTCCTGGGCGCGCTCCCGCTCGACCGAGCGTGCCGCGCTGCTCGCGTCCATCGCGCGCCGAGGCGCGCCGGTGCTGGCCGAGGACGCCGTCTGCAGCGAGCTTCTGGCGGCGGCCGGCCGCGGGGCACAGGGTCTTTTGACGCCCGAGGATCTGGCGGAGGTGCGCCCGGGCCTCGTGCGCTGCCCCGAGAAATCGCTTGGGCCGACGGGGGTGCTCCTCGTCCCGTGGCTAGGCTCGGGCGCGGCGGACGGGGCGTGCACGCACGTCGTCGCCGCGGTGGACGGACGCGGCCTGGTGGCGGTCGGGTGCTACGAGGTCCCGGCCGAGGGTGTCCCCGTGCCGTCGCTCGGCCTCGTCGCACCGTTCGCCGCGGCTCCCGTGCTGCGCGGCAAGGCGCGCGTCGCCCCGGGCGAACCCCGCGCGGCGGCATCTCCGATCGCGATTCGCGCGCGCAAAGGGGTGGTCGACCTGGCCGTCGCCGTCGCCGCCGCATCGAACGCCGACGAAGCCCTGGCCTCGCTGCTGGACGCGATCGCGATCGCCCCCGCGTTCGCCGCCGCCGTGGCCACGGTCAACGTGGGGCGCGCCGTCGGCATCTCATCCTCGCGCGAGGCGGTGACGGTGCTCGGTTAGAGCAACCGTCGTCCTTAGATTCGGGCGAGATCGACGCCGTAGCGCTTCGCGTACTCGGTGATGCCGAGCTTGTCGATGCTGCGGATGTCGCGCGTCGTGAGGTTGAGCGACACGAAGCGTTTGAGCTCGGGAACCCAGATCCGCCGGCGCTGCACGTTCACGTGCTGCCAGCGGTTCGTCTTGATGTTCGAGTGCGAAACGTTGTGCGCCTTGAGCCTGCGCTTGCCGGTGATGTCGCTCTTGGCCATGGGAAAGTGGCGGGAAGTTCTACGTAGGGCTGGCCACCTGTCAAGGGCCCTCTTCCTCTCTTCTCAGGGGTCTGGGGGGTGTGGACATGCCCCCAACCGGTACATGGGCCCATCGACCGGACACCCGAAAGGGCCGCTACACCGACTCCGCGGCGTCTCCCAGCTTGGCCACCAGCGAGCGGCACCAGGCGCGGACGGCGGAGAACTTTGGCAAGGGGCGCAAGGTGGCCTCGTCGAGGTAGAGACGGCGGGCCAGCTCGACCTGAACGGCATGGACGCCATCGGCCGGGCGCCCATAGTGCTGGGTGGTGAATCCGCCGGCGTAGGGCTCGTCGTGGCGAACCGACCAGCCTTCGGCCACTGCGTGGGCCTCGACGACGTCGATGAAGCAACCAGCGGCGCTCTTTCGCCCGCGCGATCCGGGAACGACGTCAGCGCGTCCGCGGGCTGCATCGGCGCCGTCGCGCGCCTCGCGTGCGGCGCCGCGCACGCCCCGGTCGACGCTTGGCATCGAGTGCGCTGCGAGTAGGACCGCGATGCCGAAGCGCTTGCGCTTGCCCTCGACGATCGCCGCGAGCTCCCGGTGGTAGGGCCGCCACACGAGCTCGAGCCGCTCATCGAGCTCGCTCGCGCTGAGGCGCCTGCCCAGCGCCGCTTCGCCATCGCTCGTCGTCCGCCACACGAGCCCGTGGTGCATCCGGATATCCCCGCGGGCCCCCTCGACGACCTCTCCGTCGACGTCCTTCTCGCCCCGGTTCAAGTCGATGACGTAGCGCGATGCGCGGGCGACGAGGAGCGTGGCGCCCTGCGCCGGTGCGTCTTCGTAGAGCGCGTCGACGTAGAGATCCGCGTCGCGCGCGATCGACCGCGCCGGGGCGACGAGGGGCTCGAGGAACGCCGCTCCGGCCTCGATTCCGGCGTGCGGCACTTCGACCACGACGGGCGTCTCGGGCCCCGTCGGATCGAACCGCTCGAAGGGCGCGCGCATGCGAACCGAACCTAGCACAGGCTCCGCCGCGAACGGCGCCCACGCGGGCCGCTCATCAGGCCCTCGGATGGGCCTTGGCGTGCGCCGCGCG
>PLIR01000114.1 GCA_003139415.1 Myxococcales bacterium | reverse complement strand
CGCCCGTGTTCAACGAGGCCGCGTACCTGCGGGCCGTGCTCGACGAGCTGCTGGGCATGCAGTTCGTCATCCCGCACGAGGTCATCGTCGTCGAGAGCAACAGCACCGACGGCACGCGCGAGATCGTGCAGCGTTACGAGGGTCGGCCCGGCGTGCGCGTCGTCTACGAGGACGCGCCGCGCGGCAAGGGCCACGCCGTGCGCACGGGCCTCAAGTACGTGACGGGCAGCATCGTGCTGATCCAGGACGCCGACTTCGAGTACGACGTCGAAGACTACGATGCCCTCCTCGACCCGATCCTGCAGCACAAGGCCACGTTCGTGCTCGGGTCGCGGAGCCTCGGCCTCGACGACTGGAAGGTGCGACGGTACGACGCGACGCCCGTCCGCGGCCTGGCGCTGAACTTCGCCCAAGTCGTCTTCGCCAAGACGTACGACGTCCTCTATCAGCAGCGCGTCACGGACGTGAACACCATGTACAAGGTCTTCCGGGCCGAATGCCTCGACGGCCTCGACCTGAAGAGCAACGGGTTCGAGCTCGACATCGAGCTCGCGTGCAAGCTCGCGCGCAACGGCAACTCGCCGATGGAAGTCCCAGTGAACTACGTGGCGCGAGGCTTCGACGAGGGCAAGAAGATCCGCTTCTGGCGCGACGCGATCCCCTCGTACGCGGCGTTCTTCAAGTACCGGCTCTAAAGCCTCGGGGGCGAGGACGCGGGACCAGGGCGTCCGCGACCCGGTCCTCGGCTTCGGATGGCAGGTTCATACGCGATGGACGGTCGGTCTCCGAGGCCTCGGCTCCCGCGGTTGTACGCGATGGATCGCGAGGTACGAAGCCTCAGATCCTGGACTGCTACGGGATGGATCGCCACCCTTGCCGCGTCGGGGCCTTTCACTCGTCCTTCTTCGGTCCCTCGTTGTAGCCGCGGGGGCGGTACTTTGGGTTGACGCCCTTGTAGTCGTCGCCGTTCGCGAACGTGTCGTCGACGATGTACTTGAGCCAAGAGCCAGGGAAGCGATCCGCGACCACCTGGAGCTGCGACCGCGCTTCGCCCCCTTCATCGATCGCGTGCTCATCCCATAGACACTGCAGACCGAGCGCGACCAGGCTCAGGTCGTTGGGCCCGAGCTGGAACCCCTGGACGAAGTGGGGCACGGCCTCGGGCGCGCGATGCATCCGGCAGAGCGTGTCGCCGAGATAGACGCTGGCCATCGGCCATTGCGGCGCGAGCTGGAGCGCGACCTCATTGGAAGCGAGCCGGCCGGCGAGATCTCCGCGCGCGCCGAGCATCACGGAGTAGTTCAGGTGGGCCTTCGCGCTCCTCGGCACGGCCTTGCGCGTGGCATCCCAGAAGGTGAGATCGTTGGTGTAGTCGAAGGCGTGCCGCCGGGCGGCGAAGCACTGAACATCGAAGAAGAGCACGCACGCGATGACACCCAGCGGCAGCAGCCCGTCGCGCCGCAACGCACGAAGCAGCTCCGCCCACGCGATCCCCATCGGGACGGACAGGCCGACGGCGGGAAAGTACCAGAACCTCTCGGCGCGCACCGTGGGCAGGAGCACGGGGATGTTGGACACGGGGATGTACGAGACGGCGACCCACGCCAGCGCGAACGCCACCATGGGTGCCAGGTCCAGCGCCGAGACGCGGTCCGTCTCGAGGTCGGACGGGGGCGGCGCGCGGCGCGAGCGAAGCCACGCAACGAGGCCGACGACGGGGCATGCAAGGATGGGCAGGACGAGCGCGCAGGCTCCGACGACGCTCGCGGGAAAGACGATGTGCAGGGGGATGGGCTCCTGCGGCGCCGAGTAGTCGCCCGAGAGTCGCCAGGGGAAGAACACCTGCGCGAGCCCCCGCGCGTAGACCCGAAGCCCCCCCGCGATGCGGTACGGAGGCGACGCCTCCAGAAGAGGGTTGTTCAGCGGATCGTGCGGGAGCAGCGGCTGCGCGTACCATCGCAGCGCGGCGGCAAAGGCCCGCGCGGCGAGCGGCTTGTGCGCGTTGGCCTCCACCGTGAGCTCGCTGGGGACCGAAACAGGAAACCAGCGGCGTCGCATCTCGACGTAGAAAACGAACGCCGCCCCCGTGACGAGCGCGGCGACGGCCGCCCGCGCCCAGCGCAGGGGACGCTCGGGGTGCGTGATTTGCGACGTGAACAGCGCCGCGAGCGGCACGAGGGGCACGAGGCACAGCGCGCTCTCCTTGGAGTAGAGCCCGATCAGAGTGGCGCCGAGGAGCGCCAGCGGCATCTTCGTCAGCGGCAGGTCGAGCGCCAGCAGCGCGAGGAGAGCGCTCGTGCCGCCGAGCACGTCGGCCAAGCCAACGACCCCGCTGACGGCCTCCGTGAGTACGGCCATGGTGACGAAGGCCGCGCCGGCCAGCCACGCCGCGAGCCGATCGCGCGTCCAGCGGGACACGAGGACCACGACCAGGGCGCCGTTCAGCCCGTGGATGAGGACGTTGATGTACGCATGCGGGAAGGCGCTTTGCTCGCGGAACCCGATCTTCCACAAGGCCCTCCACACGATGTCGGGCAGCGGGCGATACGACCCGATGGTGCGGTCGGGCGTCAGGCCCCAGAAGTCGCGCTTGAAGGCCTGCAGCCACCCGATGGAGGTGCCTGGATCCGCCGCCGCGCGGACGTACGGATTGGCGAGGAGGGCCTCCTGCTCGTCGAAGATGAAGTTCGTCGCCGGAGATCGCGTGAAGAGAACCATCGAGACGAAGCACGATGGCAAGAGGGCGCCCAGCAGCGACGGCTCCTCGCAGAAGTAGTCGCGCACCTGGGCGACCAACGAGCGCTTCGGTACGGCAGGGAGCGGCTCCTCGGCGTGCGACGGCTCGGGCTGGGCCATGCCGCGCGTACGTTAGAGCAACCGCCCATGGAGTGAAGCGCTCTCCGTTGCTCTACCGCGCCAGCCGTCGGGCGTGGACGAAGGCCTCGACGTTGCCCTTCGGGCCGGGGAGAGCGCTGTCGCACCGGCCGAGCAGCTCGAAGCCGCCCTCCTGCACGGCCTCGACGGCCTTGGCGATGGCTGCGTCGCGGGCCACGGGATCCCGCACCACGCCCCGGCCGCGCGACGCTTCTTCGCGGCCGACCTCGAACTGTGGCTTGACGAGCGCGACCAGGTGCCCGCCGTCGCGCAGGGTCCGATGCACCGCGGGAACGAGCTGCTCGAGGCCGATGAACGAGGCGTCGACGACGGTGACATCCACGGGCCCGCCGATCGCGTCGACCGTCAGCGACCGTGCGTTCGTGCGCTCCATGACGCGAACGCGCGGGTCGATCCGGAGCTTGTAGGCGAGCTGGCCGTACCCGACGTCGACGGCCGTCACGACGGCCGCGCCGCGCTGCAGGAGGCAATCCGTGAAGCCGCCCGTGGACGCCCCGAGGTCGAGGCACTTCCGGTCTTGGACATCGAGGGCGAAGGTGTCGAGCGCGCCCGCGAGCTTCACGCCCCCCCGCGAGACGTACGGGTGGTCGCCGCCGCGCACCTCCACGTTCGCGGTGGCGGCGACGGCCACGCCGGGCTTGTCCGCCCTCGTTCCGTCGACCAGGACCGTGCCCGCGAGGACGAACGCCTGCGCGCGCGAACGGCTCGGCGCGAGCCCGCGGTCGACGAGAAGCTGGTCGAGGCGCACCTTGGGCATCGAACCTCGTGGCGTGGGCGCGCAAGCGCGCGTCTCATCGTTCGATGAGCCCGTACTTGTGCAGCTTCTCGATGAGCGCGGGGCGCGACACGCCGAGTCGCCGCGCCGTCTCGCTCTGGTTGTGGGCGGCGGCCTCGAACGCCTCGGCGATGAGCTTGCGCTCGAAGGCCTCGACCCGACCGCGGAGCGGGTGCCCCGGACCAGGGTCGCCGTTCGGCGACGACGGCACGGACGAGGGCGTGGCCCCATCGGCGAGGGCGCGCCACAGGGCCAACGTGATGCGCTCGTCCGGGGCGAGCGCGAGGAGGCGCGCCACAGTGTTCTCGAGCTCCCGCACGTTGCCCGGCCACGAATGCACACGCAGGGCTTCGACGAGCGATGGCTCGACCTCCACGCCCCCCATGCCGTACCGCTCGGCGTACCGCCGGACGAAGGTGCGTACGAGCGGCTCGACGTCCTCGACCCGTTCACGAAGGGGCGGCACCCGCACCGGCACCACGTTCAACCGGTAGAAGAGATCCTCGCGAAAGCGGCCAGTGCGGGCGTCACTCGCGAGATCACGGGCCGTCGCCGCGATGAGGCGGACGTCCACCGTCTCGGTGCGCCCCCCGAGCTGCTGCACCTCTCCCGACTGCAGCGCGCGCAATACCTTGGCCTGGATGGCGAGCGGCAGCTCTCCCACCTCGTCGATGAAGAGGGTCCCCTTGTGGGCCTGCTGGAAGTACCCGAGCCGGGCTGTCTGCGCGCCGGTGAACGCGCCGCGCGTGTGGCCGAAGAGCTCCGCCTCTGCGAGCTCCGCGGGGATGGCGGCCGCGTTGAACCGGATGAGCGGCTTGTCCGCGCGCCGCGAGTGGGCGTGCAGCACCGACGCGAGGACGTCCTTGCCCGCGCCGCTCTCGCCGGTGAGAAGCACGGTGACGTCCTTCGGCGCCACGCGCGTGATCATGTCCATGAGGCGCTTCATCGCCGGACTCTGCGCGATGATGGTGCGCCCCAACGCCGCCTCAGTGCGGAGGCGAGCATTCTGGAGGCGCAGCTCCCGCCAGTCGGTGGCCCGGCGAACGGCGAGCACGAGCTCGTCCGGGTCGAACGGCTTGGGGATGTAGTCGAACGCGCCCGCCTTCATCGCAGCCACGGCGACCCGCTCCGATCCATGCGCCGTGAGCATCAGGACTGGCACGCTTGGGTCGCTGGCCCGCATCCGCGCGAGCACCTGCATCCCGTCCATTTCAGGCATCGCCAGGTCGGTCAGCACGAGGTCGGCCCCATGCAGGTCGAAGGCCGCGAGCCCGTTGACGCCGCCGTCGCACGCCTCGACGACGAGCCCGGCGTCGCTCAAAACGGCTTCGAGCGTGAACCGAAGCGAGGGATCGTCATCGATGACGAGCACGCGCGTCATGGGCGGTCACGGCTCAGCGTACGCCCGCAGTGGCGGGCGAGCCGCTTTCCACCTCGGCCCCGGTCCGGCGCGGATCGGGGAGACGGGCGCAGAGCTTGGCCTTCGTGGGAAGCTGGATGGTGACGGTCGTCCCCTTGTTCGCGGTGCTCTTGAACTCGAGCGTTCCGCCGTGCTGCTCGACCAGACCGCGCGCCACCGCCAAGCCGAGGCCCGTCCCGCCCTCCTTGGTGGTGAAGTACGGCTTGCGGATGCGGTCGAGGACATCCGGGGTCATGCCAACGCCGTCGTCGCGCACGACGAGCCGGGCGCCGTCGCAATCGCGTTGGACGGCGACGCCCACCGTCGACCCGCGCGGAGACGCTTCGACCGCGTTGAGAACGATGTTCAGCAGCGCCTGGCGGAGCTTGCTCGCATCGGCGTCGAGCATCAAATCCGGGTCCCCCGTCACCGCGATCGCGACCCCGGCCTCCTCCACGCGCGTCTCGAGCAAGACGGCAAGCTCGCGCGCGACCTCGTAGGGCCGCGTCGGACCGAGCTTCAAGTCGTCGAGGCCCCGGGAGAAGCTCAAGAAGCCGTCGACGATCGATTGCAAGCGGTCGGCCTCGGCGGCCACGATCGCCAGCCGCTCGGCCGCCTTCGGGTCCGTGGCCTGCCGGGCCATGTGCGTCGAGAGGCCCTTGATCGCGGCGAGGGGGTTCTTGACCTCGTGCGCGAGGCGCGCCGCCAGGCCGTCGAGCACCCTCGTGCGCGCCACGTTCTCGGTGCAAAGCTCCTCGCGGCGCCCGGCGAGTTCGACCGCGGCCCGCTCGTAGGCGCGCGTCAGGCCGTGGCCCACGCGGGCAACGCCCACCATCGTGAACACGGTCGCGAGCATCGCGAGGCTCACGTACTCGGCGCTCGCGCCCGTGGGCCCCGCGTGGAGCGGCCCCACGAGCTGCCCGATCGGCGTGTGGGCGAGCATGGCGAAGCTGAGAAACCCCGTCACCAGGATCCCGAACGCGGCGATCGGTAGCCAGGGAGGCTCGCTCATGATGGTCCCGGCGACGACGATGAGCAGCACGGACGTGGCGATGAGGGGGCTGGCCAGGCCGCCCGTCGTCGCGACGAGCGCCAGGTTGGCGCAGATCCCGAGGAGGAACGCCACGGCCTTGAGCCGCCCCGCGCCGTCGAAGACGCGAGCGATCGTGAGCGAGGCGAAGACGAACACGGCGACCACCTGCACGATCGCGCGCCACTGCGACTCGCCCCAGAAAATCAGCAGCGCCACCGTGAGGAAGTGGAACGGCAAAAGCCACGTCAGGCGCCAGCGGTGCGATCCGCGGCCCATCTCCTCGAAGATCCGGCGCCGCAATAGCTCCATGCGACCCCGCTCGGCCGCTCCAGCGGGTCCAGGGCGGCACGGAAAGGCTTCCATCGTCACTCCCCTATAATTCAGCAAATCCTCTGCGCATGCACCACTGCTCGGGAAGATGCCGTTTCCGACGATTGCGTTGCGGTGGGTGGTCAGGCGTCCAGTTGCCGACGGGCAGCTCAGCGCTTGCGACGGCGCCGACGGCCGAGGCCCATCCCGACCAAGCCGGCCCCCAACGCCAGCGCGGAGCCCGGCCACGGTCGGGCCGGGCTGGGAGGCATCGCGACCGAACACCCCGCCGACTCGTGGGGAGTGCTCGACGTGACGCTCAGGCAGTCGCCTGCAGCGTCGCAAGGCGCGCTGGCAGGGGGCCCGCTGCCGCTCGAACCGCCCGTGCTGGTAGCGGTAGACCCGCCGCTGGAGCCGGCGCTGCCCCCAGCATCGCCTTCGCCGAGGGTGCTCGCCCCACCGCTGCTGGACCCGGCACCAGCGTCAGGGGATGTCGTCGTCACCGTCGAAGTCGAAGTCGAAGAGTCCTCGGCCCACGCCGGTAAGGGATATCCGCCCAGCGATGCGGCTTGTTTCGCTGCGCCGATGAGCAGGGATGCCCAGGCGTCGAAGCGCGAGTAGATGGGCTGGACGCAGGTGGTTCCGTCCGAACTCGTGCCTCCGCGCGAAAGAACGCCGAACGCCACCCACTTGCCGTTGTTGAAGTTGCTCTGTTCGAAGGCGCCGGAGCCGGAGTCGCCCTCGCACGTGCTGTCGCCCGACATGAACTCGCTCGTGGAGAGGTACATGTCCGCCGGCGCCGGGTCGGGCGAGTAACAGTCGAGCGCCGCCTCGCTGGGATTCGGGTCGTCCGGGATACACTGCAGCGAGACGTTCTCTTTGATCCTGCGCGTGCCCGCCGATTCACCCGTCGTGTCCGTCGGGGTGTCGACGCCGTAGCCGATCGCCGTGACGATAGTCTCGTACTGGGAGTCGGTCATCGGCGGCGAGATCGTGGGCAGGACGTACTGGGGCAGCTGAAGAGACTCGTTCAAGATGAGAAGAGCGATGTCGTTGCCGCAGACCGCCGTTTGGTTGGCGCCCGTGGGCACGATGATGGTGGAGACGGTGTTGAATATGGTCGTGTTCTTCAGTTCGTGCGGATCGATCACGGCGCTGGTCGTGACCACGACATCCGAGACCGGATAGAGGGCGCCAAAGGTGGAGGTCCCGCAGTCGATCGTCGGCGACGACAGCTCCGCGACGCAGTGGCGCGCCGTCGCGACGAGGTTCGGCGCCAGCGCGACCCCGGTGCAGTAGGCCACCATGTCGTTCTCGATGTCTTCTGTCTGCACGATGCCGACGGCGAACAAGTCGGTCGTGTCGGCGGTGCCGCCCTGGATCGGGCTCGACTCGACGGCGATAGGCGCGACAGGATCGGCGCCCAAGCACCCGGAGATGCCGACGCAGACGATCGCGCAGACCTGGAACGACGACTTCAGGGGAGCCTCCGATGGCGAAGGTACGGCGACCTGGTGTGCGGAGGCGACAGCAGCTGCCCCCCGGGGCCGCAGGAGGGCCAGTAACCATGGTAGCCGGCCCCCTCGCGCGGGCAATGCCGTCGTGCGGCAGGCGCAGCAGCCCCCCCCCGGGTCCTTAGCCGCCCGAAAACTCCGGTGTCACCGCAGTGTCGAGGAGGCCGGCGGCGTGGGCGCGCGCATACATCTCGGTGATTGCACTCCGGACGTCCGGGCGCGCGCCCAGCGTGTCGTCGTTGGCGTNNGTACATGGCGAGATACTGGTCCAAGGTCGCGCGGTCGAGCGCGAGGTCGGCGCGAGACTCGCGCGCCAGCAACGTGGCTATGGCCTCATCCCGGTGGGCGAGGGCCCATGCGATCGAGGCACGGCATCGCCCAGAGACCCTCGCCACGAGCTCCGGGCCGAGGCCGCGGCGGATCGCGTTCCCGCCGAGCGGCAATGGCAAGCCCCCGGTGACCTTCCCCCATTGCTCGCCGAGATCGCAGACGCGAGCGAAGCCTTCGCGCTCGTACGTCAGACGCCCTTCGTGGATGAGGAGCGCGGCCTCGACTTCGCCCGATCGAACCGCCTCGAATGCTCGCGCGTACGGAGCGATCGGGACGACGACCGGCTCGAACCGCGGCAGGAGGAGGCGCAATACGAGATAAGCCGTCGTTCGAAGTCCGGGCACCCCGATGCGCGCGCCCTCGAGCGACGAGAGCGACCGGTCGCGCTCCGCCACGACGACGGGCCCGTAACCTCGCCCGACCGACATGCCGTGAGAAAGGAGGAGATAGTCGCGGGCGATCGACGGCCACCTCGCGATCGAGACGGCGACGACATCCAGCTCGCCCGCTGACGCTCGGGCGTTGAGGGCCTCGGTGTCGGCGCGCTCCGACACGAACTCGAGCCCGTCCGTGTCGATCTTGCCCTCGAGCAACGCGAGGAACATGAAGATGTCGTCGCTGTCGGGCGAAAAAGCCAGGCGGATGGCGCGCGTCATGGGGAGAACCTACCCTAGGTAGGAGCGATGAGGATCGCGCTGCTCGCAACGGACGGCGGTGAGAAGTTCGCGCGCCTCGACGGCCCGCTCGCCCATGGCCTCGACGGCTCGGCCGGTGGTCCTTGGATCGACTTGCGTGAAACGGGCGAGTCGTGGATGTGGGCCGAGGCCGATCTGCGCTGCCCAGTAAGGCCGACGAAGATCGTCTGCATCGGGCGCAACTACGCGGCGCACGCGCGCGAGCTCGGGCACGAGGTCCCCAGCGAACCGCTGATCTTCCTGAAGCCGCCCTCCGCGCTGCTCGCGCCGGCGGGGACGGTCGTCCTTCCGCCCGAGAGCAAGCGGGTCGAGCACGAGGCCGAGCTCGTCGTCGTCATGGGGCGCCGCGCGTCCCGCGTCTCTCGGCAAGACGCGCTCGCGCACGTCTTCGGCTATTCCGGCGCGTGCGACGTGACCGCGCGCGACCTGCAGAAGAAGGACGTCCAGTTCACCCGCGCAAAGGGCTTCGACACGTTCTGCCCCATCGGGCCGTGGATCGAGACGGAGCTGGATCCGGCCGCGCAACGGGTCATGTGTCGAGTGGGCGGGGCCACGCGGCAGGACGGGTCGACGACGGACATGATCTTCGACGTTCCAGAACTCGTGTCGTACGTAAGCCGAATGATGACGCTGCTGCCGGGGGACGTGATCCTCACGGGCACGCCGGAGGGCGTCGGCCCGCTTGTCGCCAACGACGAGGTCGAGGTCGAAGTGAGCGGCGTGGGGGTGTTGCGGCTCCGCGTCGCGACGTGAGCCGTGCGGTCGCCTTCGGCACGGTCGTGGCCGCGCTCGGCGTCTCGATCGCACTCGCCTCGGCCCTCCGCGGGCGGAGCGATGGCGCGCGTTGCGCCGCGGGGTTCGTGCACGTGGGGACTCGCTGCCTCGTCGCGAACGCCGGCCTCTGCCCGCCCCCGCTCGTGAAGACGAGCTACGGGTGCGACGCGCCCGACACAAGGGTCTCCATCGCCGAGACGATGCTCGCCATTGGACCCTCGGACTGGGAGTCCGAAGGACTGGTTGGGGCGCGCACCATCCACGTCAACGCTTTCGAGATCGACGCATTCGAGGTGACCGAGGGCCATTACTTCGGGATCGCTTCGGGCCATGACGGGGTCCGTGCGGCGAGGGGGATGTCCCGAGACGACGCCGAGGCATTCTGCGCATCGCGCGGAGGCCGCCTGCCCTCCGAGGACGAATGGATCGTGGCGGCGGCGGCGCCCACGACGACCGCCCCCGCGGCGGTCTCGAACGCAAGTAGCTACGCGAGCAGATACCCGTGGGGTGAGACGGGCGCCGTGTGCCGCAGAGCCGCATGGGGCCTTTTGCGAGGACCGTGCGCGACGGGCGCCGACGGCCCGGACACCGTGGGGTCGCACCCGGACGGCGATTCGCGCTCGGGGATCCACGATCTGTCCGGCAACGTCGCGGAGTGGGTGAGGGCCGCGGGGTTGGAACAGGGCGACAACGCCGCCGTCGCCAAGGGCGGCTCGTGGCAAAGCTCCCTCGCGAGCGAGCTCCGAACTTGGGCGCGCATCGAGATCCCGGGCCGCCCCGGCGACCCTCGGGTGGGCTTCCGGTGCGCATATTCCCCTTAGCCCGAAGCCTCGAGTATCCTGATCCGTCCCGATGACCTGTATCGTGATGTCGATTGGGACCGAGCTGACGCGGGGAGAGCTCGTCAACTCGAACGCTGCGTGGATCGCGGCCGAGCTGATCGGCATCGGCTTCGAGGTGACCCAGCACCTCACGATCGACGACGACGCGGGGCGCATCGTCGACGCCTTCCGACGAGTAGCGGCCGGCGCGCGGGTCGTCGTAGTGACCGGCGGCCTCGGTCCCACGACGGACGACCTGACGACCGAGGCGATCGCGAGCGCGCTGGGGGTGCCCCTCGTCCGGGACGAAGCCTCGCTCGAACACATCCGGCGCCGCTTCGAGAAGTTCGGGCGCGTGATGACCCCGTCGAACGCCAAACAGGCGGACTTCCCTCAGGGCGCCGACGTCTTGCCCAACCCGGTGGGCACGGCGCCGGGCTTCGCGGTGCGCGTCGGCGACTGCGTCGCGTATTTCATGCCCGGCGTGCCGTCGGAGATGAAGCGCATGTTCGAGGAGCAGGTCGTCCCGAGGATACGGCCGCTGGCGCCAGGCAACCTCTTTCAGATTCGTCTTCGCACGTTCGGTCTTCCCGAGAGCGTCGTCGGCGAGAAGCTCGCTGGAGTCGAGGCCGCATTCCCCGGGGCCATCCTCGGATACCGCGCGCATTTCCCCGAGATCGAGGTCAAGGTCCTGGCGCGTGCGGCTTCGCACGGCGCCGCGCGGGAGCTCTGCGAGCGCACCACCAACGAGGTGCGGGCCCGCCTGGGTGCGTTCGTCTACGGAGAGGGCGACGACACGTTCGCGGGCGTCGTCGGTCGCGCCCTACGCGCCCGCGGCTGGACGCTCGCCATCGCCGAGTCGTGCACGGGCGGGCTCGTCGGGCACATGCTCACGCGCGAACCGGGTGCGAGCGACTTCCTCCTGCTCGACGCGGTGACGTACGCGAACAGCGCCAAAGCACGCATCCTCAGCGTCGACGAGGAGACCATCCGCTGGCACGGCGCGGTGAGCGACGAGGTGGCGTCAGGGATGGCGCGGGGCGCGAAGCGCATCTCGGGGGCCACGATCGCCCTGTCGCTGACCGGCATCGCGGGGCCGAGCGGCGGCACCGAGACGAAGCCCGTCGGCACCGTGCACATGGCCCTCGCCCGCCCCGACGGCACGACGGACGTCCTGCAACGCCTCTTCCAAGGAGATCGACTCCGCATCCAGACGCTCGCGGCGTACGCGGGCCTGCAGATGGTGCGCGAGCTGTGTCAAAACACGAGCACCCACACGTCGTAGAGGGCGTGGGTCCACACCGCGGCCGCGAAGCCGCGCATCGAGTAAACGAGCGTGAGCGCCAGCCCAAGCACCGCGCGCGCCACGAACGACCGTTCGTCGAACCGGTCGCCCAGCGCGCCTACGTAGTGCATCCCGCTGAAGACGGCGGCGCTGACGAGGGCCCACACGATCATCACCATCACCGCCCGGAATCCGAGAGGCGGCGCGCGGCCGACGAGCCCGACCTTCTGGTGCGCGAAGAGCCAGACGAGGATCTTGGCGCCAAAGCCGAAGAGCAGGACACGAAACGCGAGCTCCTCGTAGAAGCCCGCTCCCAAAGACATGACGAGCGCGGTAAACGGGTCGGCGGTCGCAGCGCCTTTGGCGCCGGCGAAGATCCTTCCGACGACCCACGACGTGGCCGAGCCCATCGCAATCGCGTAGGCGGTGCCCTCGATCACGATCTGCACGAGCTTGCGGGTGCGCAGCACCTCGCCCCGCCCGAGCACGGCGAAGACGAGGAACAACACGGCGGCGGCGCCCACCGTGATCTCCAGGTACGTCGTGCGATCGCCGTTGGAGATGGCGAGCAGCTGCGCGGTGACGACATCCGCCGCGTTGCGAACCCTGAGAAAAACGACGCCGATCTGGTAGACGAGGAACACGGGCAACGTGAGCGCGAGCTCTCCCAGGGCGCCGGGCTTGGCGGCGAGTCCAGGCTGCTCCGTGTGAGCTTGGCCCATGGCCTAGTTGTTCGGCCTTAGCTGGTAGACAATCGCGACCACGACCGCCACCCATACGACGAGGTTGAGCACGAATGGCACGTCGCGGAGCATCTCCTGCGTTGGCGACTCGGCCCGGAGACCGCGCCCGGCGCGACCGCTCACGAGGAGCATGAAGCGCAGGATGCCGAAGGCGGTGAACGGCGCCGTCAGCCAGAGGTAGTTGGAGCTGAAGAAGGCGCGGGTCACCGGGTCGAGCGTGTACGCGACGTACGTCAGGGCCGTCGCCGTGCCCGTCACGGCGAGCGCGATCGTGAGCGAGCGAACGGAGTAGGCCTCGAGGGCGGCGCGCTGCTTGCCGGCGTTCTCGAGGGCAAGCTCGTGGCGGCGCTTGCCGAAACCAAGGTAGAGGGCGAGGAGCGCGGTGCACGCCAGCATGTATCCGGAGACGTGGACGTCCGTCGCGATGCCTCCCGCGAGCACCCGCAACACGAAGCCGAGCGCGATCAGCGCGACGTCGAGGAACGCGATCTTCTTGAGCCAGAAGCTGTAGAGCAGGTTCTCGACGAAGTACGCGAGCGCGACGAGCGCCAGCATCGGCGCGAGGGCATACGACAAGGCGAGCGACAGCGCGATGAGGGCGACCGCCATCGTCCGCGCGGTCGCCTCGGGGACCTGGCCGCTCGCGAGGGGCCGGCCCCTCTTGATGGGGTGGACGCGGTCGGCGTCGACGTCGACGATGTCGTTGATCGTGTAGACCGCCCCGGCGAGCAGGCAAAAGACGCCCGTCGCCGCGGCCGCGCGGGACGTGACGGTGAGGTTGAGGAAGGCGGCGTCGCGCACCCCGCGCCCCGACTCGTCGTGGACGCGGAGGAACACGTCCTTGTGAAAGAACATCGGCGCCATGACGAAGAGATTCTTCACCCACTGGTGCGGCCGGAGAGTGAGCAGAAGCGGGCGCAGGATCGGGGGCCTAGGCGCCGCATCGGCACCCGCCGAGGCGGAAGACCCTGGCGAAGGAGCAACTGCCGGCGTTGTCGTCTCCGTTCTGGAGTGCATGAAGGGCTGCGGCGACACGCGGGCGCCTGAGACGCGCTCTTCACACATAGCGCGATCGGGCTTGCTTGCCACTAGCCCTTGCCCTCTCTTTGGCCCTCTTTGGGGGCCTCTCTTGGGGCTTGCTCACGCTTCCCCTCTCGCTTGCGCTATCGCTCGCGTCTTGCCCTCTTTGGCCCTCGCGCTATCGCACCCCGTCGTGATGCCGTCCCGCCATCGATGGCCGCCCTCGCGCCGGGGAGGCCCGTTCGTCGGCGTGGTCGGCATCGCTCTGGCGCTCGCTCTCGCCACGCCCGGCGAGACCGCGGCCGCGGAGCGAGACTCGACCGTCGTTGGCCGACTCGCCGAGCTTCGCGGCGAGGTCACGTCGAGCCCCGGGCCCTTGGCCTACGTGGCGCTGCGGAGAATCTGGTCGGAATGGGATCGAGGAGGCCCGGGCGAAGTCGAGGAGGCGCTCCACGAAGTCGCCGCGGACACGCATCTGGCGCCGCCGACGCGCACGTACGCCAGCCTACTCGAGGCCTATGCCCGGCGACGGCGCGGCGACTTGGATGGCTCCCGTGATCGCGTCGCCCGACTTGGCTACGTCGGCAAGTGGATGATGGTCGGGCCCTTCGACAACGACGGGAAGGGCGGGCTTACCGAGGCGTTCGATCCGGAGAAAGAGCAAGAGCTCCCCATCAACCTGACGCACGACTACGACGGCAAAGGGCACCGGCCGGTTCGGTGGAGGGCACTCCCGCCGGTTTCTCCGTATGGGTGGACGGACTTCGGCGCGTTCGTTCGCCCCGAGGAGCAAACCTGCGTCTATGCGACGACGTTCGTTCGCGACGCGCGCATGCAAGGAGCGTCGTCCCGCCTCGTCTCGGTCTGGGCGGGGGCCGCGGGGGCCGTCCGACTCTTCTGGAACGGCGTCGAGATCTTGCGCGACGAAAAGTACCGCGACCTCGATCCGGATCGCTTCGCCGCCACGGCGACGGCGCGGGCTGGTTGGAACCGGCTGACCGCAAAGGTCTGTGGGGATGAGCATGCGCCGATGGTGGCCGTGCGCGTGGCGACGGCCGCCGGCGCCCCCGACGAACACCTCGAAGTGGACGCCGATCCGAAGCACTCGACGGCCCAGGGTGGCGCCGTGTTGGCTCTCGGCAAGGGTGAGGTGCCCCCGCCCGCGGCGGTGAAGGGCCCCGTGCAGGCGTTCGAGGAAATGGTGAAGCGAGACGACGCCGCGGCGCTCGAAGCATACGCGCGGTACCTGGGCGCCACGGGGTCGGACGATCCGAGCGAGCATCGGGCGCGAGAGCTCGCCCGGCGCGCGGCCGAGAAGGCCCCTACGGTCGGGCGTCTTCTTTTGGCCGGCGACGTCGCGGAGAGCCGCAACCAGCGAGCGACGTGGATCGAGAAGGCAGAGGCCTTGGTCGCGGCTGGACACGCCTCGCGTCGCGACTCGATCGATACGCTGCTCGCTCGCGCGTCTTATGCCCGCGCGAGCGTCAACTGGCGGGACGCGGTGCCGTACTACGAACGCGTCCTCGAGCTCGACCCGGACAACCTCGGCGCGACGCTGGCCATCGTGGAGATGTACGCCGAGGCGGGCATGAGAGACACGGCCCTGACGTTCTTGGAGAAGGCCCTGCTGAGGCACCCGCGCAGCGTGGGATTGCTTCGCGCGGCCGTGGCCGCGCTGCGGGACCAGGACCGCGAGGCCGAAGCCGAGACGATGGCCGAGCGGTACGCGGCGCTGCGCTTCGACGACCCCGCATTCGCGCGGGCGCGGATCGATCTCGCCGTAGCGCGTCGGGACGGGGCGGACGCCGGGCGATGGATCGACCGCCTGGAGGCGACCAATCCCGACAGCGCGGGCGCCTTGCTGGCGGGGGCCCAAGCCTGGCTTCGGCTCGGGCAGCAGGCCAAAGCGATCGCGGCGTACCGCGCGGCGCTCGAGCTCGCGCCGGACGACACCGATGTGATGCGGCAGCTTGCGACCGCGTACGCCTTCGCGGGACAGCGCGACGAACAACTCCAGCTCCTCAAGCGCGTCCTCGAGATCATGCCGCAGGCGAAGGACGTCCGCGAGGAGCTGGGCCACATCGCGCCCGCGGCGCCTCGGCCCGACGAACACTACGTTCACCCGGCGGCGGAGTTCCTCGCCAGCGCCAAGGCGCCGGGCGGCGGACAGGCGCGGCGGACGCTCGTCGACCTCCAGGTCACCACCGTCTTTCCGAACGGCCTCGCGAACCGATTCCGGCAAGTCGTCTATCAGCCGCTGACCGACGCCGCCGCGGCCGAGTCGCGCGAGTACGACTTCGGTTACGAGAACGACGCGCAGGCCGTGCAGCTTCGTACGGCGCGCGTCTACCGGAAGGACGGATCCACCGAGGACGCGATCGAGAGCGGCGCGGGGGCGATGGCCGACGACCCTGCCGTCGCGATGTACACGAGCGCGCGCAGCTACTACGTCCGCTTCGGCCGGCTCGAGCCCGGCGACGTCGTCGAGCTTCAGTACCGCGTCGAGGACGTCGCGTCGCGCAACGAGTTCGCCGACTACTTCGGCGAGGTCGTCTACATGCAGAGCTCTGAGCCGGTGGGCGCGAGTGAGTACGTCCTGATGACGCCGAAGAGCCGCTCGTTCTATTTCAACGAGCCAAAGGTCCCGGGCCTCTTGGCGGACGTCGAGGAGCGAGGCGATCAGCGGATCTACCGGTTTCGCGCCAAGGACGTGCCCCCGCTCGACCCCGAGGCGCTCCAGCCTCCGTGGGCCGAGATCCTCGGGCACGTGAACGTCTCGACGTACAAGACGTGGGAGGACATGGGCCGGTGGTACTGGGGCCTCGTGCGCGATCAGTTCGTCCCCGACGACGAGGTGCGACGCCGCGCCGAGGCCCTCACCAAGGGGCTCTCCGGCGACGCTGCCAAAGCGCGCGCGGTGTACGACTACGTTGCGCAGAAGACGCGGTACGTCGCCCTCGAGTTCGGGATCCACGGCTACAAGCCGTACCGGTGCGCGCAGATTTTCGCGCGAGGGTTCGGCGACTGCAAAGACAAGGCGACGCTCATCGTCACGATGCTCGGAGCGCTCGGGATCAAGGCTACGCCGGTGGTCGTCCGCACCGCGAACAAGGGGGACATCGAAGCCGCGCCCGCGAGCCTCGCCCCGTTCGATCACATGATCGCGTACGTGCCATCGCTCGATCTCTACCTCGATGGGACGGCCGAGTACTCTGGCTCGCTCGAGCTGCCTGCGATGGATCGCGGCGCCTTGGCGCTCCAGATCAACGAAGGCAACGCCAAGCTCGTGCACCTGCCGGACCCGCCCGCGAGCGCGAGCGTCAGCGGCCACAAGGTCGAGGCGTCGCTCGCCGCGGACGGCTCCGCGACCATCGACTGGCGAGCCGACGTGACCGGCTTCGAGGCGGCCGAGTGGCGCGCCAGATTCCACGCGCAATCCACGCGCAAGCAGCGCGCGCAGCAGATGATGGCGGGGCTCTTGCCTGGGAGCGAGGTGACCTCGCTCGACTCGAGCGATCTGGAAGACGTGGAGCAAGCCGTGAAGATGCGGCTTCGCGGGCGGGCCCCGCAGTTCGCGCGCACGGAGGGCGACGTCCTGACTGTCCCCGTCGGCCGCCGGGAGCACATGGTCCGCGACTTCGCTCCGCTCGCAGAGCGCAAGCTCGACGTGCGGATGTTCGCTCAGTGGACGCAGCAGGATGACTGGACGGTGCACCTGCCGGCCGGCGCCCACCTGAAGAGCGTCCCCGTGGCGACGAGCGACACGGGCCCCTTCGGCTCCTTTTCCGTCGAGGTCATATCCGACGCGCGAACGGTGCACGTGAACACGGTCGTGACGATGACCCAGACTCGCGTGCCGGCCGGCGAGTACCCAGCCTTTCGCGCGTGGTGCGAGAAGGTCGACCGAGCGCTGGGCCAGCGTGCGACGGTGGCCATCAAGTGAGCATGCGGCACTCGAGCGCGACTTTGGCCCTGTCCGCGATCCTGACGGCGGGCATCGGCTGCGCCGGCGGTCCGTCGTCTGCGCCAAAGACACCTTCGCTCGACGCCCTTCGCCGGCACTCGGCTACGCTGAACGACCCCGAAGTCGTGGGACGCTGGGCTCTTGCCGAGGCCTTTGCCCCCGGCGGGCGCTCGGATCAAGCGGCCATCGCGCGCAGGCGCTTGGACACGCTCGCCCCAGCAGATTCCCGGGAACGCGCCCTCGTCGGGCGGGCACCCGGGACGTGGTCCAGCCTCGCGCGTGCAGTCCTCGACGACGAGCACGGACAGCCCGCGGCGGCGGCCGAGTCGTACCTCGACGCGCTCGCCGGATCGGCGGCCGACCCGGAGCCTCAGGCGCCCCTCGTGGGCTGGTTTGCCGCTCGCCAGCTGCTCGCTCTGCGAGGGTCTGTCGCGAACCTCTTCGCCGGCCACCGGGCGAAGATCGAGGATCTGCTGAGACGCCCGGGGAACATGGGATGGCGAACCGTGGCCGAGCTCGAAGAGTGGCGGGCGAGCGAGGTGTACGCGCACGCCGAGCAAACGAGCGACGCCTACGACGCCGATGTCGTGCGCAGGATGGGCTGCGCGCGAGGGGTTCGCATCGCCGGGCCATTCGGCCACGGTGGCGCATCGGATCCGCTCCGGTCGTTCGATGCCGAAACGCCGACGCCCTGGCCGCCGGCGTGGCCGCCCGACCCGATGCGCGGGACGACGCCCCGGGTCCTGTCCGTCACCCAGACGCGCTGCGTGGCCGCCGCGGACGAACAGGTGCATGACGGCGTCTTCTATGCGGAGTCTTTCTTCACGACCCACGGGGACCAGGAGCTCATCGTGGCGGTGCAAGGGGCCGTCGCAACGTGGGTCGACGGCGCCCGCGTGCTGACCCGCGGGCCGTCGGACTGGGGTTCGTGGCAGCGCTTCGGCGCCCACGTTTCGGTCGTCGAGGGGCGGCACCGCGTCATCGCGCGGACGGTTTCCCCGGTGACGAGCGTTCGCTACTTGAATCCGGATGGCACGGCCGCTGCGGTCGACACGGACGGAGACCCCGCGCCCCCCGTGTCGATCACGCCCGCCAAGGTCC
Organism: Myxococcales bacterium; assembly: GCA_003139415.1. Taxonomy (GTDB): domain Bacteria; phylum Myxococcota_A; class Polyangia; order Polyangiales; family Polyangiaceae; genus Palsa-1150. The sequence continues at coordinate 4,366 of PLIR01000114.1, read as the reverse complement.
TCGCGGACCCGAATCCGATCGACGCCATCACCCGCCGGGCAGCAGACGGCGACACGTCCTTTGCCGCGGCAGACCCGATCACTGCGGCGCTCGCCGCCTACGCGGCGCACGTGGATCAGATGGACGACGTGGCGTCGGTTCTCGTCGGCTCCCTCGTAGACGCTCATGACGCGGCGCCCCTCGCCCTCGAGCTGGCGTCGACGTTCGTCGAGGACGACCCCGCGCTCCCCGAGGGTGCGCACGGCACACGCGCGCGTCTGCTTCGTGACCGCGCTCTTGTCGCCGACCCGGCGCTATGGCGCCCCAGATTGGCGTCGATCGTCGACGACGCCCAGCAGCGCGGGCCCCAAGAAGGGATCGACCCTCTCCGCGCGCTCGCCGCTGCCGCGCCGCTGGAGCCCGAGATCGTCGAACAGCTCGCCCAGCTCTATGGTCGCCTTGGCTGGCGCGCCGATCAGATGCGAACCTTGGCGGATCTCGCCTCGCGCTTTCCCGATGACGAGCCCGCGCTCCGTGCTTACCTCGAGGCGCTCGATGAAAACGGGCCGGCCGACGCGGCCGAGCAGGTGGCCGCGCGCATCCGCAAGCTGGATCCCGACGCGGAGGTCGACTTGGATCGCGCCCTCTCTCGGCACGACTACAAGGCCGCGCTGGCCGAGCTCGAACGCCTGAAGAAGCGGCGCCCCGACCGCAAGGAGCTGGCGGCGAGGGTCGCCGACGTGCTGGCGCGCTCGGGGGAGCCGAGCACCGCGGCCGAGGAGCTCGAGAAGGTCCTGGCGAAGCATCCGAGGGACGCCCACGCCCGCTTCCGTCTGGCCGACCTCGCCTACGCGAAGGGGGACTCCGGCGCTCTGCGTCGCGCTCTCGCCGCCGCCCTCCAAGCCGGAGCGCCGAGTGAAGACCTGCGCGCCGCGATCGACCTCGTCGAGGGCGCGACGGACCTCGAGCCGTACCGCAAAGACGGGCGAGCCATCATCCGCGACTACCAGGCTTGGGAGAAGGCCGGTCACCACATGGAGGGGACGGCCGCGCGCGTCCTCGACTACTCGGCGATCTGGGTGCACGACGACGGGTCGAGCGAGATGCTCGAGCACGAGATCCAGAAGATCCAGTCGCAAGAGGCGATCAACGCCGAGTCGGAGACCGAGCCGCCCTCGGGGCTCGTCTTGCGCCTTCGCGTGATCAAGGCCGACGGGCGCATCCTCGAACCCGAGCCGATCGCGGGCAAGCCCACGTTGACGATGCCGCACCTCGAAGTGGGCGACTTCATCGAGCTCGAGCACGTCGCGCCCGAGCCGGGGGACGGCGCGAAGGGCAAGGAGTACCGGAGCCCGCACTGGTTCTTCCGGGAAGCCGACAAGGGATACTGGCGCAGCGAATTCATCATGGTGACGCCCGCCGATCGCGAGCTCGAGATCGAGACGCGCGGCAACGTGCCGCCGCCGACCGTCCACGCGCTCAGCACGTTCGTCGAACGGCGCTGGCGGGTGGACTTGAGTCCGCCCGCGGAGATCGAACCGGAGAGCCCCCCGATCCAGGAGTTCTTGCCGAGCGTACGCGTGGGATGGGGGGTATCGCTCGAGTCGACGCTGGCCCGCCTCGTCGACCTGGCGGCCGACGAGACGCCGCTCGATCCGCGCCTGCGGGCAAAGGCCCTCGAGGTGGTGCTCGGCGTGCCGGCCGCGAACTCGGACGAGCGGGCACGGCGCATCTATCGTTGGGTGCTCGAGCACGTTCAGGAGAACAAGCAGACAAAGGAGACCGACGGGCGTCGCGTCATCATGGGCGGCAGCGGGTCGCGGGAAGCCGCGTTTCGCTACATGCTGCGGCTCGTCGGGATCGAGAGCGAGCTGGCGATCGTCAAGGACCGCCTCGCGACGCCGCCGGCGGGCAAGCTGAGCGACGTAGAACAGTACGACGCGCTGGTGACGCGCGTCGCCACGGACGTCTCGGGCGGCGGCGCACGCTGGCTGATTGTCCGCGACCGCTTCGCGCCCTACGGCTACGTCCCGGCCGAGCTCCGCGAGGCGACGGCCATCCGCCTGGTCGACGGGACGCCGCGCGACGTCGTGCACGCGCCCGGGGCCGACGATCGGATCTCGTACCAGGGGAGGGCCGAGGTCCACGCCGACGGATCCGCCGGGATGGAGCTCACGTTGACCTTCGAGGGCAACCGCGCCATCGCGTGGCGGTCCGCGCTGGATCAGGTCCCTCAGGCCAAGCTCTACGACTTCGTGGAGCGCGAGATCGTGGCGCCTTCGTTCGACGGCGGGCATGTGCGCGAGATGAAGGTCGACTCGACCGAAGCCGACACGCCGCTCGTCATGCACCTGCGCGTCGACGTGCCCGACCTCGCCAAGCCCGTGGGCGGCGGCGGCCTGGCGCTACGGCCTCCGTTCGCGCCGAACCTGGCGCAGCTCGCCATCTTGCCGGTCCGTCGCACCCCGCTGCTGCGGCGGGCCTCCTGGCATGCCGAGGTCCACGTTCGTGTCGTCCTGCCGGAGTCGGACAAAATGCCGGCGGACCTGCCGCAAGGCGAAGAGCGGGACGGAACGGCGTTCGTCGCGGTCCACGACTCGGTGCACGGGCACGCCATCGACTTCGATCGGGTCATCGAGATCCCGGCGGCGCGCGTGGCGGCGGGCGAAGAATACGACGCGTGGCTGAAGTTCGTCCGCGCTGCCGATGCGCTGGTCGCGCGGGACATCGCGATCGGCCGTTGACGGGGCCGATTCATCCGGCTCCCCGTCGGGCGCGTGATGGCGACTACTTCGCCGCGGGCTTGGCGCCCTTGGGGGCCTCGGAACCCTTCGGAACCTCGGTATACACGCCGCCGTCCCGCGTCTCGTCGATCCGCTGCCGGACGATCTCGTACGCCTTGTCCTGCTTGAGCATCGCGTCGATCACCTGGATTCGAGACTGCCCGCTCGCGGCGAACGCGCCAGCGTCCGTGAAACGGTTGGCCCAGTCGACATAGACCTGCCAGGCCGCCTTCGCTTCGTCCCACTTCTTTTGGCGCTCCTTCAAGTCCGCGGTCACGAAGAGAACACGCGCGCGCATCGTCGGATCCTGCTCGCTCGACTCGAGAAGCGCGCGCCCCCACGAGGCCTCGGCCTCCGGGAGGTTCGCGGCCGCGAGCTGCGCCTCGCCGAGCAGGTAGTGCCCCAGCGCCTTGTGCGGGAACATCTCGATTGCCTTCCGATACGCCGCGATGGCCCCGTCGAAGTCGCGCGACGCGTACTTCGCGTTCCCGTCGGTGCACGCGTCCTGGTAGGCGTGGTCGCTTACCTTGGGGCTGGCGTCAGCGCTCTTCTTCTTCGAGGCCGAGGTCGTGCCGTCGCCCCAGGCGACGACGGGCGCCCCGACGAGCACGGGGGCGAGCAGCAACAGCATCGAGGCGATTCGGTGGTGGCGAGGCCCCATGGCGGTACCGGGGAGCTTACCAGAGGCCGCCAGCGCCTTGTCGCCTCCCTTGTGCGCGCCCGTCTTGCGGGCCCCCCGAAGGATGCGACAAGGTACGTGCCGCATGGATGACCGGACGAGCGTTGAGTGGGACTCGGACCCGCGCCCCCGCGTCGTCCCCTTTCCATGGGCCTCGCTCGATAAGACATCGAAGGAAGAGGCGTCGACCCTCCGCGACGTTCGCCGGTGGATTGCCGGGGCGGCGGAGCTCGACCCATTGGGCGCGATCGCTCGCGACCTGATCGGCGTCCCGGTTTCCGTCCGTCTGGAAGGCGTCGGCCCACCTGCGCGCTTCGGGGTGCAGGGAGCTCTCGTTGTCGTCCTCGGGGGCGCGGGCGGCTGGGCTGCGGCGGCCGGCGCCGAAGCCCGGGTCGAGGTCGAGCCCGCCCTCGCGGCGTCCGTCGTGTCGCGTGCACTCGGTCGACGCGCGCCGAGAGCGGTGAACCCCTCGTGGAGCGTGCCTGAAAGCCTCGCGGGGGCCTTCGCCGCGATCCTGGTCGCGGCAGCGCGTCGCGCCCGCAACGGCGAGGCGATCGTCGTGCTCGACGCAGGGCCCGCGTCCTCGATGCCCGAACACCTCGCCTCGCCTTCTCCGCCGGAGGGGCAAGCCTCTGTGGCGAGCGGCATCGCCGCATCGCTGACGGTCTCGATCGACGGCGAAGCCTTCGCCGCTCGTCTGGTCGTGGGCCGTGCGGCCGTGCGGCCGGGGAGGTTCGCGTGGGCGAGGCGCGACCTGTCGTCGCTGGGCCCGACTCCACTTTCCATCCCCATCGTCGCGAGCGTCGCCGTCTGCGCGCCGGCCGTCGTTGACGCGCTCGGCCCCGGCGACATTCTCATCGCTTCACCGTGGCCTCTCGCCCTCCGACCGGGCGGGGCCTTCTGCGGGCCGGTCCTTCTCGCTGCG
>PLIR01000388.1 GCA_003139415.1 Myxococcales bacterium | reverse complement strand
CGCCTGCGACAGCACGTCTTCGACCGTCCCGGGGCCGAGCAGGTGCACGTCCGCGAGCTTGTCGGCCGCCTGTAGGACGCGGTCCGAGCGGCCCGATGTGTAGATCCTCGGCAGTGGAAGGCCCGATAGGGGCCCCGCCAGTCCGCCCCTTTCGACATCGTAGAACCGTCCCCGGAAGTCGAACGGGTGCGTCGTCCAGGTGCCCTTCGCGACATGGATGTACTCCTCGGCGCGCGCGAACCACTCCTCGCCCTCGAGAAAGTCGCCGTGCGCGCGTCGCACCGCGGAATCGAGCTCGAGGTCCAGCTTCCAGGCAAAGCGATTCCGGGCGAAGCGCTGGAAGGTGACGGCCATCTTGGCGAGGTACACAGGGGTCGCGGACGCGGGCTGAATCTCGGGGACGAACACGAGATTTCGCGTCTCGCGGGCGAGAGCCGCCGCGATGATGAGCGGCTCGTCCCCGCCGACCTCCCATGGGATGAAGGCACCGTCGAAGCCCGACACCTCCGCGGCGTGCGCCACCTGCGCCAGGTAATCGTACGGACCGAACCTGCCCTCGCGCTCCTCACGCCACCACCCGCGGCCCCGCGGCGGCGCCCCAGCTTGCCATTCGCCACGACCGCGCTCTCCCCGCGAGGGCAAGTTCCNNTGATGTGGGTGCCCACCGTGCCGGTCAGGCCCCCTTGAAGGCGCCCCGGACCGCGAACTCGGCGACAGGACGGCGAATCGACGGTGTCTCCCTCGCGCGCAGGTCTTCCGGCAATCGCTCGGCTGCGTCGCGCCTGCCGACCGCAATGGCGCAGAGCGACTCATAGTCCGCCTTCGGGACGCCGAGCACCTCGTACGCGCGGTCATGATGGATCCCGCCCATCGCGTGCGTCACCAGGCCCAGCTTGTGCGCCTGGATCGCGAGCGACATCCACGCCGCACCCGTGTCGAAGGCGGCGAGGCGATTGTCCTCGCCCGTCTTGGCGTGCTTGCGACGCGCGAACACGAAGACGAGCAGAGGTGCGTTGTCGGCCCAGCGACGGTTGCTGTCGCGGACAATCGGCCTAGCGCGAAGCAGAGTCTCGTCGTCGTCCGCGTACACGAAAAGCCACGGTTGCAGGTTCGACGCCGAAGGCGCCCACCGGGCGGCCTCGAACAGCGACCGCACCTGATCGGGAGCCAGCGGCTCGCTCGAGAAGGACCGTGACGACCACCGGCCCACGAAGGCGGGGTCGACGTCGGCGTCCGGGGTTCGGATGGCCACCGGGGCCACGGTCGTCGGCAGCGAGAGGGCCATCAGTTCCTCGGGGCGCTGGGTTGAATCGCGTTGGCGGCGATGGCTGCCTGCAAGAGCCCCGTCCTCGCCCACTGCTGCTCGAGCACCCCCGGACCGTATTCCTTCGACCCGCCGAGGCTCTCGGCGATCGTCTGGAACTTGGCGGCCTCCTCGAGAAGCAGGATGTATTGCGAGACCTTGTTGACACCGTCGCCCCAGAACGTGTTGCCTCCGTTGGCCTCCAAGATCGCGGGGAGATGCGGGTCTTTCTTGAGACTCTCGAGGATGAAGTCCGCCTCGGCCTGCCGTCGGTCGACGTACTGCGGGATCTCGCGCGAGAGGGTCCCCCGCTGGGCCGCGACGTAGAAGATGGGGAACGTGCGGTGCGACTGGGCCCACCCGCCGAGGAACGGCGTGTGGACGTGGATGACCGTAGTGATCGAGGGGCGCTCGCGGAAGATCCTTGCGTAGCGGGAGCCGCCGCCCGCGTCGGTGTCGCTGTGCAGAACGATGCCTTCGAAGGTGATCAGCGACGCCTTGACCTCGCCAAAGTTCGACCAGAGGCCCGGGAAGCCCGTGGAGACAATCTTGTCTTCGCCCGGAACGCGCTGCGCCACGGCGAAGGTGTTGGTCGCCGACAGGGTGCCCGTCTCCCTGAGCACGCGACCGGCAAGCTCGGCGTCGCGTTTGACCTGCGCTAGGAATTCCAAGTTGGCAGGGCTGACCGATGCATTTTTCGTGGTCATGATTGCTCCTTCGATTTTCCTTTGAGAGATCGTTGCCTTGGCTGTCCGTCTTGCGCGCCAGTTCAGAACCGGCCCGTCACCGTCACGCCGACGGTTCTCGGCGGGCCGAACATGATCGCGTTGTATCCAGGCGCCCCGGCGATCCCAAGGATCTTGTATTCGGTATTCGCGACGTTGTGGATCCAGCCCTGGAGCTCGAGCTTGTCGTGCCACGTGAAGTACGACAGCCTCACGTTGCCGACGAAGTACCCGTTTTGTTGCAGGTTCTGGGTCTGCTGGTCGACGGCGTTGAAATACTGGTGCGCCGTGTATTCCCAGTCCGAGCCGACCTCGACTGCCGTCTCGGCGAAGAGCGGGAGCCGGTACGATGCGTCGAGCATCGCGGTACCGTGTGGCGCGCGGACCAGCTGATTGCCCGACGCATTCACGGCCATGCCATTGTTGATCGCTGCAAAGCCGCCGTACCACGCGTCGAGCAGGCCGACGCTCCCACGAACGCGCAGGTTCTCGACCGGCAGCGCGTCGAGCTCGGCCTCGCCGCCGTTGCCTGTCGCGGAGCCCGCATTCTGCAGCACGGTCGCCGTCGTCGTGGCGCCCGCGCCCGTCGCAGCGTTCACCAGAACCTGGATGTTACGGTAGTCGTAGTGAAAGGCCGCAATCGAGCCGTGCAGGTGATCGTCGAACAGCTTGGACTTGACGCCGATCTCGTAGGAATCCACGTACTCCGGGCTGACGACCGAAACGTTCGACTGCGCGGTGACGCCGCCGTTGAACGTGCCCCCGCGGAAGCCGTGGCCGTAGTGAAAGTACGTGGTCAAGTCCGGGGTGATGTCGATCGACGGCGAGACATCGAACGTCGGTGCGTTCCAGGTGCGCGTCGTGGTCTGCGTGGCTACCTGGTAGACGTGGGTCTGCAGCGACTGCGGGAGCCACCACTCGCCGACGTTGTTCCAGACGGCGGCGCCGCGCGCCCCCGTGTTGTACGAGGCCAGGTTGATGCTCTTGGTCTCATTGGTCCAGCGCGCGCCTGCAGCAAAGCGGAACCACTTGGTGATGTCGTACGAGCCGTGGAGGAATCCTGCGAAGGTCCAAGTGTGCTGGATGAATGGCGTGACGTCGAGGAACGTCCCGTAAGCCGCTGGCTGCGGAATGCCCGGCAGCGACCCGGTCGCCGTGTTCGAGCTCAGCGCTTCCCAGAAGTAGTGACCGCCAACGACCCAGTTGAAACGTTCGGGCTTGCTGGGCGCGACGCGAATCTCTTCCGTGAACTGTTTGGCCTCGGCGTAGACGTGCGTCACCTGCTCCGACAGCGGTCCATAGTCGGCGTTCCCGCCCGTCAACCGGCTCGAGTGCTCGTAGCCGCTGATCGAGGTGAACGCGACAGGTCCGGCCTCGTACTTGACGTTCTCAATCGTACCCTTCTGATCGTCGACGTCGACATCGGGGCCGTTGTTCTCGTCCGTGTATTTGATGCTCCCCTCGGTGAACCCGCTCATTCCGGGGATGGCGGTGCGCGCTCCGTTGGGCCCGGCGAGGTAGAAAGCGTTCGACTGGCCGTCGTTGTGCCGGATGTGGACGTTGAGGTTGATCTCGAGGTTGTCGACCGGG
>PLIR01000030.1 GCA_003139415.1 Myxococcales bacterium | reverse complement strand
CTTCCTGTGCGAGGACGGGATGTCCAAGGTGCTCGACTTCGGGATGAGCAAGCTCGCCAGCGCCGAGTCGCTGACGCAGACGGGCTACACGCTGGGCACGCCCGAGTACATGGCGCCCGAGCAGTGCATCGGCGCGCAGGTCGAGTCGCGCACGGACATTTACGCGCTCGGGGTCCTCATGTACGAGGCGCTCACGGGGGAGCTTCCCATCGTGGCGCAATCAAGGCGGGATCTGCTGGATCTCCACCAGCGGCAGATCCCCACGCCGATGCGCCAGCGGCGCCCGGATCTGCCCATCCCAGAGGCGCTCGACGCCGCGGTGATGCGTTGCCTCAAGAAGCGTCTCAACGAGCGGCCCAAGAGCGCGGCGCAGCTGGAGCAGATGCTCGCGGCGGTCCCGCTCGATGGAACCCCCGCGGTCTACCCTCCCGGCACCGCGCGGCGCGCGCCGTCTTCGACCGCGGCGACTACCCCCGTAGAAGCCACACGAGCCCAGCGAGGCTGAGGACGAGCAGGCCCACAGCGGCGGCCATCACGAGGCGATCGGACGCGGACCACCGTGGGCCCCTCGCGGGCGGTTTCTTCGAAGGGGCGACCGCGGCCGCAGGTGCCGCCGAGGGGCTCGAGGCAATCGCGCCCGGGGCCGGAACGCTCGGCGGTGGAGGCGGGGGGCCCGGAGGTTCGGGCGCGAGCTCGGGCGACAGCGGCCGATCGGGCGCGTTCTCGATACGCGCGAGGGCATCGCTGATCGGCTCTTCGAGCGCGAGTACGGTGCGGCCGATCTTGATCATGACCGTCGGGCGCCAGGGCACCGCGCGGTCCGCGGGCGCGCGCGCTTCCCCCATCCAGGTGCCATTCTTGGCGCCAAGGTCCTGGACCGAGACGGCGCCGTCGGCCACGGCGAGCCGAATGTGTTCGCGAGAAGTGTCTTGGTCCGAGAGGGCCAAGTCGCAATGAGACGCGCGCCCGACGACGAACGACCGTCCAGGTTCGAGCGGAAGCACGACGCCCTGATCCTTTCCTTCCACGACGCGGACCTTCATGGTCAGATCTTCGCCGAGCGCCTCCAGCTCTTGCGAGACGAGCGCCAGCGCCAGGTCCCGCGTCAGGACGGCGAGGTCGCGCGTGACGACGGCGCCCGGTTCGACGCGAAGCTCGAGCCACAGCTTGCCCACACGCATCATGTCGCCGGATCGCAGCACGCGAGAGGTGCGCGGCGCGATCCGCACCCCCCCCACGAAGGTGCCGTTCGTGCTGCCTTCGTCCACGACGACGAAGTCGGCGCCCTGCGCCTGAAGGGTCGCGTGACGGTGGCTGACGGTCGGATCCGGCAGGCGCACGTCGCTGCCCGCGCCACGCCCGATGACGACGCGCTGCGTTCCGTCGAACGTCAGGCGCACGTTGTTGCTGCCCGCGGTGCGGACGAGAACCGTGATCGCCATGGGCGCGGGCTAGGGCGGCAACCGTGCCGTGCCGGCGGCCGGCGAGACGTGCCGCACGACCCAGTCGACGACGTTCTCGGCGGCGTCGCGGCCGAGGTGCCGGCTCAGTTCCTGAATGCCCGTCGGCGACGTGACGTTGACCTCCGTCAGCTTGCCGCCGATGAAGTCCAGCCCAACGAAGACGAGGCCGTCCGCGTTGAGCCTCGGCCGCAGATCCGCGACGACGGCGCGCTCGTCCGGCGTCACCGAACACGGCTCCACGCGCCCGCCCACGTGAATGTTCGACCGCACGTCGTCCTCGCGAGGCACGCGGTTGATCGCGCCGAGGACTTCGCCGTCGAGCAAGAGGACCCGCTTGTCGCCGGCGCGGACGGCGGGCAGGTACTCCTGCACCATGGCGTGACGCGTCCCCTCCGCCGTGATGTAGTCGACGATTGACCGCGAGTTGCGGTCTCCCTTCGATACCACCATCACTCCGCTGCCTCCGGCGCCATCCAGCGGTTTGACGACGGCGGTCCCGACCTCCGACACCCATCGATGGATCCGGTCGCGATCGCTGGCGACGAGGGTCTTCGGCATGTGGCGCACGAAGTGGAGCGTATAGAGCTTCTCGTTGGCGTCACGGAGACCGCGCGGGTCGTTCACGACGAGCGTACGGCCCCGCACGACCTCCAGGAGCTGCGTCAGGTAAAGGTACTGCGCGTCGAACGGTGGGTCCTTTCGGATGAAGACGCAGTCGACATCGGCCAGGCGGACGTCCACGGCGCTCTCCAGGGTGAAGTGCGGCGGCAGGTCGCCTACGTGCAACGGACGGACGCGCGCCCAGACATCGCCGCCTTCGACATAGACGTCGCGAGGCGTGCAATGGAGCGACGCGTGGCCCATCCGCTCGGCGGCACGCTGGATGGCGAAGGTCGTGTCCTTGTCCGGCAGGACCCGATCCATCGGGTCCATCACGTAGACGAAGCGCATGGGCGCAGCGAGCATAGCCGAAGCACGCGGCGGCGCAGCGGGGCGCGCCCGCCAGGGCGAGCGTCAGCGATCGTCGTAGACCATGGCCACGAGCTGCGCGCTCTTGTCCTGATCCAGATCGCTAGCCATCAGGTAGCCGACGCCCTCGCGCTGCGCCGCGGCGACGGAGTAGCCCTTCTCCCGCCCGACGCGGACCTCTGCGGTGCCGACGGCGCGCGGCGCGAAGTTGGCCATGGCCGTGCCCACTTCGATCTTCTGCGCGTCGTAGACGACGACGCTCACGCGGCGTGCATCATCCCCGGAGCCGACGATGTACTGGAGAATCGCGGCCCGCTGGGACCGCATCGGCAAAAGCCGACCCCCGACGAGGCGCGCCCCGTCTCGCTCGAAGCTTGTCGGACGCACGGGCACCCCCACGTACCGCTCGAGGCCCCGAACCGCCTGCGGGGTGACGGCCTCCGGCGGAAGCGGCTGCGAGTGCTCTGCCACGAGCTCGGCGAGAAGCTCGTCGCCGAAGCCCGCGTGGGCTTCGTTCGTCGCGGTCGGCGTCCCGCGTGTGGACACCCCCCAAAAGAGGGCGATGGCCGCCGCCGTCGCGATGGGGACCATCGTCGGCCACGACGCGAGCCGCACCATCATCGGAACGGCGCCGACCCCGTACGGGTCGCCCGATCCCTCCGCGTCGCGCGCGAGCTCGGCCGCCATCGCGTTGCCGATTCGATCGCGCAAGCCGGCGGGCGCCGGGGCCCGCACCACTCTCTTCATCGACCCGCGCATCGCTCGAAGCAGCTGGACCTCTTCGCGGCAGGTCGTGCAGTTCGCTACGTGGTCTCCGATCTCGATCGTCTGCGCGGCGTCGCACTCGCCGTCGAGGTACGGGCCGAGCGTGCGTATGCGGTCGCGGCAGGTAGCCATGCGCGTCATGCCGCACCCCGCTTCCGCGCTCGGAAGTCGGCCAAGCTCGACGGGCGCAGGTCGCTCGCGTTCGGCCCAGTGCTCGCCTCGGCCGCCTTTTGGCTCCGGACGTTCGGCTGGCCGACGTGCTCCTCGCCCTTCACGATGCCGAGCGAGAGAGCGTGATTGTAGAGGGAACCCTGGAGCAACTTGCGCCCGCGGTGCAGGCGGCTCATCACCGTGCCCACTGGGCAGGCCATGATCTCCGCGATCTCGTTGTACGAGAACTCTTCCACGTCGCTCAGGATGACGGCGAGCCGGAACTCGGCAGGGAGCGCGTCGAGCGCACGACGTATCTCGTCCTCGACGAGTGGCATGAGGGCCAGAGTCTCCGGATCGCGCAGCTGCCGCATCGTGTTGGCGCTTACCCACCCGTCGGCGAGAGGGTCGGCGTCGGGGCCGTCGAGCACCGACCGCTCGAGACCGCCGCGGCGGTACTTGTTGATAAACGTGTTGGTGAGGATGCGAAAGAGCCACGCCTTGAGGTTGGTGCCCGCGTGAAACTGGTCGCGCGCACGCATCGCCTTCACGAACGCGTCCTGGACCAAATCCTCTGCCTCGGTCGGGTTGCGCGTCAGCTTGCAGGCGACACCGTAGAGGGCGTCGAGATGCGTGAGCGCTTCGTCGGCGAACGGGTCGGACTTGGGGACGCTTGCGTCGGAAGGAAGGGGCATCGGATGACCTTGTGGGTGCAACAACCGAGGATGAAACCTATTCCTTCGTTGTAGCCACGCGCGCGGCCGTCGTCAGGCGTCGTCGCCTTTGGGCTTGCCCGCCTTGCGCTCCAGGTCCTCTACACGTTCGTTCAGTCTCCGCAGCTCGAGCTGCATCTGCTGAAACGGGCGAAACGTGGCCAAGATCGCCTTGATCCGCTCGTCCGCCTGGTGCTGCACTTCCTCGAACTTTTCTTTCGCCTGATCCACCAGGGTGGGTTTGGCTTCCTTGCCAGCGGCCGGGGTCTCGGCGTCGGGCGGCTTGCTGCTGCCCGGGATCAGCCGGCCGATAGGCCCCTCGCGCAGGTCGGCGAGCACCTTCTCCGTGCGCGCGTGAATGAGCTCCTTGAGCGTCTGCAGCGGCACGTTGCGGGAGTGCGCCTTCTGCTCCTCGTAGATGATCTGGGCCAGGGTGACCTCGGTGAGGTCGTCCTTGGTGTTGTTGTCGATGATCTGCACTTCTTCGCCGCCGCGGACCATCTCGGCAATCTGGAGCAGCGTGACGTAGCGGCTGTCCTTCGTGTCGTACAGTTTGCGGTTCGAGTAGCGCTTGATGATCCGCGAAGGGCCGACGGGCGCAGCCGGGGGCGAAGCGGTGGTCTCGGGCTTCGAATCCAAAGGGGCTCTCCTGATCAGCGGTCGGCGGTCTGCGCCAGGCGTCCTCAAAGAGTACATCAATGTCCCGGGGGATACGACGTGCAGAACACGACGCGCGGAGAAACGGTGCGCCCGGATGTAGGACCCACGCTGTCGCTCGAGGCGGTGACTGTGCGCTACGGCGCGCAGCCGCCGGCGCTCAGGGCGACCCAACTTGAGCGTCCGGCCGGGTGAGGTGGCCGCGCTGCTCGGCTCCCAATGGCCGCCCCTACTTCGCGCCCCCGTGGGCGCCGGTCAGAGTGCTTCCGAAATGAGGCGCTCGAGCTCGTCATCGCCCGTCACGCCCGCGCGCACGGCCACCACCTTGCCTGCGCTCGACAGGATGACGACGGTCGGCAAGCTCTCGATACCGTAGGCCCGCGAAGCCGTGCCGAGGGCGTCGCTGACGATGGGGAACGTCATCCCGTGCGCCCTTGCAAACTGCCCCGGATCGCCCTCCTCGGGGCGGTCGGTGCTGACGCCGACGAAGACGACGCCCTTGTCGTGCCAGCGCTTGGAGAGCGCATCTACGATGGGGGCCTCGGCACGGCAGTAGCGGCACCACGTCGCCCAAAAGTCGAGCAGGACAGGGTGGCCCCGCAGCTGGCTGACGCTGAGGGCCTTGCCGTCGCCGCCGAGGTCCGAACCGTTGGCCACGAGCGAAAGCGAAAAGTCGGGAGCGTCGCGACCGACGATGGCCGGCTGCCCACGAAAGAACTTCCCCGCGCCGACCAGCACGCCGAGGACGACCACGACGGTGGCGAGGCCCGACAGTGTGCTCCGATGATTCGAGTCGTCCATGTCTTCGGCGGAACGCCGACTGCGCGGGTCCGTCCCCATGAGGCGTAGCACGACGCCGTCACGCGCTCTGACGGCGCGCATGCGCCGCTGACTCCCGGACCTCGCCGTCGGGCGCGCCGACACCGGCTCCGGGGCGCGGAGAGGGGGGCAGCACCACCACGAATTCCGCCCCGCCGAGCCGTTCGCTGCGCCCCGCAGCGATGGATCCGTTGTGCTCGATGACGATCTTCTTGACGATGGCGAGCCCGAGACCCGTGCCGTCGAGCTTCGACGTGAAGTACGGATCGAACACACGCTCGCGCGACGCCTCGGGTACCCCTGGGCCGTCGTCCGCGACCACGATGGCGACGCCGTTTCCCTCGGCCCTCGCGCCCACGACGACGTGGCCGCGCGGGAGCCCGTCGAGGGCGTCGGGGCGTGCCCCACGGATCGCCTCGACGGCGTTGCGCACGAGGTTCACCAGCACTCGCCGCAGCATCTGGCGATCGATCTCCACCGGGAACGGCTGCTCGGGCAGCTCCCACCGGACGTCGACGTCGTGCGTGTTCACGAGGTCGTCCGCGCTCCCGTCGCCTGGCTCGGCGCCGAGGTGCCCGAGCTGCTCGGAGCACTCGCGCAAGAAGTCGCGCAGGCTCTCCGCCCGCAGCTCGGCGTGCGGCAGCCGAGCGAAGCTCGAGAAGTTGCCGACGAGCCGCCGCAGCGTCCCCACTTCCTCCTCGACGACCTCGAGCGTGGTGTCGAGCAGCGTGCGAAATGCGCGGTCGTTCCCCTCGTATTTGCGGTGGCACTGCTGGACCGCGAGCTGGATGGGCGTAAGGGGATTCTTGATCTCGTGCGCGAGACGCTGCGCCATCTCCTGCCAGGCGCCGATGCGCTGCAGGTACTCGATGCGCGCCCGTGACTGCTGCATCTCGCCGAGCATTCGGTTGAACACGCGCGCCAGCTCCGTGAGCTCGTCGGACCCCGTCACGGGCACGCGGACGTCCAGGTTCCCGCCGGCGACCTCGTCGATCGCGTCAGCGAGGCGGCTGATCCGGCGCGTGATCCCGCGCGCGAGCCAGAACCCCAGGGCAACCGTCGCGATGACCGTGATCCCGAGAAGGAGCGCGAACGCCTCGAGATACGGTTGATAGACGCGCGTTCGCTCGTTCGCGAGCTTGGAGTACGCCTCGTGGATCGCGCCGGCGCGCTCGAGGCGCTGCTCGTAGCGGCGATCGAACGCGAAGGTCGCGACGAGCACCGACCCTGCGCCGTCCGGGATAGGACGCCGGACATCGAGCTTGCGCTCGGCAACCTCGTCGAGGGCGCGTCCGCGGTCTCTCGCCGCGAGCGCGTGCCCCGTCTCGTCCTCGATCGACAGCGAAACGAGCTGCGGATAGCGCGGGAACAGGGCGTCGAGCGCCTCGCTGCAGGCACTCGACATGCGGCCGCGGGCGGCGGCGCGCAAGGCGTCGTCGGCGGTCATCGCGTCCGTCTGGTGCTTCATGTCGTCCTTCACCGTGCGGACGTAGTCTTTGTAGAGCTCGATCCCCCGTTCGAGCTCTTGGTCGACCTCCGGCCGCAACCACACCGACGACGCGTAGTCGAGCAGCGAGTAGGCGAGCACCATCGCGCTGGCGAGGGGCAGCAGGGCCGTCAGCAGGATGACGAGAGCGACGCGGCGTTCGGTCTTCCCGAGCATGTTCGCCGCTCCCGGGCGTCGCCATCGCTTTTACCGTAGCCCGTGCTCGCGGGCCAGGGGCGCCTACGAAGGCTCGGCCGTGCGCATCGCGCTGATCTGAGCGTCGAGGCGCTCGACTTCGCGGCGCAGCTCGTCCGCCATCCGGGTCGTCCGATCGGTGATCTTCTCTCCGTGGCCGCGCACCGTCTCGGCCCACTTGCGGACTTCCTCGAGGTAGCCGACTTGCTTCTCGACCCCGCGCGCGGCCCGCTCGAGTTCTGCCAGGGCCGCCTGCGATTCGCACCCGGCCCGTCGCTCGCGCACGGCCAGCGACCGCGCGAGGCTGTAGGCCGCCCGCACGACCAGATCGCTCGCCGTGTCGTCCGCATCCCACACGACGAGGACGTCGTTGCCGTGCCGTTGAAGGGATTCGAGCCCCGACGGCGCCGTCTTGCTCGAGAAGACGAACACGCCGACCTGGGCCTGCCGGTTCCGCCGCGCTTCGTCGATCTCCTCGATCGCCGCGCGCACCGAGGATCCGTTCTTGTCCTTCGCCTCCCACACGATGCGGGCGTGGGCCGCCGCGGAATCGGCGCCGAGCTCGATCACGTGATCCCCCACTTTGCAGTTCTTGATGTTCCCCGTCGTATCGCCGGTGGCCTCGTAGAGGTCTCCGAGGCGTTGTGCCTCGCCAGCGAGCAGGGCGCCGAGCCGTTCTTCGAAGACGAGCCCGTGACGCGGCGTCCTCGCCTCCTCTTTCTTGCGCGCATCCAGGCGCGCGAGGGCTTCGCGCATCTGCGTTTGGAACTCTCCGTTGTCGCGCGCGAGCCGGTCGACCGTCGCCTCGAGCTGGCGTTTGAGGCGGCTCAGCGAAGAACCTTCGTCGTCGAGCGAGAGATTTTTTTCGATCTGGCTGCTTGCCGACGCGACCACCTTGGAGAGCCGGTTCATCGCCGATCCCTCGCCGTCCATCGAGAACTCTCGGACCAGGCGCGAGAGCGCCGAGTCCTTTGCGTCCAGCGAGAACTCTCGCAGAATGTGGGTGCGCTGCTCCGCGAGCGCCTCCTCCATCGTCGACGCGAGCTGGGCTCGAAGGCCCTCGCCGTCCGTCGGAGAGAGCAGGCGGAAGAGGGGGCTCCCCTCGCCGACGTGGGCGGCGAGCGATCGCGCCAGCAGCGAGTCGTCGGCCCCGACGTGCGAGCGCAGGACTCGCTCGAGCTCGCCGTCTTGCCGCACCAGCGCCTGGATCCGCTGCGGGAGCGCGCCGTTCTGAGGATCGAGGTATTGCGTCAACGTCGCGGCGACGCGCTCGTTCATCTCCGTGACGCGCGTCGAGAGGATCTCGCGGACTTCTGCGACGAGAGCCCCGCCCGCCTCGCGGATGGTCGCGGCGTCGACTTGCCCGCTGGCGGCTCGGATGGCGAGCACCCCCACGCGCAAGGCGGCCAGCGCGTGCCGGTTGCGCTCGGCCCCGTCGCCGTGACGCCGCAGCTCGACCAGCACATCGGGGTCAGTCACCTCGAGCGTCAAGACCAGGGGCGCCGGCGCGTCCGGGGCCGAAACGTCCCTCAGTCGCAGCGGTTCCTGCGCCGGGTGAACCGCGCCTCGCGCGCGCATGCCGTGCTCGAAGGGTGTCATAGGCAACCTCCCAAGGGCTGCTCACCTGTTTAGCACATGAGAAGCTGGATCACGTAGTTTTCAGCCTCTCTGCCACGCCGCTCTCCCGGAGCATCGTCCGCTCCACCGCACGGACGAGCAGGTCTCTCTCGCCGACCACGACGACGGATCGGCGCGCGCGCGTGACGGCGGTGTAGAGAAGCTCGCGGGTCAGAATCGGAACGTCGGCCTCGGGCAAAACGACGGCGACATGGTCGAACTCCGACCCTTGCGCCTTGTGAACCGTCATGGCGAACGCCGGCGCCACGTCGCCCGCCGACTCGAGCGGGAAGGCGTCGTAGCCGTCGCCTCGCGGGAAGACGACCATGGGCTCGGGGCCGACGGCGCGGTCGGCGTCGACGAGCAGCACCATGCCCTGGTCGCCGTTGAAAAGACCTCGATCGTAGTCGTTTCGCTGGACGATGACGGGCACGCCGGGCGAAAGGTCGCGACGCCGTCCGGACCGCCGGGACGTGACGGCGCGCAGCTTCGCAAGCAGCTGGTCGCCGATCGCATCCGCCCCGGCGGCGAACCCGCGCACTCGCGTCGCGCAGAGGATGCGCGAGCGAGCGTGGCCGTCGAATAGCGCGCGCAGGTCCACCAAATCGTCCTCGCCGAACACCCCGCCCCTGAAGCGGTACGTGCGCGAGACGCGCCGCGCGAACGCCGGGTCGGGCGCAATACGCGCCGACCACCATCGCTCGAGAAAGGCGGGGCCCACCTCGACCCAGGGCGCATCGAGATGCTCGACGCCCTCGAGCGACAGCTCGTCGGCCCGGGCCCTTGCGGACACCGAGGCCGCGAATTCATCGCCCAGGGTTCCCGCGTTGATCGATCGCGCGGCGCCGACGATTCGAGCGGCATTCGCGTCGTCGGCCACGCGAAGGTTCTTGGTGAGGCGGACGGCGCCAAGCCCCGCGCACAGGTCCCGAAAGACCGCTCCCGCTTCGATCGACGGAAGCTGGTCGGCATCGCCGAACAGCACCAGCCGGGCGTCCGGACGGACCGACCGGAGCAGCCGATCCATCATGGCAAGATCGATCATCGATGCCTCGTCGATGACGACGACCCGGTGGGGCAGCGGGTCGCCCTCGTGCCGGGCAAAGCGCCCGCGGGACGGCGACCACCCGAGCAGCCGGTGCAACGTCTGCGGCACGAGGGCGATGGCGCCGAGCCCCGCGTCGGCGAGGTCGCGCGGCGTCGACGGCGCTGCAGCGAGGCCGTGACGGATCGCATCCGAAAGGCGCTGGGCCGCCTTGCCCGTCGGCGCCGCCACGGCCACCGAATCCATCGGTGTCCCCAGCCACGCCATGGCGCGCACTACGGCGACCGCCGTCGCCGTTTTGCCCGACCCGGGACCACCGGTCACGAGCGAGAGTGACGCCCCCAGCGCCGCGCGCACGGCCCGCTTCTGCTCCTCGGTGAGCGACTGGGGCGACGACGCCACCGCAGCGACGGCGCGCTGGACGGCGCGGGCGTCGCCTTGCAAAACGTGCGAAGCCCGGGCGCGCACGCGCTGGCAAAAGCGCTCCTCCAGCGTGTGCATCCGCTCCGTGTAAAGCCATGGCCCATCGACGATGAGCGGCTTGCGCTCCCCCGGCCGTCCGACGACGTCGCTCACCGGGTCGCCCTCGACGGCGGTCCGCGCTCGGGCCACGAGACGGGCACCGATCGCCCCCCCCGCGGCCCCGCCGACGGCTTCGAGGGCGTTCACCAGCCCGTCCGCCTCGCACGCGATGCGTGTGCTCCCAGCGCGGATCGACGCGACGCACGCCGCCACGAGCGCCGCCAACGCTGCCTGCTCGTCGGAGTCGAGACTCGGCGCGCACCGGGCGATCTCCCAGCCGATGTACCGCGGCTCGAAGTCCTCGCCGTCCAGCGCGTGGGGCTCCGGCTCGGTGTCGGTGTCCGGCGGCGACGCGACCCCCTGTGCGGCGCGAAAGCGCGCCGTCGCCGCTCCGAGACGCTTCGCCTTCATCATCGATGCCTCCCGCCGGTCCAGTCGCGGTCTCGCAGCGCCATCTCCGACGCCCGAACTTCGTCCCAGCTCGGTCGCGACGTCCAGATCCCCCCGCCCTGTCCGTCCAGGCCGCGGAGGAAGCAGTAGATGAGACCCCCGAAGCGCTGCTCGTGATCGTTACGGGACTCGGTGCCGAGGAGCTTGCCGACCGCCAGCGTGTAAAGGGTGACCTGGTCGGCGTAGTGCCCGAGGACATGGCGCTCGAGCGCGTCCGGCGCGTACGACGCGAGCGAGTCGCTCTTCCAGTCGACGAAGTACGTGAGTCCCCGATGCTCGAACGCAAGGTCCAGCGACCCGCGCACGTAGCCCGTCTCGTCGCGCCCCGGGATCGGGAAGACGAAGTCCATCTCGCGAACCACACGAGCCGCGTGCGCGAGCCCCTCCAGGCGCGCGCCGTCGGCGGGCAGCACCACCGGGGCCGTGTACGCCCTCCACACCATCTCTTCGGCGTGCGCGCGCTGCGCGGACTCGATGCGGTGAACGGCGGTCGCGTCGTCGAACAGCGTCGACACTTCGGGCAGTCCGCGCCATGCGGCCGGCTCTCGCATCGCGAAGCTCGTCAGGGGCACGCGCTCCAGGATCTCGTGCAAGAACACGCCGGACCCGCGGGCCCCCCGAAGCGGGACGAACGACGCGTCATCGAGGGCGCCCGCGCCCTTCTCCGCTCGGCGATCTTCGGCCCGCTCCCAGGTCGAGCGACGCCCTGGGCGTTCGCCGCGCAGCCGCGTGTACGACGTCACCACTGCGCCGGCCGCGCGCTCGCGGAGCTTGGCGTAGCGCGCGCGGGTGTCCTGGTCGCGCAGGAGGTCTTCCGGCGGCGCCCACTCGACGGGGGCAGCGGGTGGCTCGACGAGGGGCGGCGCGGCGCCGGCGGAGGCGACGTCATCGACCGCGAACAGAGGGTCGCCCGCGGCGACGCACTCGACGACCCGCTCGTTCACGGGATCGTACGGGCCCTTCATGCTCTTCGCCTGGCCGGCTCGCCGCTTGCGTTTCGCGTCGGCCTTGGACTCGACGACGCAAGGCACGACGAGTCGCCCGATCGCACGCGTGAGCGCGACGTACATGAGGCGCTCGTTCTCTTCCTTCTCCTCGGCCCTCACCCGCTGCTGCATGTCGGGAGCGACGGGCCCGACCCAGGCCAGGCGTCGCCCATCTTCGTGATAGACGTGAACCTCCTCCGACAACCGGCCCGGCGCGAAGCCCCCGGCGACGAAGACGACGGCGGCCTCGAGGCCCTTCGCCTTGTGCATCGTCATGATCTGCACGGCCCGGCGCTCGCTCTCGATACGCTGGACGTTGCCCTCGTAGACGTCGAGCGGGGTGCGCGTCTTGTCGATGAGGCGCGACAGGCCGTTCACGAGCTCGACGAGCGTCGGGTGCCCGTCGCGGGACTGCTCGAGCAGCACCTCGACGAGGTGCAGGTAGTTCGTCAGCCTGCGCTCCCCGGCCTCGAAGAAGATCTCGCGACGGATGACCGCCGTCTGTCGGAGGATGCTCTCGAAGAGGCGGTCGAAGCGGCGACCGTCGGCGAGGGCCTTCCACTCGTGCAGGCGCGCGACGAACGGGTGGGACGCCGGCAGATCGCGCGCGCCCTCGATCGACGCCAGCGGCAAGCCGAAGAACGGCGTCAGCCACGCCCGCAGGCGGCTCGCGCGGTCGTTCGGGTCCACCACGGCGGCAAGCAGGGCGCGCAGGTCTTTGGCCTCCTCGCACTGCAGCAGGCCCTCCTGCCGATAAAACGCGTGCGGGACGCCTGCGGCTCGCAAGCAGTCGCCGAGCTGCCTTCCCTCGCGGTCGGTGCGGGTCAGCACGAAGATGTCGCTCGGTTCGAGTGCGCGCCCGTCGAGCCGCCACGGCCGCGCAGGGTTGGTCATGACCCGCACCTCGGCGGCGATGGCGCGACCGAGGTCGCCCGTGGCAATCTCGTCCTGGAAGCGGAGAACGCCCACGGGCGACACCTCCCGGCCGTCGCCATCGACCAGCGCCCGGCCCGCCCGTCCGCACTGCACCGGCTCGTACGAGATCGCCCCCGTGAAGAGGGAGCCGTTCGGGGTCTCCTCGAAGATCCGGTTCAGCGCGTCGACGAGCGCCGGGGTCGCACGGTAGTTGCGATCGAGCGAGAGACGCGTCCCTCCCGCCGCGGCGACCGCGTCGCGCGCGTGCAGGTACGCATGCACGTCCGCGCCGCGGAAGCGATAGATCGATTGCTTGGGGTCTCCCACGAAGACGGCGACGCTCGAGGGACCGGCGGCCGTTCGCTCGAAGAACGCACGCCGGAAGATCGACCACTGCGTCTCGTCGGTGTCCTGGAACTCGTCGATGAGGGCGTACTGCCAGCGGCGGCGCATCGCCTGGGCGAGCGCCTCGCCGCGAGGACCTCGGAGGGCCTCGTCGACGAGCGAAAGCATGTCGTCGAAGTCGTACTCTCCGGCCGCACGCTTGCTGCGCATGAAGGTCGTCCAGACGGGCGCGTAGAGCGCCTGGACCAGGGCGGCCTGGAACGACGGCGTGGCCCGCGCGAGGACCAGGCCTGCCGAGACGAGCCGCGCGGCGTCGCTCGGTGGCAAGTCGATCTTCGCAAGCCTCTCGGCCAGCGCCGCGGGCTTGAACGCGCCGGCTTCCCGAACGAACGCCGGAAGGTCGGTGGCCTCGCGCATCCGTGCCACGAGGGCCCTGGCCTGCCGCAGCGAGTCCATGATCGAACCCTTGGTGCTGGAGTGCACGCGGTGGGAGGTCAAGGCTGCATCGACGCGCACGTCGCTGACCTCTACGGCGCCGAAGGCCTGAATGGCCGAGGCGAGCGCCGCTCCGTCGAACGTCGGCCGCAGGTCACCGTGCGCTCCGAGGCACTTGCAGAGCAGCTCCTCGACGGCGTCGAGCGACATCCCCGATCGAAGCGCCGCCTCGAGCCAGCACGCTCGTGCGGGGTCGCACGCGATGTCGCGCCGCAACGCTTGCCGGAATGCGCGGCCGAACGACTCCCTGCCGTCGACCTGCCGCTCCTGGAAAAGGCGCCCGCTCGCGAATGCGTTCTCGCGAAGCACGCCGAAACAGAAGGCGTGAATCGTCGCGATCGTCGCCCCGTCGAAGGCGCGGAGCGCGTGTTCGAGCTTGTCGTGGGCGCGCGCGTCGATCGTCCAGTAGTCGCCCGCGCAGGTCTGCTCGTCGGTGGGCGGGGCGCCGCGGCCCGAGCGAAGCTCCTCGAGGCGGGCTCGCACGCGCGCACGGATCTCGTGCGTCGCCTTCTCCGTGAAGGTCACGACGAGGAGGCGGTCGAGGGGGACGTCCGTACCGAGCAGCAGCTCGACGACGATGTTCTCCAGGGTGAACGTCTTGCCGGTGCCGGCCGAGGCCTCGATGATCGCGTGGCGATCGAGGGGTAGGCGGCGAAGCACGGACGGCCGGGCGACGCGCGACTCGCCGCGGCTCACGAGTCCCCTCCGCTCTCGCCGCCGCCGGTGCCGCCGCCGCGGCGCGTGCGGCGGTCCAGATAGGCTCCAAAGCGCCGCGCGATCATGGCGTCGGCCGCAGGCGCGGCCGGCGATGGATAGAGGTGCGGGCGCGGCACCGGGCCGTACGCCGACTTGAGCGTCGGCGGCCCGTCCGAGCGCGCCAGCAGGGTGCGGGCCTTCTCGAGGCTGGCGGCGATCGGCTCGTCGGACCGCCCGGCGTGAACGAAGACGGCCTCGCAAGGCAGAAAGTACGCGTGCGTCCCCTGCAGCAGGTCGCGCACGACGTTCCGCAGCCAGCCCTTCGCGTCGTCGGCGGACATCGGGGCGAAGCCGGTGCTCCGGGTCACCGGACCGGTCGGCGTCGCAACGACGAGGACGGACCCGTGAGGCTGGTCCGGCGCGAGACCCGAAGCCGAAAATACGGCGTGGTCCACGAAGGCCCGCAGCGCGGCGCGCTCCCGTCCGGCCTCGGCCCACGCGTCGGTCCCCTCCTGGCGCTTGAACAGCATGATCGACTCGCTCAGCCCGGCGCCCGTGGAGAGCGAGCGGCCCGCGATCTCCACGCGGACGAGCGTGGTCACGCCCGTCGGACCGACGACGTCGACATCGAGCGGCAGGGGAGCGTGCACATGATCGACCTGCGAGTGCTCGCCGCCCCGGCCGAAGCGATGCAGCTGCATCGCGTCGAGACCGAGCCCCAGGCGCTCGAGCTCCTCGCGCCACGTCGCGAGCACGCCGAGGTGCACGTGCCGCTCGCCGGACGCGAAGAGGCCCGACGGACCCTCGCCGCGGAGCGCACGCGCTCGAACCATCGCGTCGTATGCGCCTTCGATCGAACGGCGTTCGACGATCGACGTGCGCAGCACTTGCCTCAGGAACACGGTCTCGTCGCGCGCCGGCGTCTCGAAGATCTCGTCCTCGCGCGCCATCGGGTCGTCGTCTTCGTCCTCGTCGAGCCCTACCCGGAACCGCGCCCAACCCTGGAGCGGGAACTCGAGAAACTTCAGGATGGCGTGCATCGGGACGACGATGCGGGCCGGCCCGACGGGCGAGGCCTCGGGCAGAGTCGCGAGGCCAAGGTGCGCCGCGAGCGCCGCCCAGGCCGGATCGGCCGCCGCACGCTCGACAACGAGGCCCGGATGGATCGTGGCACCCACTGCGTCGAGGCTGCGCCGGAGCGCCAAGGTGCGAGCCTCCGCATGCGCTTCGGGCAAGCGATTGGCGGCGAGCGCAGGGACGGGCGGCCCGAACAATTCGGGGAAGTAGCGCGGGTCCCATCGGCGCAGCGGATGGTGCCGCGCGAGAGTGTGCGCGTCGGCGACGTATCCTCGCCCGACGACGAGCAAGAGGTCTTGCACGATGGAGGACGGCGCGAGCGCCTCGCCGGTGAGCGGGTCACGCGAGACGTACGAGAGATACAGTCGATCGCGCGTGCCGATGAGCGTCTCGAGGAAGCCGTACTTGTCTCGCTCGCGTGCGCTCACGTCGTCCGAGCGCCGCTCGAGCGAACGAAGGTCGAGGGCATCGCTCGAATCGGGGGACGGGAATTTGCCCTCGCCGAGGCCGCAAGCGAACACCACGCGAAATGGCAACGGGCGGATCGCGGCGACGCTGGCGACGAGAACCCCCTCGCCCGACGCGGGACTCTGCAGGGCCGCCAGCCTCTCGCGCGCCATGTCGATGGCGATGCGGCATCGCACTCGAACGCCCCCCGTATCGACATCGGCGAGCGTTCGCAGCTGCCGCAAGCACCGGGTGAGCTGCTCTTCCTCGACCGCGCCGTCCGGCGTGACGTACGTCGTCACGAGCCCGCGCAGGAAGTCCGCCCACTCGGCCATCGTGAGCTCGGCGTCGCGAGCGAAGCAGGCGTCGGCGAGAAGGGAGCGAACGATGAGGCCGAGGCCCGAGGCATCCCGCAGCTCCGACGCGCCCACCTCGAAGGGCACGTAGCTCTCGTCCGCGAGCTCGAAGGGCCGGGGATCGCCGCTGGCGTCGCCGGCCATGAGCGCTCCGAGCGCCAGGCGGCGCAGGCCCTGGTCCCAGTTGAGGATGTCGTGCGCGATGTACGTCTCGGCGTGGTCGGCACGGTCGACCCCGTGAACGACGCCGAGGCCGTCCGCCCACGACGCCCACCGCGACGCGTCGACGTCGTCCAGCGACGCCACGACGGCGGGGTGCATCGCGACGCCAAGGACGTCTTGCCGCGTGAAGCGCCCGAGGGGTAGCGCGAGGAGCAGATCGATCGCCTCCGCGATGCGGCTGTCGTTCGCGAGCGCGGCGCCGGCCATCCGGTGGGGCAGGTCGTGCGCCTCTCCGAAGACCGCCGCGATCTGGGCGGCATAGCGGGGCTGCTCGGACTCGGGCAGCACGATGGCGATGTCGTCGAACCGCAACGTGGGATCGGACTCGACGAGGCTCCAGATTTCGCTCGCCACGGCCTCGAGCTCGCGGCGCACGCTCGCGTGTTCGAGGACGACCAGGCTACCGTCGCCCGGGTCGGGCGGACTGGGAGGGGCCCCCGGCGACCTTCGACGGAGCAGGTCGCGCTGCAGGCGATGAAGGAGCGTGGCTGTCGCGGGACGCGCCTCGTCGATGGGGTCGAGGAAAAGGTCGTCGTGATCGAAGCCGGCGAGCTCGTTCAGCGCGCGCACGTGCTCGCGCCCGGGGCGGCCCCACAGGTGGAGCAGGGGGGGATCGCCCGCGTCCTTGTCTTCCCAGAAGCCCTCGCAGGGCGTGATGGCGTAGATGACCACCTCGGCGACGCGCCCGACGCGCGCGAAGAGTTCGTGGAACGTCGCGGCCACGTGCGAGAAGGCGAACACGTGCACCGCCACAGGAAGCGAGTCGGCACGCGGGACGAGGGACGCGACGGCCTCGTGCAACGGAACGAGGCGACCGAGGCGCTCGCCGGCCCGCCCCTCGGCCAGTCCGCCGGGGCCGAACATCGCGAGCCACATGCGACGCTGCCACCCTTCGACTTCGGCGCTCCGCTCGCCGAGCGCCGTGCCTGAGCGCCAGGCCGCGAGCAAGTCGCCGCGCGAATACGTGTACTCCTCGAAGAGCCGGCCGATGCGCGACGCGAGCTGCACGCGCCTCGCGTCCATCGGGTCGCTCGCGTCGCCCGCGCCGGCGAGGTAGCCGCGCACGGGCGCGAGCTCCGGCTCCGCGAGGGCAGCATCGTCGAGCAAGAGCGTGAGCGCCAACGCGCCGATGGTCGACGCGTCCGCGACGCGATGGGCCGGCCGACCGGATGCCGCCGCCACGACGTCGGCCGCGAACCGCGTCAGCTGCACGTAGTCGATGTTCGCGGCGACCCCGCACTCCCGCGCGACTCCGAGGCGGAGGCGGCCCCGGACCCCGCTGCTCGGTACGACGACGGTGACCGGGAGGAGCGGCCCGCTGCGCATCTGCTGCGCCCGCACGCGCGTCGCGAGCTCCGCGACGAGGTCCTCCGTCCGGTTCGAGTAGACGACGCGCACCACGGCGCCCACCGTAGCGTCCCAGGGCGGCGACCGACTACGTGGCCGGCGCGGGCGGCGGAGAGACCGGGGAGAGACCGGAAAGAGAGAAGCTGAAGCTCGGCCGGGCGGATGGCCTCGCGGGCTTGTGGGGATGCCCTTTTCGTGTAAGTTCCGGGGCCCTGAGCCGCAGGGAGAGGTGACCGAGTGGCCGAAGGTACCCGCTTGCTAAGCGGGCGCAGGTCAAAAGCCTGCCGCGGGTTCGAATCCCGCCCTCTCCGCTAGCCCTCGCTGCGCGAGGGCGGCGCGAAGAGGGCGGGCGTTGCGAGCGGCTCTTGCCTGCCCAGCGGGCAGGCAAGAGGCGACGAATCCCGCCCTTGGCCGCGGGGACTCGCTTCGGCCCTACCGGAGCCCTCTATTCGGCGCCGCCGCCGTGCGCTCGAGTTCGTAGACGCAGGGGCAGCCGGCGCTGAACGACGCTCCGGTCAAGGACAGGGACGGTCCGACGGGGGCGTCCAGCCCGTCGCTTTGACCGACACGGCGATCGGTCGGGGCTACCCGGGCATCGTTCTGGCTCGCACGCGCGAGGGTGTTTCAGGCAGACACGTGCTCGAGAACGTCAAGGAAAGACGGTTTGGCGGTGCCTCGACGCGTCTCTCCAGCGCGCACGAGCATCTGTCTGGGTTGCACGGGCATCTCTCAAGCTCGCACGCGCACCAGCGGGCCAAGCGGCGTTTGGCGACGCGGAGTCTGTGTCACTCCTTCCCTCCCCCCTTCGCCTCCCCCGCCGGCGGGATGAGCCCTTGCTCCTGCGCCATCCGACGCAGTTTCTCCTTGGCGAGCTGGTAGCGCTTTCGCAAGCGCACCGCCTCCTTCTGTAGGGCGGCGTCAGGCGCGATCTCGCCCTCGTAGACCATGACCTGGGCGATGTCCTTCCAATCGAGTTTCCTGTTTACCCTCAAGATGATCAGCGTCTGATCGTCGGGCGGGAGCGCCTCGCGGAGCTGCGCGATGCGGCTTCGCGCCTCGGTGCGGGCGACGGTCCGCGTCGCCGTACGCAGCTTCTCTTCGAGCTGCGAGAGCGGTCCCGCGCGCGAGAACGGCACCTGCCGCCCGCGGCGCTTGTGGGCGTCCTTCAGGTGGCGGCTCGCGGCGTGGCGCACGAGCGCGTAGGCCCACACGCGAGCCGAGCACTGCCAGCGAAAGCCGTCGAGGCCGCGCCAGAGATCCTCGGTGAACTGCGAGAAGACTTCGGACGCCATGTCGCTATCGCGAAGTCGTGCGATGAGAAAGCCCAATAACTCGCGGCCATAGGCCTCGAGCAGCGCCGTGGCTGCGGCGTGTTTGTCGCCCCCCTCGGCGAGCGCGCGAATGCGCTCCTCGGCGAGCGCGGGATCCCCTCTTGGCGAGCTCACGGCGCAAATATAGCTGCGGTTGTGATGGTCAGAGTCGAACGCGCGGCGGTATACCCGGCTGGCGCCGCAAGATGCCGGACGACACTCCTTCCTCTCGGTCGCTCGGCAAGACTTCGCCGGCCGGTAAGTCGCCCGGCGCGTCGCCCTCGGAGATCTCCTCCGGCAGCCTCGCCGAGAGCGCGGCCGACGACTCGATGGACGCCTTTCTCGAGGAGGCCGCCGCCGTATCGGACCCTGCGCCGAGCGCGGCTCTCGCCGTGTTTCCGATGGCCGTCGGCGAGATCGTGGGCAATCGCTTTCGAATCGAAGGCCTCGCCGGCAGCGGAGGGATGGGGGCCGTCTACCGCGCCGCCGATCTCACGACCGGCGCGCGGGCGGCCGTGAAGGTCATCGGACGACAGAGCGCGTCGATACGCGCGAGGTTCTCCCGAGAGGGGCGCGTCCTCGCCGAGCTCTCCCACCCAGCCATCGTCCGCTACCTGGCCCACGGGGTTACCGGTCACGGGCATCCTTTTTTGGCAATGGACTGGCTCGAGGGGATGGACCTCGCGCATCGCCTGGCCCGGGCGCCCATCGATGTCGACGACAGCTTCGTGCTCCTGCGCCGCGCTTGCGAGGGCCTCGCGGTCGCCCATGCGCACGGCATCGTGCATCGAGACATCAAGCCGAGCAATTTGTTCCTCCCGGGGGGCGACCCTGCGAGGGTCAAGGTGATCGATTTCGGCGTGGCTCGCTTCGAGGAGGCGTCGGCTCCGCTCACGCGACGCGGGTCGGCGCTCGGCACCGCCGGGTACATGGCGCCGGAGCAAGCGCTCGAGGCGGCCGACGTGGACGCGCGCGCGGACGTCTATGCGCTCGGCTGCGTCCTCTTCGAGTGCCTGACGGGAAGGCCCCCGTTTCTGGGGCGGCACGCGTCGCTGCTCGTGAAGGTGATCCGGGAGAAGCCGCCGCGACCGAGCGATCTGAGGCCGGGTCTCGGCGTGGAGGTCGACGCGCTGATGGGACGCCTGCTCGCGAAGGATCGGACCGAACGGCCGGGGGACGCCGCCGAGATGCTGCTCGCCGTCGACGCGGTACGGGCCCCGCCGCGCTGAGGTCCGTTGTGGAGCGTCGGTCATCGCATCGCTTCGAGCCGCATGCCCGGCCCGGGGGCCACGTCGTCCAGGGGCACGGTCACCAGATTCACCGACTTGTCCGAAGCCGCCGCGAACGTCGCCACGACGTGACCGCCCTTCGACGCGACCGCGCGAGGCACGCCGAGCACGTCCTGGGTTGCCGAAGACAGCACGACGGGAGCACCGCGGGGCGTCCCGACCTGGTTAAACGACTGCGCGAGCGCGCGGCGGCGCGACGAGTCGTCACGACGGGTCCAGAGGACGACGAAGTGACCGTCGTCGAGGACGACCCGCGCGGCATCGCGCGACGAGGTTGCAATCTCCTGTCCCTCCGACGGCGTCGTCTGCTGCATGCCCACGAGCATCGAGGGGGCCTCGTGCCGCGAGGCGCTCGAGAAGTCGCGCTCGCCGAGTCCCGTATCCGCACTGGAAGCCGCGCACCCGGCGAAACCGAAGGCCGCGACGACCGTAATCATGACCTGAGAGCTCTTGACGATGTTCATGTCCGATTCTCCGAGTTCGAGTTCGTTGGGCGCTCTTCAGCGCGAGGGGCAGGCGACGGGCGTCGCCACCACATCGAACCCGTGCTCGTTCGACGCGAGGTATGCGACGACGCCTCGCCCGTCCTGGCCGAAGGCCACCGCGGGCTGCCCGATGACGCTCGTGTCGGCGGACGTGATGTTGATGACGGGACCGACGGCCGAGCCGCCCACGGTGGCGCGGGCGCGAACCCGGTTCCCCTCGGCCGCGCCTTCCACCCACGCCACCATCGGGGCGCGCACGTCCGCCGTCTCCGGCTGCGCGCCGGTGCGGTGGCCGTCCGCAGGAAACCCCATCAGACCCCGCGAGCTCGCGGGCGCCGCCATCCCCGTGACCTGAACGTTCGTCGCGAGCGAGCTGCCGTCGACCGGGCAGCTGACGCGCGTCTCGCCGCCAGCGACGCGCCCCGACTCGGCCGACACCGCCACGGCCTCGCACTCGTGCCTGCGGTGGGCGAAGCGCACGGCGACCCGCCCGTCCTCGACGCTCGCCTCGACCCCGGCGGGGACGAACACGCTCGACGCGACGACCTGCGCCGCCCCGACCACGTGGCACACGGCATCGGCGGTCGTGCCTTCACCCCCCGCCGCCGCCTGACCCCCGAAAGCCCCCGTGCCCGTCGTGGCGCACCCCGTGGCCCCCATCCCAACCAGCATCCCGATCGCAAACACGCGCTTCATGCCCGTCTCTCCCAGCCGGCAGGACCCTTTCCCGCCACGAAAGAGAAGAGAGCGCGCCAGGAAAGTGTGAACGTCCCCCAGTACGATTTTCCCGCATACCGCCAAATCCCCCGCCGTTACAGCGAGTTACGTCTCTCTCTTCTCGCGTTGGGGGGTGTGGGGGGGGCGGCGCGAGCGCTCC
>PLIR01000035.1 GCA_003139415.1 Myxococcales bacterium | reverse complement strand
CACGATGGCCAGTTCCAAGAGGACACGGCCAATGATGCCGAGAAGCAGGCAGGTGACGAGAGCGCCGAGAGTCTCGCCGATGTCCACCGGCAGCCGCACGCGTACCTCCTTCTTCGCGGTGTGTTCCAACTCCCTCGTGCAGTACCCGGACGGGTCTGGGTCAATGGCGATCCTCTCGGCGGGTGATCCAAGCTGCCGCATCCGATCTTGCTCAGCGAAGTAGACGCATCGCTGGATCGCTTCGGCAGACACGGGTTCAGAGTTGGATCCGATAGCGTCACCCACGCACCGAACGGTGCCAACGACGAGCGCGGACCCGCCGGAGAGAACCAGAATCGCCACCATGGCGCCGTAGAGCCGACGTACGAGAGTCGGAGCCAAGTAGCGGTTGAAGTTCAGGTCCAGGTCCGGCATGCCGTTCCCCATTCACGCCCCACTATTGGCCGACAGCACCCTGGAGCTTTTCGAGCTGTTGCCGTGCCGTGTTGATCTCGCGCCGAGCGCGAACCCGCACGGCCTCGCGGTACTCGTCTGAATCCTTGTCGGTAGCCTCCCAATCGCCTTGCAGGTCGAGGCAGTTCTTCATGTACGTGTCGCTGCTCGTGAGGGTGTCGAGGTCGTAGTAGCGGCCCTCCATGTCGAGCGAGCCGCCTCCAGCGTCCCCTTTCATTTCCTGATGCCCGGTACATGTCACAAGGACAGGGACTGTCCGGAACTGCTCCGAGCAAGGCTTCGCGATTTTCGAGAGCCCTTTCTCTCCTTTGATCATGGTCTGCGACAGGGCGTCGAGCATCTTCGCGAGCGCTTCCTTCCCTCGAGCCGGCGGTAGCGTGATCGTGAAATCGACACACTCGTCCAGTCGCGTATCCTTCGTGAACTTGGCGACGCTCACCGTGCCAGAGAGACCATCGGGGGGTTCCGTCTCTGTAGGCGGCGGAGCTCGTGGAGCCTCCGACGCGCTAGCGCCGGGCTTATCCGCACGGATCTTGACGCAGACCACGCAGGTCACGATGCCGCCGATGGGCAAAACCACGAAGAACACGATCAACGCCAAGAGAACGCCAGAGAAGACGCCAGAGCCTTTCTTGGGCGGCGGTTGCCCATGCTGCCCCCAGCCAGGAGTCACGCTGGGCACGGTAACACGTACAAACTTGTCTGTGTTTGAAGAGCGCGCGTCGGCCCCAGCGTTGCCCTCGTGCCGGACAGCTCCGAGGCCTCATGGTCGTCATGATGGCTGCGGCCGGGGGGGGGCGGGGGCTCTCATGCGAATGCAAGCGCTGGTCAAGCGCTTGACCGTGGTGGCCTAAAGAGGACCCGAGTTGAGGGCGCAATACGGAGTAGGCTCCGCGTCCGTATCGGGCTGAAAGCCGTCGTTGTCCGCGCATTCCCAACTGCTCCCCACGTCCGTTGCGACGCACGAACAAGTGACGCACGAGGTCGCGGACGAGCAACTCGTCGCCTGACAACCGACCCAGTACCCCGGATCGGCGAGCGGAACTGGGGGACCGTCAGACGGTGGCATTAGGGAAGCCCAAGGCTGCCCACGAATAGAAGACCCGATACGAAGCCATTCTCTCCTCGTCCTCTTGCGGCCGGATTGTAGGCCGTTGCCCGGCGACACGCCCCTCCTCGGCACCTGCCTTCGCCGCGCTACTGGCGCGTCCATTCTGACGGGACCTGCTGCTCAAGGTCCATCGCGTCGTAGCGAAAGCGCGCCACTTCCACGACCGTGCCCCGGATGCGGTACAGAAACAGGTGCGCCGCGTTCTGGCCGGGGCGACGGATGTGCATGAGCCGCGCGTCGGGGTGAATCTCGGGCCGCGGCTGTCGGAGGTGCGGGTTCTCCGCCATGTCGCGCAGCGCCAGGCGTATTAGCTGGCTGTATTCACGCGCTTTCTCCAGCCCGTACTCGTCGCGCGTGCGGCGGAGCGCCTCCCGTATCTGCTCGCGGACTTCCGGCAGGAAGCTCAGCGTGTAGCCGGGCACCTACGGTCTCAGGCCAAGCTCGCGGTCGATGCCGTCCATAAGCTCGTCCGCCGTTGCGTGGACACCCTCGCCCCGGTCAAAGGACGCGAACCCCTCTGCGGCATCGCGCCGCAGGCTGGCCAGCCATTCGCTTTTGGCGCGTTCCCGGAGCGCGTCGACACCCGCGCGCAGCACGTCCTCGACGCTGGGGAAACGCCCGGCCGCCATCTCGGCCTCGGCGAAGCGCGCGAGGTCGGCGGGCAGGTCGTTCAGCGTGAGGGGCTTGGCCATCGGTTTTCCCTTGTGGTTACGAGCAAGTATCCCACATACGCCCCCTACGGTCAACCTCTCGGAAAGTGCAGCGAACTCGGACAGGTGCAACTCTGCCGCTCGCCTCGCAACAGGCTCGCTCGAAATCCTGCAGGCGTCTTCGGCGAGCGGAGCGAGCCGCTACGTAGCGCAGCGCAGCCGAAGGCGGAGCGGCGCGAAGTAATGGGTGGGCTATGCGGCCGTAGGCCGCTCCGTATTTTGCGGGGATGGTTTGGAAGGGGTCGGTCTCAGACCCCTTCCAAGGGAAGCGAAAGCCCTCGATGGGCTTGAGCTTCCAGTCAGGCGGATCAGGGCAAGTAGGGGACGTTGAAGCGGAGAGAAATTATCCACCGCTCAAATCGGGGGCCCGCGTTTCAATGTTGTTGCAACGGGCACGTCCCGTCGCGCCCGCACGGATGCCGATCGCGAGATCGCCGGCGAAGCATGGGACGTCGACTCGATTGCCGAGAGATCCCCCCAGGAGCTCGTCATGACGGTGACGAGCGGCGAGGACTCAGGTTCCGCCGTGCTCGGCGCGGTGGTGTCCGAAGAGAATGGCGGCCCGTTCCTCGAAACGCGGGCCGCGACGGAGTTCGCGTACGGACGCGACCGGTCCAATCCGACTGGGGCGTCGCGGGAGCCGTTCCCGAAGAGTTGAGCGCAAAGGCTCTCCGCGCCGCAGCTCGGCCGAGAGCGCGAAGGCGAGGCCCCACTTCCGGGTCCCTCACCGGCGATACGCAATTCGCATTCGCACAATACCGCTGCGCGCCATGCGGCGCACGAGACCGAGAGCCGGGCGCATCGACGCTCCACCTGCTGTTGTCACGGAAGTTGCTGGGCAACCAAGCGATCGCAACGAAGGAAAAGACCATGCGCAATTCCATCAAGGGGACTCTCGTCACGATATCGCTGATTGGCGCCACTGCCTGTTCATCGGGTCCTCTACCCACAGTCCGTGCAGCGGGCGTCGAGCACCTCCAATGCGAGGCGAGCGCCGCCTCGCAGGACGAGCTCGTTCGCTCCCTGAAGGTTCTCCACGTCGAGCCGCTCTACACGCACATCATGACCGGCGCCGACGACGCCGCGGAACGGGTCAACGGGGCCAAGATGATCGTGACCCCGCCCAACGGCGTCAGCGCGGAGGAGCTTGCGCGCGCGCTTCAGTGCCATGGCGCTCGGACCCTTCTCGGGCAGATCGGAAGGGCTCCAAACGAGCCCTACTCGCTGCCGGATCGCTGGGTGAGCATCACCGTGAAGGCCGAAGAAGGCAATTTCACCATCACCCTCAGCTCGGACACGGTTCGCGACAACCTCCAAGTCTACGGCCTGGCGCACCGTTACGTCGACGAGCAGCCGCTCGCGAACGACCCTGGATTGCCGTGACGGCCGCCCCGCGAGACCGTGGTCCCAGCCGTGGCCCGGCTCGGGTTGGTAGCGGTTCGAGGTCGTGACGTGCGGCGGGGCGATTGATCAAGGGCGTAGCCCAGGCACCTGCGGATGGGCCTCACGAGCGGCGCGCCGCCGGGAAGAACGCCGGCAGCCGCGCGCAGTAGGCGCGATACGCCTCGCCGTGGGCGTGTGCGAGCGCACGCTCCTCGAAGCGCACGCCAACCACGATGTACACTGTCATGCCGGCGGTGAAGATGAGGTGGCCGACACTCATCGTGGGAGCGGCCCAGAACCAGAGCAGCATGCCGCTCATCATCGGGTGCCGGACGATGCGGTAGAGCGAGCGCTCTGTGAACGGCACGGGGGTGTACTCGCGGCCGAGCGCGGCGAGGACGACCTGGCGCAGCCCGAAGAGGTCGAAGTGGCTCGTCAGGAACGTCGAGTAGACGACCAGGGCGATTCCGGCGCCGGACACGGTCCAAAGGGCGTACGAAGCCGGGGGACTCACCGACCAGACGACCGCCGGCAGCGCGCGCCACTCCCAGGCCAGCAGCGCGAGCGACAGGCTCGCGACCAGCACGTACGTACTCCGCTCGGCCGTCGGCGGAAGCATGCGCGCGAAGGCATCCTTGAACCAGGGCCGCGCCATCACCGAGTGCGTCACGCCGAAGACGGCGAGCAGGGCCACGTCGATCGCGATCGCGGCGGGCAGAGGCGCCGTGGTCCCGGCGTCAATCGAGCGTACGAGGTCGATGTCGGCCACGAAGCCGATCATGACGGCGAACACGGTGCCGAACGCGAGATAGGCCACAATGCCGTAAAGCAGGACGATCCAGCGGATCACGGTACGCGACGAACCTTCATCGACAATTCTCCCCTGCGGGGCNNTCGCAGTACCAGGTATTCTGCGTCTCCTTGCAGCCCTGCTCGTAAAGGCTCGTCGCCCTCTGCAGGTCCACCGGCACGGTGATCCCCATCTCGTAAGTGAAGGCGAGGTAGTAGCAGGTCTTCGAGACGTCCTCGGCGCAATAGCGCTTGAAGAGATCGACCGCTCGCGTGTCGTCCCTGGTGACGCCCCTTCCGTCGGCCATCAGCTCGCCGAGATTGCCGCAGGCGACGGGGTTGCCCGCGTCGCAGGATTGCTCGTAAAGAGCCGCGGCGCGGACGCTGTCTCTCGGGACGCCGGCGCCCGTGTCGTACATGAAACCCAGGTTGCCGCATGCGTGCATATCTTTCTGATCGCAAAGTTGCTTGAGGAGCGCTGCAGCGCGGGCCTCGTTCTTTGCGACGCCCTCGCCGTGGGCGTACGCGGCGGCCAGCAGACCGCAGCTGGGCGCGAATCCGCCATCGCAAGCGCGCTTGAACAGCGTCGCCGCACGCGCGAGATCTCTTCCCGTGCCCCGGCCGCCGCCGTACATGATGCCCAGCATCGAGCAGGAGCGCGCCTCGCCGGCATCGCATTCATGCTGATAAACGGGAAAGGCACGCGCGTCGGTGGCGGGCACCACGGTGAACGCCTGCTCGGCGAGGACCTGTCCTGCTCGGAGGAGCTGCATCGACCAGGTCCCAGGCACCATCTCCTCGCGAGTTCCGAACGTCCAGTACACCGACGGCCGGGTCGGCACGGCACCGAGGATCAGCGCGGTCGGGACCGGCTCTTCGGTGATCATGACGCCCGAAGGGTCCGGCAGCGGAGGATGCAGTGTCTTGATCGTCACCGAGACCGGTTCGCCGGGGGGCTCGCCGCGCAGGCGGAACTCCGCTCCAAACTTGGCCCCGAGCGTCGCGGGAACCACGTCGGTCGTGAGATCGAGCAGTTCGAAGGCGGGTCGATTGGAGTCGTTCTCTCCCTTCACGGCGTCTTTTCGATGTTGCGTGCGGTACGTGCCGTGCGCCACGACGTCTGCGCCGTCCACTTGCGCGAAGCGGGTCGATGCTGGCGGGCTGCTCGACTCTCCCATCCCCGTGACCGCGCGCGCGCCCCAGCATGACACTGTGC
>PLIR01000202.1:1900-42942 GCA_003139415.1 Myxococcales bacterium | reverse complement strand
CGCGGGCGCGGGCGCGGGCGCACGCGCGGGCGCGAGCGCACACGCGGGCGCGGGCGAGCTATGCGAGCTTTGCGGCGATCCCCTCGGCCGCTCGCGTCGCCATCGCCATGATCGTGAGCTGCGGGTTGACGCCGAGGGGGCCGGGGACGGTGCTGCCGTCGACGACGAAGAGTCCGCGGACGTCGTGCGCCTCGTGGTCGAGGCCCACGACGCTCGTCTTTGGGTCGTCGCCCATCTTGCACGTGCCGAGCGGGTGATAGCTCAGCCAGACGAGGTCCCCCGGCGACGGCGAGGTGCGGCGAAAGGCGTCGAACTCCGAGCCGGGGTTGAGGATCGGCGCCGTGAGGTTCACCGGATAGAGCTTCTTCGCGCCCGCGGCGATGCACATCTCCCCGGTGTGCACCATCGCCTGGTGCATGCGCTCGGTGTCCCTGGCGGTGACGCTGTACGTGATCGCGGGGATGCCGGCGACGTCCCGGCCCCACACGCGACCATTGCGTGTGTCGTCGCGCATCAGGATCGCAAAGGACGCGACCCGGTCCATGCCGTCGACGACCTCCATGAGCCGCCGTCCGGTGAACGGGAACAGCAGGGGCGCAAGGTTGCGGGAGGGCTGCGCGGTCGTCACCAGGATCCCGTCGCGCACGAACTCGTCGCACCCGTAGCCCTGGGGGATGTGGTCGTGGCCTTTGATCTCGTCGTCGAAGAGGGCCGAGAGGCCGCAGCTCGGGTGGATCGTCAGGTTGCGGCCAACCTGTCCGCTCGTGCTGCAGAGGCCCTGCTCGAGCAAGAAGATCGGCGTCGGGATCGTCCCGCCCGCCAGCACGACGGCCCGCCCGCGCACGCGGATCGTGCGCCCGCTCTTGGTCACGCCCTCGACGCCGGTGGCGCGTCCGCCCTCCGTGACGAGCTTGACGACGCGGGTCCCCGTCAACAGCATGGCGCCGTCGTTGAAGGCGGGCGGCAGGTAGGCGACGTCGATGCTGCGGCGAGCACCGCTCGCGCAGCCGAAGTCGCAGAAGCCCGACCCGTCGCAGTCGGGCGCGTTGCGGCGGATGGCGAAGTGGCTCCAGCCGAGGGCGTCGCAGCCGCGCGCCATCACGTCGCCGATGGGGCCGATCGCCTGCCGGCTCGAGGTGCGCACGTCGAGGATGCCTTCGACGCGGTCGAAGTGCCGGGCCATCGCCTCGGGGGAGAACGCGTCCGTGTCGAGCTCCTCGCACCATCGCTCGAGGATCCAGGGAGGCGTGCGAAACGAGGTCCCCCCGTTGATCGCCGTCGACCCGCCCACGAGCCGCCCGACGAAGATGGGCATCACCACGTTGCCGACCGAGAAGGCTGTCCGGTAAAAGCGCTGGTGCGCGCGGACCGAGCTGCCGTCGAAGGCGTCGTTCCGGTAGTGCTCGCCCTCCTCGAGGAAGACGACGGCCAGCCCGCGCGCGGCGAGCTCCCGCCCGACGACCCCGCCGCCGGCGCCCGACCCGATGACGACGACGTCGCATTCGATGTCCCCGCCGTCCCAGGTGTCGCCGGGGTGCACCTGGCGCAGCCACCGGGGCTCGTCGGTGGGGCGGACGACGCGAAGCGCGGTGCGACCCCCGCCGTTGGAGCCCTGCGGCTCCACTTGGTCGAAGTGCACCATCTTGTAGACGAGCGAGATGAACGCGAGCGCCTTGCCGAGGATCGGGTCCTTCTCCCACTGGCGGAGCACGGCGTCCTGCGCGTCGGCGCTGAGGGCATGAAAGGGCCGCCCGCGCCGCGGATAGGCCGCCGCGTCGAGCGTCCGCTGAGCGGCGGTCCACGCGCGGACGAGCGAAGGATGCACGTGCCGCACGACCTCCTCCGCACGCCGCACCGTCGTCTCGTCGGCGGCGGCCAGATCGCGCGAGCCAGGGATGAGCGCTTCGACCAGCGCCACCGAGGCGCGATCCGGCACGGTCACGACGGGCGTATCCATCAAGGCGCGCGCTCTGGATAGCAATTCTTTTCACACATGCCCATCGCCCCGCACCGGGCCCAGTCCTCGAATCGGGCACGTTTACGGATGCCCCAAAACGCGCGGCATCGGGATGTAGTGTACTCTGCCCGCGTGATTTCGTTCGCCCTCTCGGACTCGCAGAAGGTGGCGCGGGACACCGTGCGCGAGTTCGCGCGCCGCGAGCTTCGCGACCGCGCGCGCCCCTGCGACGAAGAGAGCCGCTGCCCGGACGAATTGCTCGAGAAGAGCTGGGCGCTCGGGCTCGCGGCCGCGTGCATCCCCGAGGCGTACGGCGGGGGCGGGGTCGAGGGGGGGCACACGACGTCGGCGATCGTGCTCGAGGAGCTCGGGTACGGGTGCGCGTCGCTCGGCGCGGCGGTGGCGGCGCCGATGCTCTTCGTCCGGCCGCTCGTCGACTTCGGGACGGAGGAGCAGAAGCGCGACTACCTGCCGCTCTTCACCGGCGACCGCTACCACGCGGCCACGTTGGCGCTTCACGAGCCCCGCTTCACGTTCGACCCTTGCGCCCTCGAAACGACGGCCGAGCGGCGCGGCGCCAACCGCGTGCTCCGGGGCGAGAAGCGCCTCGTGCCGATGGGGGCGCGCGCGAGCCACTTCCTCGTCCTCGCACGCGGCGAGCGCGGCCCGGGCCTCGCAAACCTCGAGGCGTTCATCCTCCCGCGCGACGCGCCCGGCCTCCGGGTTCACGACGAGGGAGACACGACGATCGGCTTTCAGGCGATGTCCTGGGGCCGTCTCACCCTCGACGGCGTCGAAGCGCCGCCCGCGTGGAAGCTCGGGGGCGACAGCGGCATCGACGGCCGCCGCCTGATCGCATCGCTTCGCGTCGGGGGCGCGGCGCTCGCCGTAGGATTGTCGCGCGCGGTGCTCGACGCGTGCGTCCCGTACGCCAAAGAGCGCGTCGCGTTCGGGCAAGCGATCGCCAAGAAGCAGGCGATCGCCTTCATGATCGCCGACATGCGCATCGAGGTGGACGCGATGCGGTGGCTCGTGTGGAAGGCGGCGAGCGAGCTCGAAGAGCGCGGCGACGCCACCCGCGCCGCGGCGATCGCGCAGGACTACGTCGGACGCAAGGCGATGAAGATCGCCGACGACGGCATCCAGGTCTTCGGCGGCCACGGGTTCATCCGCGACTTTCCTCTGGAGCTCTGGTTTCGCAACGCGCGCCTGCTGACGGTCCACGAAGGCCCGGCGGCGGTATAAAAGGGGGCCCTCGCGATGGTCGACTTCCGGCTCTCCCAGAACGACACCGAGATCCTCGAGCAGGTACGCCGCGAGGGCCTCGCCGTACGAAAGCACGCCCGCTACTTCGACGAGCACGAAGAGGAGCTCCCCCCCGAGAAGTTTCCCGAGGCCGACGCCTTCCCCGGCGTGAGCGAACGCGTGAATCGCCGCCCGGCAGGCGACACGCCGCCGGCGACGTTCCAGATGCTCCTCGGCATGGCCCGGCAGTGGGGCGACACTCTCCCCTTGCGCCAGCCGCCGCTCGCGCTGGGCAACGCCGCGCTGCAGGCGGCCGGCACGCCGGAGCAAAAGCAGCGCTGGGGTGCGACGGCCCTCTCGATGGCCATCACCGAGCCCGGGTGCGGGTCCGACTCCAAGGCCATCAAGACGACGGCACGCCTCGACGGCGAACACTGGGTCATCAACGGCGAGAAGATCTTCGTGACGACCGGCATCCGGGCCCAGGGCGTCGTCGTATGGGCCACGGTCGACGCGCAGCGCGGGCGAGCCGGGATAAAGTCGTTCGTCGTCTTGAAGGGCACGCCCGGCTTCGAGGTGACGCGCAAGGAAAAGAAGCTCGGCATCCGGGCCAGCGACACCGCCGCGCTGTCGTTCATCGACTGCCGCGTCCCGCGCGATCACCTGCTCGGCGGCGACGAGACGGTACCGCGCCAGGGCTCGGGCGGCTTCCGCGGCGTGATGAAGACGTTCAACATGACGCGCCCGGCGGTAGGAGCGATCGGCGTCGGGAAGGCGCGCGCCAGCCTGGACTTTGCCGAGGAGGCCCTCGCCGGCGAAGGCGTCGCCGTCGACTGGGAGCGCGGGCGGCGCGCGCGAAGCACGATCGAAGCGAAGCTCGTGCAGATGGAGGCGGACGCGGAGGCAGCGTCGCTCACGGTGCTTCGCGCGGGCTGGCTCGCGGACGCCGGCGAAGAGAACAACGTCGAGGCATCGATCGCGAAGGCCAAGGGCGGCGAGGTGTCACGGACGGT
The DNA here is from genome assembly GCA_003139415.1 of Myxococcales bacterium. Lineage (GTDB taxonomy): Bacteria > Myxococcota_A > Polyangia > Polyangiales > Polyangiaceae > Palsa-1150. Next base: position 38,727 of record PLIR01000202.1, on the reverse strand, counting down.
GCCCCAGGGCTGCATCGAGCTGCTCGGTGCGATGGGCGCGAGCCGCGAGCACTTGCTCGAAAAGTGGCTGCGCGACGGACGCATCACCGACATCTACGAGGGGACGGGCCAGATCCAGCGGCTCATCATCGCGCGCGCGATCTTCGGTTACTCCTCGGAGGAGCTCGGCTGAGACGCGCGGCTGGTTCTCCGCGGGGCTTGGGCGCCGTCGTCGTCGGCGTCTTCGTGATCGCGTTCGTCGTCCGGCTCTCGTGGCTGGTGCACGTCCAGTCGCCGCTCGACTCGGTGTACTCGGACATGGCCGGGTACGTGGACCGCGCCGAGCAGCTCTTGCAGCACAGGATGCCCGCGGAGCCGAAGGTTCTCGCGCTTTTCCCGCCAGGGACTCACTTCATCGTGGCGCTGGAGTTTCTCGCCTTCGGCCGCAACGGGCGAATGGGCATCGCGATCGCGCACGCTCTGGTCGGCTCCGTGCCCGCGGCGTGCGCGGTGGCGCTGACGGTGCAGCTCGTGCCGAGCCTGATCGCGGGGGCCCTCGCGGGCTTGCTCGTCGCGTTCTGGTACCCGCAAGTCGCGTTCACGGGCTTCTTCTCGTCGGAGCTATGGTTCGCCGCGGCGATCGCGGTGCAGGCCTGGCTCGGGGGCCGGCGCTGGAGGCGCCCGGCGGGCGAGGGCCTCGTGGGCATCACGTCGGCGGCGGCGATCGTCATCCGGTCGCAGTTCATGTTGACGTGGGCCATCGAGACGGCGGCTGTCGGGCTCTCGCGTCTGCGGACGCGGGGCCTGCGGCGCGCCCTGCTCGACGTCGCCTTCCTCGCCGTGCCCGTGGCCGTGACGCTCACGATGACGAGCCTGCGGTTCCACCGGCTGACGGGGCGCTGGGGACTCGTCAACGAGAGCGCCGGGAACCGGCTCTGGGCCGACACCGACGTTTGCAAGATCGAGGCAAGCTGGCGGACGCCGAACGGCGAAGAGTGGTCGTACTGGTTTAGCCCTCCGTCGAAGCCCTCGGTCAAGCCGAGCGACACCGTGACCTTCCGCGGGTACGTCGTCGATCCCGAGATCTTGGGCCGCATCACCGCGGAGCGCACGCGCGGCGTCCCTTTGCGCGATCGGCTGCGGCGACGCGTGCACAACGTGTCGCTCCTTCTCTTCGAGAACCTGCCGTGGCCGGAGAGCAACTACCACGAGCCGGTGCGCTTCGTCGGCTTCGGGTCGGTGGACAGGCACGCCATCGGCGAATGGTTCCGGGCCGTGCTCCTGTTCCCGGTGTTGCCGCTCGGCGCGCTGGGCCTCGCGCTGGGCCGCCGCAACCGGACGATGTTCGTCCTCGCGGCGAACCTCTTCACGCTGGTCTTCGCGGCGGCGTTCTTCTTCGGTGAGGCGCGCTACCACGTGCCGTACGACCCGTTCTTCCTCGTGCTGGCCGTGGTCGGCGCCTATGAACTCTTGCGGCGCGCCGCGCGGCACGTCGCGCGGCGCCGATTGCGCCCCGTGGCGCCAGAGCCCGCCCCCGCCCCCGTCACTTCCGCCGGATGAGCGCGAAGTGCGAGCGCGCGTGCCTGCGGCTCGCGATCCGGCGGCCGACCGCGGCGCCGAAGAAGCGCGTGCCGAGCTGCGACGCCGACTCGTCTCGCTCGAGGTGAAAGCCACGCTCCTCGAGCCAGGCAGGGACGGCAGGCGCGTGGAACCCGTTCTTGAACGGTTCGCCCGCGAGCCCGACGACGAGGCGACGCCCGAACCCCTGCCCGGAGCGCTCGCGCACGAGCGCCTCATCCATGTACGTGATGGCCGCGGGGGACCCGGGCGCCGAGTAGTGACGGATGCACTCGAACGTCGCGTCGGTGGCCTCGGGCGTGAGGTACATGAGGACTCCCTCGAGGATCGTCATCGTCGGCGCCGAGGGGTCGTGACCCTCGCTCGCGAGACGCGCGGGGAGCTCCGACAGCGGCCGCTCGAAGTTCCACGGCACGAACACGACGCGCCCGCAGGGTGAGTCGCCGTCCATGATGGCCCGCTTCCTCGCCTGGGTGGCTGGGTGATCGACCTCGAACACCGTCGCGCCCGAGAGGGCCGCCAGGCGCCAGGCGCGGCAGTCGAACCCCGCACCGAACAGGACAAGCTGCCGCCCGCCGGCGCGTACGAAGTCCACGACGTCGTCGTCGATGTCCCGTGTGCGGAGCTGCATGTAGACGGCGAAGCGACGTATGTAGCCGCGAAACCAGAGCCGCGACGTCGCCGAGGCGAGCGGCGTCAGGGCTCCGTCGCGCTGGCGAAAGCGGCGGAAGGCTCGTGAGAAGCGCAGCCCGTAGGGATCGTCGACGAGCCGGAGCCGCTCGGGCAGAAATGCGCCGAGACCGCGCATGCCGGCGACCCAAGAGGCCGTGAAGCTGGGAGTGTCGTCTCGCATCGCTCGATGCGCGCCACTATGAGCGAGTGGGCGCGCCTTGCCTAGTGGAGCGCCGTCGTGATGGCGTCAACCCCTTGCTGTCATCCCGAGCGGAGCGAGGGACCCCATGGACGGAGCCTTTCCGCGTTCTCCGTGGGGTCCTTCGCTTCGCTCAGGATGACAGCAAACCTCGAGCTCATCTCGACGGCGGGTGCACTAGTGGGCGTTGATGTTGTTGGGGACGCCCGGGTTGAGGCCGACGACACCGCCGTCGGCGGCGGGGGGCAGGCTCGGGATCGAGATGTGCAGCACCACGTTGCCGATCTGCCGATACTCGAGCAGATCGTTGGCGGGGGTCTGCACGCCGTATCCGGCGAAGGTCATGCTGAGGTGGGTCGCGTCGATCTGCGTGGCGGTCGGAGCGTACAGGCGCTCGGCGAACCAGGGCTGCGTCGGGATGAGCGGCGGGTTGGCCGGGATGGTCACCGTCTGTCCCGTCGCCTGGTTGGTGGTCGTGATGGGGTTGATCGACGCGATCGGGTTGTTGATGCCGTTGTAGACGGTCCAGTTCACCATGTCGGACGACTCGGCGTAGCCGATGTAGTGGAACGCGTCGGAGTCGCCGTCGAGGCAGTTGCCGGCCGAGAAGTAGAGGCCCCACCGGGTCTGGTTGCCGAAGATGTCGATGAGCGTCCCGCGCGGGCTCACCCAGCGGGTCTCGTTGTAGTCGACCGTCGTCGGGTCGCTGAGCCCGTTGACCCGACCGAGGTCGGTGAAGTGAATTCCGTCGGTCGTCGTCGCGAGGTGCACCGTCGCGATGTCGTGGTTGGTCTTGCCGCTGAACGGCGCCTTCGTGCACTGCTGCGCCGTCGGCAGCGCGGTCGTCCCCGTGTCGTCGCCGTTGAGGATCTTTTGTACCCACAGGACGGTGATCGGAGAACCGGCGTCCGCGGTGGGCGACGTGGGGAAGACGGCCATGATGCCGTCCGGATCGGTAAGACCCACCGTCTGCGCCACCGGGATGGGCGCCGAGGAGTCGGGCGTCTGGCTGAGCACGGATGCGATCGACTTGAAGTCGTTCGCGCCGACGTAGGTGGTACCGCTCTGTGGATTCGTGTTCCAGAGCGGGAACTTGGGGCTCGGGCCGCCGTTGCCGCCCTGCGCGCCGGTGGCATTGAGGTTGATGACCCAGAGCGGATTGCCGTCGACGATCTCGGTGCTGGTGCCCGGGATGTTGTTGGTGTTGCGGTCGAGCAGGTAGAGAAACTGTCCCGTCGCCGAGTTGCCCACGCCAGGGAGCTGGATGATGGCGGCATGGCCCCATCCGTCGTCGTCCTGGGAGTTGTTGGCGAGCGGGTAGTTCGTGTTGGCGTTCGTGTCGGTGACCGCCGCCGGGCAGCCGTTGCCCGCATCGGCAAACATGTTGTAGCCGCCGCTGACCGGGTTGGTGTAGTCCGGGTTCAGCTCCAGTACGTTTTGCATGAAGTACCACGTCTTGCCGTTGTCGCCGGACTCGCCGACCAGCACGGCCTCGTCCAGATCCTTGGGCCTCCAGTCGAAGAGACCCACGAGCGGCGGTGCGCTGCCGACGAACGACGCGACATCCGTGACGGTGAGGGTCGAATTGTAGACGAGCGGGAAGTATGCCGGCGTCAGAGGGACCATCGGATCGGTCTCCCCCGTCTCGAATTTACTCCCCGTGACGTGCGTGATGCGCGTCGACACGCCGCCGTCGTAGCGGCACAGCACCGACGCCGGGTCCTCGACGTTGCCGCTCGCCAGGAAGGGCGGGCCGCCGTCGTTGGAGTTGATCGTCTGCGTGTTGTTCGGATCGGCCGCGAGGTCGGTGAGCATCGGGGGCGTGCCGCCGTTGCCCGAACCCTGGCCGATGGCCGTCCCGAGGTTCATCATCGCGACGACAGGGCCCGCGTCGGCGGGGAGCGTCGTGAAGAGGGCCTGCGACGAGCCGGCGTCGACCGGGGCGTCGATGGCGGCGTCGGAGCCGCCACCCGTGGTCGCGTCGACCGTGGAGGCGTCGCCGGCCGCGTCGCACTGCACGACGACCGGCGTGCTGGGGTACGAACAGGGGAGCGCGCCGTCCGGGACCGGACCGTCGCTGACCGTGACCGTCAACGTGACCGGCCCTTGCGAGGTGCACGTGAAGGTCGTGGTCGCCGAGCTCGCGGAAGAGAACGTCCCGCTCGGGGCCGACCAGGCGTACGTGGTCGCGCTCGGGTTGGGCGAGGTCGCGACGGCCGAGAGGTTCACGGTGCCGCCGATGGTCGTCTCGCTCGGGCTCAGCGAGATCGAGCCCGGGAACACGGCAGCGCACTCGTAGGTGGGCGCCGTCACCGCGACCGCGCCGGCCTCGGGCGGCGTCGGGTTGCACTGCAGGTTGTCAGTGATCGTCGTGGTCGTCCGGGCCACGACGGAGAACGTCGTCGACCCGGAACACGTCACGGTGCCATCGGCCGACGTGCCGGAGATGTTGATCGTGTAGTTTGCACCTGCGGGGACGCCCCCGATGAGAAAGCTGATGGTCTGGCTGTTTTGCAGCGGGACCGTCCCCGTCTGGGTGTAGCCATTGCCCGTGATGGTCCACGTGACGGAGTTGACCGTCTCGCCCCCGGCCAGCGTCAGGTTCATCCCGACCTGACCCACGGCTTCGGACGTGGCGCCGATCGTCTTCGAAGACGTAGAGCCCTGGGGGTCGCCGTTGTTCGACGAGCACCCGCTTTGCTCCACCACGGACGTGGCCACGAGGCCGCACCCGAGCAAGAACGCCGAACTTCGAAGAATGGATCGTGTGACAGCCAGTCCCATGGTCGCTCCTAGGTGTGACGCCCTGTGGGCGCCGCGATCACCTGATGAGCAATTCGTCTGCCATGGACACCCCGCGCCTTTTCACCGCGATTTTCTGTCGATTTTCGACGAGAGAAGGATCACCATCCACCGATTTTCGGAGGACACCGTCTGACTACCGGATAAAGAACGGCATCGGGGTGCCACCTGGAACACGGCTTGCTTTCGCAGGCGGCCTTCCCACTGACCAACAATATGGAGGTGTGCTTCATGATGACTTCTTGGGTCTCCGATCGAACGAGCCGTCCCCGCTCTCTGACCGGCCTCGTCGGCGCGGCCGCCCTTGCGTGCCTCGGCGTGGCCCTCACCCCGGGTACCGCCCACGCCCAGGGCGTCTACGTTTACTCGCAGCCCCCGCCCCCTCCCCCGCCGCGCTACTACTACTACGCGCCCGACGCCGAGCCTCCCCAGGCGCTGGCCCTCGGCTTCGATCTCGAGGGGGCCGTGCCCGTGAACCTGCCCGTCCTGGATGGCAACAACGTCCAGGGGGGCGGCGGCTTCAAGGTCCGCATCGGCGAGCAATTCCGGCTGCGCCCGAGGCTCCGGCTCACGGCGGAGGCGGGGTACGCCTATGAACACCTGTTCGCGTCCGACGACCTGGGCAACTCCTACGATTGGGATCTGCACCGCGTATTCGTCGGCGCCCGGCTGTCGTTCGGCAGGTTCGTCTGCCCCGTGCTCTACGGGCACGTCGGCTACGGCTGGCGCGTGACGGGCGACCCGGATGTCCCGCAGCAGAGCGGCTTGACATGGGACGTCGGCGCCGCGCTCGACCTGCGAGTGATTCCGCACCTCGGCTTCGGGGTGCACATCGAGTACGCCGAGATCGACACGGATCAGTACGGGCCGCAGTGGGTCGCGTTCGGCGGCCACGCCGACGTGATCTTCTAGCGACGCGCGCTGCGAACGGCACCACCAGGCAAAGCGCTCAGGCAAGACGCAAGGCCACGAGGGCCCGGGCGCCTCTGCGCGGCAGGACGCCTCGGGCATGCGTCCGGTGCTAAAATGACCATGGTCCCGTTCATGGTCAGCTCCACAGCGTCACCGCGTCTCACGGCCGGATCGCGTGGCGCGTCGGGCGCGAGCCGTGAGCAGGTGGCCAACCGGTACCTCGTCGAAGAGGAACTCGCCTCCGGCGGGATGGGGATCGTCTACCGCGTGCGCGACCGCTCGACGGGTGAAGAGCGGGCGCTCAAGCGCCTCAAGGCCGAGGCGACCACCCAGCGGCACCTCGTCGAGGCGTTCGAGCGCGAATACCAGGTGCTCGCGGGCCTCGACCACCCGCGGATCATCCGCGTGTTCGACTACGGCGTCGACACGGTGGGGCCGTACTACACGATGGAGCTGCTCGTCGGGCAAGACATGCGCTACGCGGCGCCCCTCGCCTACCGCCTGGCGTGCCGCTGCCTGCGCGACGTGGCGACGTCGCTGGCCCTGCTGCACGCGCGGCGCTTCCTCCATCGCGATCTCAGCCCACGCAACGTGCGGCTCACGGCCGACGGGCACTGCAAGCTCCTCGACTTCGGCGCGCTGTCGTCGTTCGGCAACGTCAGCCTCGCCGTGGGCACTGCGCCCGCGATTGCGCCCGAGGCGCTGGGCGGCGCACCCCTCGATCAGCGCTCGGACCTCTACTCGCTCGGGGCGCTCGCGTACTGGATGCTGACCGGACAGCACGCGTATCCCGCGCGTCGCTTCGAGGACCTCGAGGCCGTCTGGAAGACGCCCCCCGTCCCGCCGAGCACACTCGTGCCCGACATCCCGGCGCAGCTCGACGAGCTGGTGCTGGGCCTCCTGAGCCTGGACCCGCGCGCACGCCCGGCGAGCGCCGCCGAGGTCATTTCGCGCGTCAACACCGTCGGCGAGCTCGCCGACGAGGGCGCAGAAGACGTGGAGCGGCTGGCGGAGAGCTTCCTGCTCACGCCGCGGTTCGTGGGACGCGCCGAGGCACTGGAGCGCGTGCGCGGGTGCATCGACGCCCTCGCAGGAGGGCGCGGCGGGGCGCTGCGCATCGAGGCCGTCGCCGGGATGGGACGCACCCGCCTGCTCGAGGAGATCGGCGTGCGCGCGCAAGTGGCCGGGGCCGCGGTCATCCGCGTCGACGCGAGCACCTACCGAGACTGGAATGGCACGGCGCGCGCGCTCGTGCTGCGGCTCCTCGACTCGCAGCCCCGCCTGGCGCGCGAGCGCGCAGACGGTTATCGGGCGGCGCTCTCCGTGCTGGGCAGCGAGGTCGAAGCGCGGCTCGCCTCCGGAGGATCGGGGCGGCCCGCGGCTACCAGTATGCCGCCGTCGTCGGACGGCCCGGTGAGCAAGTCGCCCCCCAGCAGCGCAACGCACCTCGACGCATGGTTCGTCGACATCAGCACCGCGAAGCCGCTCGTCATCCAGGTCGACAACGTCGACGACGCCGACGACGCCAGCCTCGGCCTGCTGGTGGGCCTCGCGAGAGCCACGACGAGCTCCCCCCTGCTGCTCGTGGTGTCGGAGCGGATCCGCCGCGACCCGCGCGCCACGTCGGGCCTGGTCACGCTGCGGGGCCAGTGCGAGCGCCTCGGGCTCGACGGCCTGTCGAGGACCGAGACGCTCGAGCTCTGCGAATCGCTCTTTGCCGGAGCCCAGAACGTCGAACGGTTCGCGGAGTGGCTCTATGGGCGCACCGAAGGCAGTCCGCTCCATTGCATCGAGATCTCGCGGCGACTGCTCGTCGACCACGTGATCCGGTACATCGACGGCATGTGGTCGCTGCCGGCCGAGCGGCCGACGGCGGACGTCCCGTCCGGGCTCGAGGAAGCGATCTCGCTGCGCCTGGTCCTCATGAGCGAAGCCGCGCGCGGCCTGGCAGAGTGTCTATGCTTGCAGCGCGAGCAGCCGACGCTCGGGGTGTGCCGGCACCTCGTCGGCGGTGCGGACGACCTCGACGTCTTGCACGTGCTCGACGAGCTCGCGCGCAACGACGTCCTTTACGTCGATCAGGGCGGGTACCGGTTCAGCAGCACCGCGCTGCGCGACGCGCTCGTCGCCGGCATGGACTCCGCGCGGCGCGAGGAGAACCACCGTCGCCTCGGCGAGGCCCTCGCGTTCCAGGCCGGCCCGGCGGAGGACGAAGCCCGCATCGAGGCGGGGTGGCACCTGATTCAGGGCGCCGACGACGTGCGCGGCGCGGACATGATCGCCGACGTGGCGTGCGACAGCGCCAAGGTTCGCAAGATGATCGCCAACCTGCACCACGTCGGCCGCCCCCTCGAGGCCGCGTTGCAGGTGTACAAGCGCCACCGTCGCTCCATCTACGAGCGGGTGCCGCTGCTCGCGGCGCTCGCCCACGCCAGCTACTACGAGGACCGACGCTGGGGCGATCGCTACGGGGACGACGCGCTCGACGCCTGCGAAGACCTCTCCGGCGTGCGCACCGCGCGGACGCTGCGCCGGGTCCTGGGTCGCTGGCTCGCCATGGTGGTGGGAATCGCTCTGGCCGTCGTCCGCTTCCACCTCACGCCGAGGCGGCACCGACGTTACCGGTTCCAGGAGATGCTCGTGCAGCTCTGCGGCGCCGTCACCACGCTCACCGGTACGGCGGCGCTCTCGCTCGACATCGAGCGGGCCACCAAGGTAACGCAAGTGCTGGAGCTCTTCTCCGCGCTGCCCAACCGGCTCGCGCCCGTGGGCATCTACCAGTTTTGCCTGGGCCTGCGCGAGATCGGACGCGAGCGCCAGGCGCAGGCGTATCGCTCGTTCGAGACGCTGCTGCGCCGCTTCGAGGACCCGCACTACTATCTCGAGCTGCCCGCGGATGCGCGCATCCTCTACGTGACGGGCGCGCACTTCGCCCGCGGCGTATTTGCGACCATGCGCGCGGACGGGCGCGCCGCCCTCGAGAGCGCCGACGCGCTCGAAGCTTCTGGGCTGAAGATGTACGCGATGATCGCGAGCGAGCTTCGCTTCCTTTACCACATGAACCGCGGTGAGCTGGCCGCGGCCGCGCCGCACCGCGAGCTGGTCGACCTGCACGCCGCGCACGTGGGCTCGGCGTGGCAAGTCGAGACGTGGGAGCCTGCGGCGCTCATCCCCATCGGGTCCCGGCTGCGCGACGTCGTCTCGCTGACGCAGATCGCCGACAGCCTCGAGCACATGAGCGCGACAGTCCCGTCCCTCAAGCCCTACCGGCGCCTTGCACGCCTCGGCTTGATGCGGGCGCGAGGCGCCTTCACCGAGGTCGAGTACGAGGTCCTCGACCTGCTGACTACCGCCGAGCCGCGGTCGTTCATCGGTTGGGCGCAAACGACCGCCATCACGGCCCGCGCGCTGAACGAGGCGGGGGAACACGATACCGCCAAGAGCCTGTGCGAAGACGCGCTGCTGCACATCAACGACGAAGACCGCGAGTGGGTCACGCTCTTTCTGGACCTCGACATCGAGATGGCGAACGCGGAGGCCGGCCTGGGAGAGGTCGACCAGGCCCTCGCGCGCATCGACCGCCTCCTCGAGCGATTTCGCGGGTGCGACCATCCCATGGTACACGGCACGCTGCACGAGTCGCGGGCGCGCATCACGTGGAAGGCCGGCCGCATCGCCGAGTACGTGCACAGCCTTACCGTGGTCGAGCGGTGGTTTCGGGCGACGGGCACGCCTGCCCTCATCGCGAAGTGCGAGCGACTGGCGGCGCTCAGAAACCAAGGGCGCTCCGCATCGCACCCGAACCTCGACGACCCGCCCACGCAGGAAGCGCAAACGCGCCTGAGGGGCGCCGCCGGCGCGCTGGACGCGGCCGACGTCCCCACCGCCGCTGCGCCGGCAAAGCGGCTCGCGAGCTCGTGAGGGCTGCGCCGCCGGTTTCACGGACTTGGGGCACTGGGGGCTCACCGAGCGCTGGTGGTCGGCCGGTGGGCGGCGGCGAACGCGCGAGCGCGGCGCAAGATGAGGAGGTTATCTGCCACGGTGTCGCCGTTGAGGACCACGACGAAGTTGCCGTCCTGCGCCTTTACATCGATGTCGAGCCATGACCCGGGAAGACCATAAGGATCATCGGGGATGCGAGAAGCATCACCCTCGCCGCTGAGCGCGCGCAGGTTGTGGCATCGGAGGTCTCGTGTGAACTGCTCCAGGGTCGTCCCCTCGGGCGGCCGGACGACGAGGCTTATCCCCCACACCTGATTGACGCCGCTGCAGTAGTCGAGGTGGCAGTTGGGTCGAGCGCTGAGGACGGTCATCCCCTCGAGCTCGCGCAGCTCTTGCTGCGGGGGGGCTGCATCGCGGCACGCCGCCGGCTCCGCCATCGCGACGCGGGTAGGCAGCGGGAGCTCTTCGGAGCAGGCAAGCCCGAGGACGGCCATCAAGACCGCCGCGAGCCCGGTGTTTACGAAGCGCGCCACCCCTTCAATACGCGCGGCGAGGACGAAAGGTTACGCCAACGGGCTCGGGTCCAAGAGCGACTCGAGCGCGCGAAGACGGACTGGAAGGCCGGCCGCTTCCCCAAGGTCGCAGGCGACGACGGATTCGTGCCCTACCCGGACCACTGACCGGAATGCGCGCGTTCTAAACGCCCGGCCAGACCTTGGGGGGAGGTATCGATGGGGGGGACATCGGGCCGAACTGGCCGATGACCGGGTCGAACTCGAAGACGTCGCCGCTGGCGATCTCGTACACCCAGCCGCTCATCGCCAGCTCGCCCCGCTCGAGCCGGTCGGCGATGTTCGGAAACGCCCGGAGGTTCTCGAGCTGGACCAAGACGTTCTCCGACACGGCCGCCAGCATCTTGCCCGCCTCGTCGAGGTGCGAGTACCGCTCGGCGACGATCGCCCGCACGCGCTCGCCCTGCGCGAGCCATCGCTTGACGAACGGCAGCCCGTCCATCGTTTCGGGGTTCAAGATCGCGTTCACGGCGCCGCAGTGGGTATGGCCGCAGACGATCACGCTCGTCACCTTGAGCACCTCGACGGCGTACTCGATCGCCGCCGCCGTGCCCCCCGGCACCGTGACGTGCGGCACCACGTTACCCACGTTGCGCACGATGAACAGATCGCCGGGCTCCGTGCTCGTGATGAGGTTGGGCACGACGCGCGAGTCCGAGCACGTGATGAACAGCGTCTCCGGGTGCTGCCCCCGCTCGGCCAGGTTGCGGAAGAGGGACTTGTGCGTCGCGAAGTATTTCGCCTGAAATGCGTGGACGCCGTCGACGAGCTTCTGCATCACACGATCGCTCGTAGCGACGCGACGCGCGAGACGCAAGCTGACAGCGCGAACAGCGCGCGGGACTGTCTGGCGGCTCTCCAGCGGAAACAGCCCCGTAACGGGAGCCGACCGAGCGCGTACTCGGAAGGGTCGACACGTTGGAGGGCATCGCGCCGCGATAAGCATGTGGCTCTCGTTCGGTGACAGTGCGCGCGGGGCGGGTTATGGGCCATGGTCGATGGCCGAACCCGGAGGAAAGCTCTTGCCGGGCGCCGCGGCCGGGGGCGCCGGGCGGGAGAGGCCCGAGCGAGCCATCGATCCCGTGGCCATCGCGCTCGACGCCGTGATGGATCGGTATGCCCGCGGGGACGACGCCGCTTTGGCCGAACTCTACCGGCAAGGCGCGCCACGCGTGCGCGGCTTCCTGACGCGGCTCGGCGGCGACCCGGCGCTGGCCGATGATCTGACGCAGGATACCTTCCTTCGCATTCACCGCGCCCGCGGCACCTTCGCGGCGGGGGCGGCGGCGCTTCCCTGGATGATCGCGATCGCGCGAAATGCGTTCCTCGACCACTCGAGGCGACAGGCCGTGCGCCGGAGCGAACGAGGCGGCAGCGGGGCGGCGCCGGCGGAAGAGCGGGCAGCGCCGCCGTCGACCCGAGGCGACGAGGCGCTCGTCGCCCGTGAGATGCTCGACATCGTGCAGGCGACGCTCAGGGACCTTCCTCCCTTGCAGCGAGACGCTTTCGTGCTCCTCCGGTTCGAAGGTCTGAGCGTCAGCGAAGCGGCCCAGGTCTTGGGCACGACCGAGGGCGCCGTGAAGGTTCGTGCCTTCCGCGCGTACGAAGCCCTCCGGGCGGCACTCGACGCGGCCCAGGCTCCGCGCGACGCCCAAGAGGCCCCCCGATGACGGACTTCGACTTGAGCCGTCTGGACGACGTCCCGGACCCGCTGGGGGGAGCTGCGCCGGCCCGGCCTGACGGGGGGCCGTCCATCGACGTTGCGGCCCTGCCGCCGTCGCCCACGCGGGGGCGCGTGCACGCGAGTCGAGCCGTGGCGCTCGCGGGCGCGCTGCTCTTCGACGCCGCGTGGATTGCGTTCGTCGAGCGGCGACCGGACATCGGCTCGCTGCCCGCGTGGAGCGTCGCGTTGGGCCTTGGGCTGCCGCTGATCGCCGCCGCCGCGGCGCTCGTCGCGGTGATGCAGCCCGGCCCGCGGGGCCTCGGCAGGCGCTTCGTCGAGCTCGCGGCGCTGGTCTGTGCACCTCCAGTGTTCTTCGCGATCGGCACCGTCGCGACGATGCCCGCGGCCGCACACACGGGGCCGTTCGTCGGTCCCGCATTGCGATGCATCGGCGTCGCTGGGGTCCTTGCGGCCGGTCCGTTCGCATTTGGGCTGCTGGCGATCCGGCGATCGTTCGCGTCGGCGGCGGCCTGGCGGACCGCCGCGCTCGGGGTGGCTTGTGGCGGCTTGGCGGCCGCGACGATGAGCATCGTCTGCCCGAACAGCGAGCCGCTGCACGTCGTCGTCGCGCACGGGGCGATGATGCTCGTGTACGGCCTCGCGGGTGCGCTGGCCGCCGGGCGCGTCACGCGCGCGTAAGAGCGCGCTCGCGCGCGGGCAGTCCTCCCATGGTAGGGGTCGACGTCGATGCTGACATACCGCGACCCCGCGTTCATGGAAGGCGACGACGCTCGTCCCTTGCGAATCCTTGCCGAGTACCTCGAACCACTGGCGCGGTTCCACCAGGCCGGCGTACAGGACACGATCGTGTTCTTCGGGTCGGCGCGCCTCAAGCCGGAAGGCCCGCTCGGGCACTACTACGAGGCAGCCCGCGAGGTCGCCCGGCAGGTGACCCAGTGGTCGCTGAGCCTGGACGAGCCCAAGCGCTTCGTCGTCTGCACGGGCGGGGGCGGCGGGATCATGGAGGCTGCCAACCGCGGCGCCGCGGAGGCGGGGGGTCGCACCATCGGCCTGAACATCGGGCTGCCGAACGAACAGCGACCGAACGAGTACATCACGCCCGAGCTGTCGTTCGAGTTTCACTACTTCTTCATGCGCAAGCTTTGGTTCGCCCACCTCGCGCGCGCGCTCATCGTCTTCCCCGGCGGGTTCGGGACGCTCGACGAGCTGATGGAGATGCTGACGCTCGCGCAGACGCGAAAGCTCGACCGGGCCTTACCCGTCATCCTGTTCGGCTCGGACTACTGGCGAGAGATCGTCAATTTCGACGCGCTGGTGAAGCACGGCATGATCGATCGCGCCGACCTGGAGCTCTTCCAGTTCGCCGATGAACCCGAAGCCGTGCTGCGCTCGCTCCAGGCTGTGCTGATGCCGGCGCCCGCGGCCGCGACGCCGGCCTTTGCAAGCTCGCGCACGGTCCGCTGAACCTTCAGGTCACTCGCGCGCGACGACGACGCCCCGTGAGGCGTGCCTGACGTGAACGAGATATCCACCGGTCGCGAGGGGCGTCTCCGTGTAGCCGGCCGCGTCGAGAGTCTGTCGCTTCGAAAGCAGCGTGCCACCCGACAGGACGCGGGCCGGGCGGAACGTGAGGCGAAGCATCTCGGTCGCCGCGCCATCGAACGTGGTCCACCGGACGCGGCCCGGAGTGTACTCGACCTGGCTCACCACCGACGTCGAACGCAGCAAGTGGTCCTCCGTCCGCGGAGCCCAATCCGGCGCTGCCGCCATCGCCGCGAGGAAGTGCCGGATGTAGTCGCCGTAGCCGTCGCTGAACCACCAGCCTTCGTTGGGATCCTCCGCCACGGCAACGACGCCGTCCTCGCGGCACGCGTACGTCGCCCAGTCGAGCGAGAGTTCGCCGCGCTCGCGGGCCGCTCGGTGACCGGTGGCCTCTGCCCAGAGGGCGAGCGTCGCGCCGTAGCGAGCCGTGTGGCTCCCCATCTTGACGATGTCGTCGTGCTGCTCGCCGATGACCGTGGCGCCCCACTGCGTGCCCCGCTCTCTGGCCGTGTCGCCGCCGAAGGTCTGCGTCGTCCACGCCAGGATGTGAGCGACGTGGGCCTTCCAGGCGGGATCGTCCTCCGGGTGCGCCATGAGCCATCGGGCCGCGCGGAGAGCGCAGTACTGATTCGGGTTCTCGTGAGGGTCAGGATGGATGTCGACGTCCTCGAAGTACCCGCTCCACGCGTCGTCGGCGATCGGCACGGCAAGGAGCCAATCGAGCGCGGTCTTGCGCGAGCGGCGATACGCCGCGACGTCGCCGATCTCGAGGCGGGCGAGCTCGTCCAAGAGCATGAGCGCACCGATCACGTGGGCGGAGTACTCTTCGCGCACGACGTTCGTCTTCGCGTAAACGCGGAACGGCCACGGCGAGTGCCGCTTGTCTCCCGGGCGCACGTGCGCCGCCAGCGCGTCCGCGCAAGCCACGGCGGCGTCGCGGAGCACCGCGTCGCCCGTCAGCTCGAACGCCTGAAGATACGCAACCCCGAGCTCGCCGACCTTGTCCGGCTCGATGACCCCGATGCCGTCGCCGCGGCCGCAGAAGTCGCACCACGTGTCGTCGGCCCCTTCGTAGTCCGCCGCGCCCGCGGCGGCGCTCGCGTAGGGGACGCGAGCCCAGTCCCAGTCCGCGGGCGTCGAGCCGTGCCCGATCTGATGCTCGAGCGCGCGGTGAACGACGCTGACGGCCGCAGCGTCCCCGCTGAACGCGTACCAGAGCACGGCGGAATCCGTCAGCATCGCGTAGAAGCTCGCCGGGTTGTGGGGCCAGGCGACGCCCTCGAAGGTCTCCGGATCGAAGCGCGAGTAGCCGAGCCACGTGCGAAGTCCGTTGTCCTCCACCGGGAACTTCGTCTCGAGCGCGTGCCACGCGAGGCCCGCCACCCGCGCGTAGGGCGCATCTCCTTGTGGCCAAGCGGCGAGCATCCCGCGGGGATCCAACCTCACCGAATGCCCGAAGAGCGCGTACGTCGTGGCCCTGCCGGAGGCGGGGTCGAGCCCGGCGCAGGTGGCGATCACGACGGCGCACAAGACCCACCGCTCGAACACGCGACGGCCGGTGGACCTCACCCGGTGAGCCTAGCTCGGCGACGGGCCAGCCCGTGAAACGGAGAAGGATTACAGCCCCCCCTCGATCCCGATGCTCGGCAGGATGATCGCGCTCTGATAGTCGATCTTCACTCCCTGCCCGCTCACGTAGTCGTCGCCGATGGGCTCTGCGCGATCGAACACGTTGAAGCATTCGAGCGTCCCGCCGAGCCATCGGCCGCCCGAAAAGAGCCATCGCTTCTCGAGCCGCGCGTCGAGCCGCCAGAACACCGGCAGGTTGCCCGACAGGGCCTCCATCACGGGCTTTACGCCAGGAGCCCCGCCGCAGTTTTGCACGCACACGGGCTCGTACGGCCTCCCGGACTCGACGAAGACCCGCGCACCCACGCGCCAGCGGTTGCCGAGGTCGTAGCCTACGACGAGCGACGCCACGTGCGTCCGGTCCCAGGAGACCCGCTCGGTGACGCCGTCGGCGGTGCCCACCGTTCGCGAGAGCGTGTACGACAAGAAGCCGCCCAGCCGCTCGGTGAAGTCGCGGCGCAAGAAGACCTCGAGCCCGCCCGTCGTGCCGACGTCGGTCGCGTCGGTGCCGAGGATGTGCTGCGCGAGCAGGCGATTGTAAAAGCCCGTGACGCGGAAGCGGATGCTCGAGGGCAGGCGCACCTCGGCGGCCTCGGAGAACTGGTAGTTGGTCTGCGAAGACTGATCGATCGGGTTGGGCAGCTTCGCCGGGACGAACACCTCTTCGGTCGGCTCTTGATGCGCCGTGCCGAAGGCCGAGAGCCACACGACGTTCGGCAGCACGCGGACCCTCGCGGCCAGGCGAGGCTGCGGCGCCCACGCCGACTCGCCGCGCGTGCGATACCCGTCGAAGCGGAAGCCGGGCACGATCTCGATGGGCCGACTGGGACGCCAGACGACGTCTCCGTAAGCGCCCCCCTCGATGTCCGTGTGGGGCCCCTGCACGCCCGCGAAGCCGTCGATGGGCGGATACTGATCGACCCGCCACGCCGTGGCCCCGATGTCGGCTCCGGCGCGGACCAGCGCCGTGTCGCTGACGCGCTCTTCCGACTCCGCGCGCAGGCGCCACCCAGGGCCCTTGAGCGCCGCATTCGCTCCCGTGCCGTTGTCGGTTTCGAGCGCGGTGAGCGTATCGTCGTAGTTGTAGGTGAACGCGACGCGGACGTGGCCCTTGGCCGTCCGGTGGTCGTAGCGCAGATCGACCCTGTGGTACTCGACCCGGAACGTCGGCTGTCCGTAGTAGTGGAGCTCGTCGTACGCGCCGAAGGCGAAGAGCGACACCGCGTCGGCGTCGCCCAACCGGTGCGAGATCCGAAACTGGTAGTCCCAGTAGCCGAGCGAGTAGTTCGGCACGATGAGCGACAGGAGCGGTTGCGTGTACGCATAACGAGCCGCGAGGACGATCGAACCCTGGTGGTCGTCGTAAGGCGTCTCGACGAAGGCATTGGCGTCGTAAACGCGCGCCGAGAACTCGCCGCGCGTGCGATCGGTCTCCGGCGGCGTCGTCTCGCCGGCGATGACGGCGCCGGCGTAGCGTCCGTAACGCGCGGGGTACGCGCCTGGGAAGAGGTCCACCGTCTCCACCAGCGGCGGCGCGATCGTCGACGGACCGGGGCCGACGTGAAACAAGAGCGGGACGCGGATCCCGTCGACGAAGTAGCCGACGCTCTCCGGCGGTGCCCCGCGCACGTAGTAGTACGGTAGTCCGCTCAGCCAGGGCGCCATCCCGGGCAGCGCCTCGACGACCTTGAAGGGGTCGCCGAAGGCTCCCGCGACGAACTGGGACTCGCTGCGCGGAATGTGAATCGTGCCTGGCTCCTCGCGCTCGCCTTGCACGGTGACCTCCACGGGGGGCGGCGGCGCGGCACGAGGCTCGACCGGAGGCGGGACGACGGCCGGAGGTTCGACCGAGGGGACGAACACCGGCGCGTGAAAGGTGACCTTGGCGACGATGCGCGCCGGGATGGGTTCATCGTCGCGCGTCGCCGGTTGGAAGCGCCATGCTCGAACCCCGGCCGCGGCGGCCTCGGCAAACGGCGGGTCTCCTTCGCGAACCGTCACATCCTTGACGGTGCCGCTCGCGTCGATAAGAAGGACGAGGACGACGGTCGCGTCTCCCCTCCCCTGGGCTGGGTAAGGGATCTCGGCCGCTTCGACCCTGCGAGGTGGGACAATCGTCGCCGCGGCACGGGCGGAGCCAGGGCAGAGTGCGCCAGTCATCGTCAAGGCGACGACCAACGCCCCGGTTCGGCTCATCCGGCAGGCAACGGCTAACACGACGTCCTGTCCGCGCCAACGGTCGACTTATCATCATGAATTTACAGCAGCTATGTGGGTGCGAACCCGACGAAGGCAGCCCGCAAATGGCGGCCGGCATGAGCGATGCTTACTATCGGTCACGTGAATGGAGGTTTGGCGTCATGAAAGCGATGTTCGCTGGACTCGGTTCTCTTCTTATTAGTGGTCTTCTCGCCGGCACCCCGCTGAACGCCCTCGCGCAAGAGGAACAGGAGCAGCAGGAGGACGAACAGGCTCCGCCCCCTCCCGCTCAGCAAACGCCGCCGCCCGCTGCGCAGACACCCGCATCGACGCAGCCCTCGGCCCCGCCCACGGCTCCCCCGAGCGCGCAACCGCCGCCGCCCTCAGGGCAGGCGGCGCAGGCCGCACCGGCGCCGCAGGCGGCAGGCCAGCAGCCGCAATGGGTTTACTCGTATCCGACGGGCCAGTGGGTTTACTCGGCCCAAGACGGCTGGATGTGGGTGCCCGCCGGCGCGCAAGCGACGGCGATGGACGGTGTCCCCTACACGTACCTCTACACGCCAGCCAACGGCTGGACCTGGTACGTGTCACCGTGGGGGTGGGGTCCGTACGCCTTCGGTCCTTGGGTCGTTCACCCCTGGCGCCCCGTCGGGTGGCGCGGCGGGTGGGTCGCGCATCCGTACGTCGTGGGACGCCTTGGCGCGTTCGGCTACGGCCACGGGGCCTACTGGCACGGTGGCGGCTACGCCCGCGGAGTCCACGGCGGCCGTCGCTAACGACCCGCAAGCCCGCAAGAGAGACAGCGCGCGAAGAGCGCCGAGCGCATAACGCGTCGATGGGAAGGGTCCCGGGGGGAAACCCTGCCTCTCCCGTCGTGTATGCGGCTTGCGCACCGAAGTACGTCGATCGAGCGCAAAGATTCGCCTTGGCGAGAGGGTCGCGTACACTCTTCCGTTACGCGGCAATTCTCGTAAACCGAGCGCGGACACGTCGAAACGGTACGACGTTCGTGTCGCGCGCTGGTCCGCACCACCAGGGGAGAGGTCGACGAATGAACGCTTTGAGAGCTTGCGCTGGGCTTGCCTGTCTTGTTGCTGTCGTCGCGGCGGTTGGATGCGGAGGATCGAACGGAGGCAACGCCGTCGGGTCTGGGGCCGACGCATCGATGAAGGGCTCGAGCTCCGGCTCGTCCTCGTCCTCTTCTGGGGGACAGAGCAGCTCCTCATCCAGCGGTTCGAGCTCCGGGGGGGCAACCTCCTCGGGCGACAGCGGTGAAGACGGAGGCCTCGAGGACGACGCGTCGGACGCGTCATCCGAGGCGAGCATCTCGCCAGACGGCGGCGACGCGACCACCTCGTCTGAGGGAGACGACGGCGGCGACGCGACCACCTCGTCGTCGAGCGGGTCGAGCAGCGGCAGCAGCTCAGGGTCCAGCAGCGGCAGCAGCAGCGGATCGAGCTCCAGTGGATCCAGCTCGGGGTCGAGCTCCGGAAGCAGCTCGGGCGGCTCGTCCACCGATGGCGGAACGGCGTGCACCGGAGACGGGACATGCTCGTCCCCGACGCCGTACTGCAACTTGAGTACGGGTCAGTGCGTGCAGTGCGTCGGAACCGCGAACTGTTCGGGAACGACGCCCGTGTGCAACACGGCCACCAACGCCTGCGTGCAGTGCATGACGGGCGCAACGTCCGCTTGCACCGGATCGACGTCCGCCTGCGACACGACGACGAACACCTGCGTCCAGTGCACCGGCGACGGAAACTGCAGCGGGACGACGCCGTACTGCAACACGACGACGAACGCCTGCGTCGCGTGCACCACCAACACCAACTGCGGCGACGGCGGCACCTGCAACACGACGACGAACACCTGCGTCGTCACCGGCTGCACGGGCGATGGCCAGTGCGCGGACCCGACGCCGTTCTGCAGCGGCGGCACCTGCGTCCAGTGCACGACCAATGGCGAATGCTCGACGCAGACGCGCGGTCGTACCGTTTGCGACACGACCAGCGACACCTGCGTCGAGTGCACGACGGGTGACACGACCAACTGCACCGGCGGCACAGCAGTCTGCAACGCTGCGACGAACACCTGCGTCCAGTGCACGAGCAACACGAGCTGCACGACGGCCGCAAGGCCCGCGTGCGACACGACGTCGAACACCTGCGTCCAGTGCACGACGGGCGACACGACGGCGTGCACGGGCAAGACGCCGGCATGCAACACGACGGCGGGTGCCCTGACGGCGAACACCTGCGTGGCATGCACGAGCAACACGAACTGCACGACCGCCGCGGACCCAGCCTGCGACATGGCGTCGAACACCTGCGTGCCGTGCACGCAGAACGACACCTCGGCCTGCACGGGCACGACGACGGCGTGCAACACGTCGGCGTACCCGCCGGTGTGCGTCGCCGCGTGCACCACCAGCGCGAACTGCGCGACCGCCGCGGCACCGTACTGCAACACGGCGGCGACACCGGGTTACTGCGTGCAGTGCCGGACAACCGCGGACTGCGCCGCGGACGAGTTCTGCTACGAGAACCACTGCTACTGACGGTCGGCGGAGCGCCGCCCCGGACGGGCGGCGCTCGCTCACCCCAGGCCCACGGCCTCTCGGGCGGCAGCACGCTTCTCGCCCCCGACTGCCAAGCGTCGCGTAATCTAACCGTGGAGTGAAGACGGTGCCTCAAGCCGCGGATCCATGGACGCGCGAGGCCGTGCGCCTATATCGCCGCTACCAGCTCGAGATCGTCGAGGAGTGCGGCCTCTGCCCCTGGGCGCTCCGGGCGCGCCTCGACGGCAAGGTGCGCGAGCGCGTGTTGCTGCAGCGTGACGAGGGCCCTTCGGCCGCCGTCGCGGCGATCCACGAGCTTATCGCGCAGGACGACGTCGAGATTGCGCTGCTCATCTTTCCGCGCATCGGCCTGGGCCGGGGCGCGTTCGAGCGATTCGTGGCGCGCGTCCAGGACGCCGACGCTCGCGCGCATCCGCTGGGCGCCATCCCGTTCGTCTTCGCGGCCTTTCACCCGGAGGCCGAGCCGGACATGTCGGACCCGGAGCGGCTCGTGCCGTTCCTCAGGCGGACGCCGGATCCGACCATCCAGCTCCTTCGCACCGCCGCGGTCGACCGCGTCCGCGCCGGGACGCCGCAGGGGACGCAGTTCATGGACATCCGCCTGCTGGACGCGGACAGGATCTCTCCCGTGCCCCTTCGCGAGCGCATCGCCCGCACGAACCTCGCCACGGTGACGCGCATGGGGGTCGGCCGGATGATGGACCTTCTCGCCGCGATCGTCCGCGACCGCGAAGAGACGTACCGTCGTCTCGCGACGCTGTCATCCTGAGCGAAGCGAAGGACCCCACGGACAGGCGGCGTCCATTGGGTCCCTCGCTCCGCTCGGGGTGACAACGGGGGTTTGACGCTGTCGCGTTGCTGGTACCCTGGTCGGTCAGAATGCCGGCCAGCACCGCCAAACCGCGGATCCTCGTCGTCGACGACGAGCCCGGGCTTCGCGACATGCTCGCGATCCTGTTCCGGCGCGAAGGGTTCGCCGTCACGCTGGCGCCCGGCTTCAAGACGGGCTGCGAGGCGGTGCTCCACGCGCCGGAGCCCTACTCCGTCGTGCTCACCGACCTGCTCATGCCCGACGGCAGCGGCCTGGACCTGCTGTCGCTCGTGAAGCAGCGCACGGCCCGCACGGAGGTCATCATGATGACCGCCCACGGCGGCGTCGAAACGGCGATCGTCGCGATGAAGCGGGGCGCGTACGACTTCGTCTCGAAGCCCTTCGCCACGACCGAGCTGCGGGAGCTCGTCCAGAAGGCGCTGGAGAAGGGCGCGATCGTCGCCGAGAACGAGCAGCTCCGGGCGCAGCTCGGGCGCGAGCGCGGACGATCGTTGCTCGGCAACTCGGAGGCCGTGCGCCGCATCCTCGACTTGTGCAAGCGCATCGCCGCGACGAGGACGACCGTGCTCATCACGGGGGAGAGTGGCACGGGCAAAGAACGGATCGCCCGCGCGATCCACGACGCCGGAGATCGCCGCGACCGGCCGTTCCTCGTCATCAACTGCGGTGCCATCCCCGAGACGCTGATCGAAGCGGAGCTCTTCGGGCACGAGCGCGGGGCCTTCACGGGGGCGGTGGCGAGCCGCCTCGGTCTCTTTCGCGAGGCCGAAGGGGGCACGCTCCTGCTCGACGAGATCGGCGATCTGGCGCCATCGGTGCAGGTCAAGCTCCTGCGGGTGCTCCAGGAGCGCAAGGTCCGAGGCATCGGCGCGACGGGCGAGGTCGCCGTCGACGTCCGGGTCCTCGCCGCGACCAACCGCAACGTCGACGAAGACGTCCGCATCGGCAAGCTGCGACAGGACCTCTACTACCGCCTCAACGTGATCCGCATCGAGGTCCCCCCGCTACGCGACCGCCTCGAAGACGTCCGCCCGCTGGCTGACCACTTTCTCCAACAATGCGCGGCCGAACAGGGCAAAGACATTCGCGGGTTCTCGGCCGACACCCTCCGTGCGCTCGAGGGATACGCCTTCCCGGGCAACGTGCGAGAGCTCGAGAACATCGTCGAGCGAGCCGTCGCCCTCGCGCAGGGCCCCGTCATCGGCCTGGGGGACCTCCCGCCCGAGCTCGCCGGCGCCACGGCGCAGCCCCTGCCCGCGCTCGTCGGCCTGTCCGAAGAGGGCTGCAATCTGGACGACGTGCTCGGAGAAGTCGAACGCCGCCTCATCCTTCAGGCGCTTGAGCGCACGGGTGGGGTACGAACCCAGGCATCGAAGCTCCTGAACGTCACTTTGCGGAGCCTCCGATATCGCCTCCAGAAGCACGGACTCGGTGATTCGGAATCCGACGTCGCCGACTCCGAGGCGAGCTCGGACACGGATGTGGAAACCTCGGAGCCAAGCTCACAGCCGCGCTCACCGTAAGAGCGGTTGCGGTGCCAAACTTCGGCTGTTTCCTCGCGCCTATGTGACGAAAATTGTCAGGCCGCGCGGCGAGTGGAGGCCTTCTCAAGCGGGCCCGGGCAAGGCCGCTTTGGCCAAAACGTTGCCGGAGACCCTTGTTTCCATGGCAGTATTCACGCGATCTCGATGTTTTTCGCCTTCTCTGTCGTCGCTCGCCAAGGGCCGGTCATCACAACGGCACGCGTGGTGCAAAGCCCGCGAGGTGTGTCACTGCGAAGATCCCGGGGGTTCACGCTCATCGAGTTGATGATCGTCGTGGCCATCGTGAGCGTCCTCTCGATGCTCGCCGTCGTCGGGTACCGAAAGTTGATCCAGACCTCCCACGTCACCGAAGCCACCGGCATGGTGCAGAACATCCGCGTCGCGCAGGAGGCCTACCACTCCGAGACGCAGCAGTATGCGGCCCTCTCGGCCGACGTGAACTTGGGAGTCGCCGTCTCCGACTATTACCCCGGGCAACCGGTGTATGGGCAGGTGACCGCTTGGGGCGCGCCTCAAGCCGCCGGGACAGCCGTGACGTGGTCTCAGATGCCCGTCCAGGTCGATGGTCCGGTGATGTTCGGGTACGTGTCGATCTGCGGGGCCGCGGGGACGACGCCGAACAACGGTTCACCGCTGCCCCTCGACGGCACGAGCACCCTGACGTTCACCTCGGCGCCGGCCGACTGGTACATCATCCAGGCCGAGGCCGATCTCGACAACATTCCCGGTTTTTCCACCGATACGGTGGTGTACGGAGTCTCGATGACGAATCAAATCTTCGTCGTCCGGGAGGGGCAGTGATCGCCGAGCGATCGGCAACGGAGGCAACAAGTCATGCGTCGATGGATACATAAGGCAAAACGAGGGTTCACCCTGATCGAGCTGATGATCGTCGTAGCGATCGTCGGCATTCTCGCCGTGCTCGCGATCTACGGCGTGCGCAAATACATCGCGAACGCCAAGACCGCGGAGGCGAGAAACTCGCTCGGTCAAATGGCCAAGGACTCCGCGTCGGCCGTGGAGCGCGAGAAGGGCACCCAGGCGATCCTCGGCCCCGGCGCCACATCGGCGTTGATGCGCGCCTTCTGCGACGACTCGACCGCTGTCCCGTCGTCGAACACCGTCCCGCAGGCCCAGAAGTACCAGTCGCAGGTCGGCGAGTGGAACACCGGCAGCGCGACGCAGGGCTGGCAGTGCCTCAAGTTCTCGCTCGAGGAGCCGCAGTACTATCTCTACCAGTACCTCTCTTCGGGGACGCTCACCCAGGCCCAGTTCACGGGCACGCCCTCGGGCACGAGCGCGGCCACCGGCGGCTTCATCGCCGTCGCCAACGGGGACCTCAACGGCAACGGCGCGTACTCGACGTTCCTCGTCCAGGGAAGCGCGGAGAGCGGCTCTGTCGCGATCTCGCCGAACATCCAGGAGACGAACCCCGAGGAGTGACACGGACGCTCTCGAGGGTCGAGAGACCCGAGGGATTCGAAGGGACGGCCTGGCTCGCGCAGGCCGTCTCTCGCGTTTTGTAAGATCCCGAGATCGACCTTCGCCCATGATGCCACGGCCGATGACCGACGCCGCCCATCGAGCGGAGCAGCTCGCGCCCTGGTTCGTAGGCGCGCTCTTCGCCGCGCCGGTTCTCATCGCCAAGTACCCGCCCATGGTGGACTTGCCGCTTCACGAGGCCAGCGTCGGCCTGCTGCGGCACTGGGCCGATCCGATGTTTTCGCCGAAGGGGCTCTACTTTCTCAACCTCGGTCACTCCAATCAGCTCTTCTCGCTCCTCGTCTTCGCGGTCTCGCTCGTCTTTCCGATCGGCATGGCCTCCAAGATCGTGGTCGCGGCCGCGATGTTTGCCCTGCCGCTCGCCACCGCGCGCTTCGCGGACCATGTCGGCGCGTCGCGCTGGACGGTCGCGCTGGTGGCGGCGCCCATCGGGTTCGGGTGGCTATTCTTCTGTTGCCTCGTCCAGAACATCGTCGGGCTGATCGCGCTCCTTGCCTTGCTGCCATCAATCGATCGTTTCGCGGCGGAGCCCACGGCGAGGCGCGCGGCCGGCGTGTGCGCAGCGATGGTGCTCCTTCACTTCGCCCACCAGGCGATGCAGCTCGTCGCGTGCGGCTCGCTGATCGTCTGCTGCATCGGAACGTCGAGCAACGCCAAGACGCTCGCCCTGCGCGCCGTCCCCCTCCTCTTCTCGCTGGCGCTCGTCTACGCGGCGACCAAATACGCGTGGCGCTACGCGGGCCCGCGCAACGTGCGGATGCCGCTCTTCACCTTCAACGACGTCGGCAGGAAGGTGACGACGGCCCCGGCGGTGCTGTTCGGCGGCTACGAGCCATGGGTCCGCAATTCGCTCCTCGCGCTGGCGCTGGCGCCCGTCGCGGTCTTCGCGGCCGGCAGGCCCCGGCCCGGTCCCGTCACCGAGACCCTCTGGCAACGCGTCCATGCCTGGCGATTCGAGGCGATCGCGTGCGCGCTCGTGCTCGTCTACGTCGTCGCCCCGGCGGACATCCGGAGCACGACGCTCGTTTACCATCGGTTCCTGCCGCCGGCGTGGGCGATTCTCGCCGTCTGCTGCGCCGCGCGGCCGGGCCGGGCGCCCGAACCGCCGGCTCGGCTCATTCCCGTCATGTGCGCGGTCCTTCCTGTCGCGTCGATGCTCGCGGGCTGGCCCGTCTTTGCCGATAGCCACCGGATGTACTCCGATCTGGAGGTCGTGATGCGGGCCATGGAGCCTGGCGCCGCGGTCGCGGCACTGAACCTGGGACCCGATCCGGAAAACCGCCTATGGAACCCGGTCGCCGCGATGGGGCACGTGGTGGCGGAGCACGGCGGGCGGGCGCTCTTCGACTACACGCAGTCGCCGATCTCGCCCGTCGCGCAGCGGCCCGAGAAGGAATGGGCGGACGTGACCGACCGGACGTCGCACGACCCGCTCGCGCTGCGCCCCGCGTGGGACCTCACGCGCTTCCGCTATCTGCTCGTCGTCACCCGAGACAAGCCCGTGGGCATCTGGTTGACGATGGCGCTCCAGAAGGATGCGCGGTTCGTTGCGGCGCAGGGCGACTGGTACCTGTTCGAATCGCTCTTGCCGCTCGTACCCATCGATGCCGACGACGCTCCCCTACCCCCGTCGCGGCCGCCCACGCTCCGCAAGCTCTTGAGAGACGTCGCCGGAGAGGTCAAGGCCGCGGGAGACCGCGGCGCGTGGGGCGCCAAACCCGACTGACCGTCGTCACGCTTCCCGGAGGGTCCGCTCGATTCCCTCCCTGTAGCCGATCCGGGGCGCGTACCCGAGTCGCTGCCTCGCCCGCTGGACGTCGAATCGAAGCGGCAGCGTCATGACGTCGAGCTTCTCACCGTTGACGGGGGGCTCGTTCATGGCGAACGCGACTCCCCGGTAGGCGGCGACGTCGATCGCCGCCGCCGCGGCGCGCGCCAGAGGGAGGGGGACGTGCAGGCGCGAAAGACGATGTCCCGTGACCTGCGCCACGAGGCGGGAAAGATCGGACAGCGTCGTCGTCTCCGGCCCCGCGAGGATGAAGCCATCGCCGGCGGCTTCGGGACGGGTCGCCGCGAGCCACAGCCCCTCGACGACGTCGTCGACGTGGGCGTGGTGCAGCACGTTCTTCCCCGAGCCGACGATACGGTACGAACCCGCTCGGATCATGCGGGCCATCTTCTCCAGCATGCCGTTTCGATCGCCCCGGCCGTAGACGATCGTCGGCCGCGCCACGACGAGGTCGATCCCCAAGTCCTCGGCCACCCGGCGGGCGCACAGCTCCGCCTCGACCTTGGTCGCCGAGTACGGCGTTCGCGGGGCGTACGGCGAGAGCTCCGTGACCGGCAGCTCCCGCGGAAAGCCGTACACACCGACGGAGCTCACGAACACGAAGCGACGGACGCCCGCCGCTGCGCCCGCGCGCATCGACCGCTCGACGAGGTCGACGTTGGACGCCCGGTATGTCCTTGCATCGACGCCGTAACGGTGACGGACCGCGGCGGCGTGCACGATGACGTCGAGCCCTGCCAACGACGCAGGGCTGGCGATCGCCTCCTCCAGCGTCATCGTCCCGGACCCGTCGGGGACCCGGACGAACGGAATCACCTGCGCGCCCCGCGACGCAAAGCCGCGTACGGCGTGAGCGCCGATGAATCCCCCCGCCCCCGTGATCCCCGCCCTGAACGACACGTTGGCCCAAGCCTTTATACCAGCACGCGGCCGGGCTTCCGGCCCTCGCATGGTACGATGGCAGGGTGACGTCGGTCGGGTCGGGTTCGCGATCGACCGCTCCCTCGGCCAACGCGGAGCGATGGTCGGCCGACGACGATGCTTGGCGAGGCTACCGCCGGCAAGGGAGCACCTTGGTCCTCGAAGACCGGGTCAAGCGCACGCTGGAGCTCGTCCTGCCGGCGCCCGGGGGGACGATGCTCGACGTCGGGTGCGCCACGGGCGTCGTCAGTCAGCTCATGGCCGATCGAGCCGGCGTCGCACGCGTCGTCGGCATCGACTTCGCGCCCATCGCCGCGGAGATCGACGCGACGACATTCAATCTCGATTCGTCCGAGCCCCTGCCGTACCCAAACGCGTCGTTCGACGTGGTCACCTGCCTCGAGACCCTCGAGCACGTCCACGACACGGATCACCTCGTCGGCGAGCTCCGCCGCGTCGTCACCCCGAAGGGCTACGTCGTGCTCTCCGTCCCTCGGATCGACGGACTGCTCAGCATTGCCATGCTCGCCGCCGGCATGCAGCCTCCGGCCGTCGAGTGCTCGATCCGCCGCCGGTACGGATCGCCCGACGGGGGCACGCGCGTCTCCGGTCATGTCTCGAACTTCACCCGAAGGGCCCTCGAAGAGCTCGTCGCGGTGCATGGCTTGCGGATCGAGGCCTTCGCGCAGGCCAGCATCTACAGCAGCTGGCTGCTCGCCTCGGACCGGCCGCCGGCGTGGAAACGTGTTCCGCTGCTGGCGCTCTCGCTCGTTCCGTTCAAGAAGGACGTCCAGATCCTTCGCCTTCGACCCGCGTGAGGCGCCGACGCGCCTGTGGACTCCGCGGCCGCATGTCGACGACGAAGGCATGAAGATGCGCAGCCCGCCGCACGAGCCGCGGCGACGCTCCCTCGAATGCCGGGTGCCGAAGCAACGCCGGCTGCAGGTCGTCGAGCCACCCCGGGCCGCCGAAATACGGCCATCGCCCAGGACCGTAGACGTACTTGGACGAGAGCACCGCTCCGTGCTCCGGCGCCGCGAAGCGTGCACCCCCACGGCCGACGACGAGCTGCTTGAGCCGGTGGGCGAGGCTTTGCCCGGGCGCGACCGGCAAGTCGGGCCACCACGGGGCGTCGAAGTACACGTGCTCGCGCACGCGCCCCAGCTCCCAGAGGGCGGGCGCGAGCGTCTTGGCGCTCCACACGGCTGGCGCCTCGACACCTCCGATCCATCGGACCGCCGTGAACCCCCAGTTGTCCGGGTTGCACGTCGCCACCACCAGCACCTTCCGGGCGAGCTTGCCCAAGGCGCCGAGATATCGCCGCCAGTCGCGCACGAACGGCAGCGCGTGGTAGACGAGCACGAGATCACTCGCGGGCAGGTCGGCGGCGAGATCCTCGTCGGTCACGCGGACTTCGAACGCGCTCGCCGCCGCCACGTCCTCGTAGACGCCGCGTGCCACCGACGCCGACGCCTCCGACGGGAGCGCGGCGACGACCTTGATCCCGGAGCGAGCGAGGCCCGCGCAGTGCACACCCCGCACGCCTGCAACGCCGTCGATGGGCCCCTCGAGGGCCGATTCGACTCCGTAGGCGCGGGCCCACCCGTCGAGCAGTTGGTAGAAGCACCACCGCTCGTACGCGGTGCCGAGCCCCCGGTCTTGGGGGATGACCTGCGTGCCCTGCCCGTCCGCCACGCGACGCTCCCGCCGCCTCTCAGGCCCCGGCCATGTGGGCCGCGACACGGACGAGCGACCGCGCGTCGAGCAGCAAGTTCGTGTAACTCGCGTTGGCGAGCGGACAGGCGCACTCGTGGTTTCGCACGCTGGCGCGGAACACGTTCGCTTGGGGCCCGAACCACACCGTGCGAAAGTCGTAGCCGTAGTCTCGGACGTTGCCCATCGACTCGGCGCGCACGCAGCACCCCCAGACATGTCCGTCCGGGGCGAGGTGGGCGCTCGCCCAGCCGGCGTAGCAGTCGATGACCTGCCGCTTCTCTTCGAGGATGCGCGCCGCGAGATCGTAGTACTCGAGCCGGAGCGACTCGACGAGACGGGCGACAGGGTGCACGGACCGATTCGCGCGGATCACGTTGCCGAGGTGCGCGACCGCTCGCCGGTAGTCCGCGGCCGACGGGGCGATGTCCTTGTCCATCGTCTTGAGCTCGACCCGGTTCTCGGCGACTTCGGCGATGTAGGAGTCGGGCCGGAAGATCGCCCTCGCCTCTCGCTCGATCTCGGGGATGCGGGCGACGTTCCACTTCGAGATCACGGTGTGCACGCCGAGCACCACGTGCGGGTACGTCTTTTTGAGATCGTGAATCAGGTCGGCGACGAGCTTGACCTTCTCGAAGTTGCGGTCGGCGCCGCGAATCGCGTCGTGGGCTTCGCCGATCTCGTCGACCGAGAGGTTGAGCACGAGCTGCGCGCCCAGGGTGTACTGGGCGATGCGCGGCAAGAGGTCGAAGATCCGCTCGGTGATCACTCCGTTCATGGGGATATTGACGATGCGCGGCCGGATCAGCGTCTGCACGAGGCGCACGATCTCGTCGAAGTCGGCACGGACGAACTGATCGCCCCCCGACAGCGTCACCCAGATGGGTACGCCCTCGAGCGTCGGAAAGACGCGCGCGTACTCGTCGACCGAGAGGTCGTCGACCTTTTTCTGCCAGATGTCGCACGTCGCGCAGCGCGACGGACACGAGTAGGTGACCGAGACCGTGAGATTGACCGGGAGCTGCTGCACCCTCCCCGTCGCGTGCGCGGCCCGATAGCCCGCGAGCCGAACGGCAAGCGGCACGCGCTGGCCGGCGTGCGCATCCACGCGCGTCACCGCGGTCCCTCGTGCGGCCCGGGACGAGCCGACAGCCGCGCGCCCTGACCGTTGACGTACGGGGAGCGGGTGCTCGCGTCGAGCTCCTTCGTGGATTGGCGGGTCTTCCACGTGCGATGTTTGCCCCCCACGATGCGGGCGTCCCAGAAGCCGAGAGCGCGGGCGGCGATCTCGACGCCGATCGCTGCTGCGAGGGCGATCTTGCCGAAGCGGTCTTCCCCGCGCGCGGTGTCGAGGACAGCTTTCGTGATGAGACCGCGATCGAGCGTGGCCACCTGGTACCCGAAGGCGAACCTCAGCCAGTAGTGGCCGCGGGCGTAGTGGCGGCGCATATCGAAGTACTCGCTGAAGCGCTCCGGCCCGCGGTTGGTCACCACGGCGTCGGGCACGTAGCCGAGCTTGAAGCCCTTGGCGCGAACGATGTCCTCGATCGACGCCTCGTCGACCACCGACAGCTCGCTCACGTACTCCACGAGGTTTGCCCGAAAAGCGACGATCTCGCCCATCTTGGGGACCTCGAGCGAAACGCGATGGTGAAGCTCCCATACGAGCTTGCCCATGCGACCGACGAGCGTCGACCCGTCGTTGTTCGGCACCGGGCGTCCACCCACCATCCCGACGTCGGGGTGGCCGCGAAGGAAGGCGACCATCCTCTCGACCACGTCGCGTCCCACGTCGAGATCGGCGCTCGATACGACCACGACGTCGGCGCGCGGATCGCGCATCCTCAGGTACGCGTTGATCGCCGCGACCTTGCCCTCCCGACGCTCCTGGACGTGGACGTGCAAGCCCGGACGACCACGCCCGAACTGACGCGCCACCTCGGCCGTGCCGTCGGTGCAGCCGCTGGCGACGACGATGATCTCGACGATCCGACACGCCGCCGTCTGCTGCTCGACGAGCGACGTGAGGAGCCGATGGAGGTTGGTGGCCTCGTTGTAGGCCGGAACGACGATGGAGACGTTCATGGCTCGCCGGGCGGCTCGAGAGCCACGCTCTCCTCGCTCACGGACTGCGGTCGCGCCGCGTACAGAAGCGCCCCGACCACGGCCACAACATACCAGAAAAGCCGATAGAGCAGGCATACGGCGAGCGCGATCGCCGGCGCGAGGCCCGCGCGCGAGAAGAAGAACACGTAGGCCGCGTCGGACGTACCCCAGCCGCCCGGCAGCGCGGGGATGGCGCCCACGATGAAGGCCATGGCCGTGCCGACGTACACCCACTTCTCGCCCGTGGGCGCAGCACCGAGCGCGAACAGCAGGCCACGAATGATCACGAACTGCGCGCCCGCGACCACGATGCTGAACGCCCCCGCGAGCGCGATCGCTCGGGGCGCGCGCGGATCTCGGACGTAAGCGAGCACGGGCGCGAGTGCACGCCGGAAGCGCCCGCGCGAGAGCCACGTCATCCGTTCGACGAAAGGCGAGCGAATCACGATGAGGCCCGCCACGACGGCGAGCGGTAGCGCCGTCAGTGCCCAGACGAGCGGGCCTCCACCGATCCCGCCGAACGCCGATCCCAGGGCGACCGCGACCGTCGCGATGAGCGTCAACCCGACCACGCGATCGAGCAGCACGGAGGCCGCCACGATGGCGACCGAAGCTCGACCGCCGCCCCTTTTTGGCTTGGCCGTCACCCAAGCAATGCGCAAGGCGTCGCCACCGATGCCTCCCGGGAGCAAGACTCCGCCGGCCTGAGCCTCGATGGCGATCCGCCAGACCTCGGTGAGCGGGAGGTCGATGTCCGCAAGTTCG
This sequence comes from Myxococcales bacterium, assembly GCA_003139415.1. Classification (GTDB taxonomy): domain Bacteria; phylum Myxococcota_A; class Polyangia; order Polyangiales; family Polyangiaceae; genus Palsa-1150. The sequence goes on along the minus strand of PLIR01000202.1, from coordinate 7,266 downwards.
AGCAAAATGCGCCACCGTAGCGCCAGCGCCAGGTGACCGATGGCGTAGAGCACGAACAGGGCGAGGATCACGCCGACGCGCGCCCGGCTGAGCGTCGAAGCGAGGCCCGGGTCGCAGCGGAGCTTCGCGCACGCGGCGGCGTCGATGACGACGTCGCCGGACTTCACGTGGAGAACGCAACCATTCTCCACGCGAGACACCGAGACCTGCGTGGACGACGGGGCTCCCTCGTCCCAGCATCGATCACGCACCGGCACGGCCCACGCGACGAAGCTCAGCGCGCACACCGCCAGCAGCCACGAGAGGGCCCCTCTCACCCGGCCCCGACGGTTCGTCACAGGCCCCAGTTATACCGCGCCTGCGCGCGCCAACTGCGCGGAAACGGGCCCGCGATAGCGGCGGCCGGAAATGGTAGATGGATGAGCGATGGCCCTCGCCACGTCACGCGCCCGTTCTCGCTGGCGGAGTCTCACGGCGGTCGAGGTGGCCGCGTCGATCTCTCTCGGCGCCACGCTCCTCGCCGTGGCGGTCCCCACCTTCGCCAGAGAGATGCATCGGTCGCGCTTCGTCGAGGCCGTCGATGGGCTCGATCGCATCGGCGCCGGCGCCGTAGCCTTCGCTCTCGACCGCCCCATCGCCCAGGCTTTTCCGCCCGGAGCCCCCCTGACGCCCGCCGTTCCACCCAGGGGTCGATGCGAGGCAGACCCTCCAGGGACTTGGGACGGCCCCACCTGGACATCGCTGGCCTTCCAGCCCGCGACGCCCGGCGCCCCGCACTGCTTTGCCTTCGGCTTCGACAGCGCGCTCTCTGCGACACGCTCTACGTTCCGGGCGGTCGCGCACGGCGACTTGGACGGCGACGGCGTCCAGAGCACCTTCGAGATCACCGGCCACAGCTTCGCCAACGATCCCCGGGGACCCGCGGTGGACCGCGGGATGTACGTCGACTCGGAGGTCGAGTGAGCGGCGCCCCCGCGCTGGGTGGCGTCCTGATACTCGCCCTGAGCGCGGGCGGGGTCGCTCTCACCCAGCCGCGTCTGGCGCGAGTGGTCCACGAAGTGAAAGAACGCGACGACGTGTCCGCCTTGCCCCCCCCGGCCGAGCTACGCATCGCAGTCCTCGGTTGGAATGCCGCAGCCGTCGATCTCATCTGGGCCGACTTGCTCGTCCAGCACGGCACGCACTGGTCGGAGCACCGCGACTTCACGGAGGTCCCGCGTTACCTCGACTCGATCATCGCCCTCGAGCCCACGTACCCGCCGATGTACCAGTACGTCGACACCCTCCTCGCCTACCGCCCCATCCAGGGCACAGAAGCCGATGCCCGACTCGCGCGCGCCTACCTCGAGCGCGGCATCGCCGAGCTGCCCCAGGACCCACGCATCTGGAGGCGCTACGGCGAGTTTCTGGCGTTTCTCGGGCCGTCCTTTCTGGCGAACCGCGACGAGCGCGCCGCCTGGAAGCGCGCGGGCGCGACGGCGATCGGTCATGCCGTGGAGCTCGGCGCCGACGCCGACGGTTCGCTCGAGGCGGCCTCGCTGCTCTCGGGGGCCGGTCCGGCGGCGACGAAGGAGCTCACGCAATACCTCGAACACGCCTACGCGTTCACAGAGCACCCCATGATGGAGCAGCTGCACGAGCAGATCGGACGCAAGCTCGAGGAGCTCAAGGCCACGGCCTTCCGCGAAGGCGTCGACAAGGCGATGCGCGAGATCGACGCTCGCCAGCGTGACGAGCTGCCGTACGTGTCACGCGACTTTTACCTGCTCCTCGGCCCCATCACGAACGTGCCCGGGTGCGCCGGCGTCATCGGAAGCGACGACGGTGCCCGCGGGGGGCCATGCGCCCGGTCGTGGGCCGACGCGCTCCAGGACTCCCAATAGCCCGCGAGCCAGGACAGGAGACTCACGAGCCATGGACCTCGCCGCGACCTGCGGAGCGTTGATCATGGGCGGCTTCGCGGGGACGTCCGTGCCGCCGCACGTCCTGCGCGCGCTCCGCGAAGGCCGGCGCGGGGGCGTCATCCTCTTCAAGCCGAACGTCGAGGGCGGTCCCGAACAAGTGGCGTCGTTGACCCGTCAGGTCCACGAGCTTGCCAGCGTGGCGCCTCTCATCGGCATCGACCAGGAGGGTGGCCGAGTCGCACGCCTGCGCGGCCGTCCGTGGCTGTCCGTGCCTCCGATGGCGACCGTCGCGTCGTGGGGCGACGTCGACCTGGCGCGCCGGATCGCCGCGGGGGTCGGGCGCGAGCTCGCCGCCGTCGGCATCACCCTGAACTTTGCACCCGTCCTCGACATCAACACCTGCGCGGCCAACCCGATCATCGGGGACCGGGCCTTCGGCGCAGACGCTGGCGCCGTCGAGTCCTTCGGCATCGCGTGGCTGCATGGCCTTCAGGATGCCGGCCTCCTCGCTTGCGGGAAGCACTTCCCAGGCCATGGAGACACGACGAAGGACTCGCACATCGACTCCCCCGTCGTCGACCAGCCGATCGACAGGCTGCATCGCGTGGAGATGGCGCCCTTCCGCGCAGCCGCCGCCGCGGGCGTGGCCGCCCTGATGACGGCGCACGTCGTGTATCCGGCGCTCGACGCGGATCGACCCGCGACGCTCTCACCCGCCGTCTGCACGCGCGAGCGCGAACGGATCGGCTTCCGCGGCCTGCTCGTCAGCGACGATCTCGAGATGCAGGCGGTCGCCGGGAAGTGGTCGATCGAAGAAGCCGCTGTGTTGGCCGTCGCGGCCGGGTGCGATCTCTTGCTCGTCTGCTGGAGCGAGGACAAACAAGAGCGTGCCTTGGAGGCGCTGGTCCACGAGGCCGAGCGATCCCCCGCCTTCCTTGCGCGGTGCGAGCAAGCTCGCGAGCGGACAGCTCTCGCGCGGCAACGCGTCGAGGTGCGGCCAGTCGACGGCGACGACGTGCTCCGGGTCGTGGGCGGCGACACGTCGCGCGCGATCGAGGCGGAGATCACGCGACGGAACGGCTCGTGAGGGCGCGCGGGTTCGCCGCGGCACGGGTCGTGACGTGCGACCCGGCCCGAGACGGCGCCCTCGGCGTCGTCAAAGATGCGGCCGTCGTGGAGCGAGGCGGCTTGATCGCCTTCGTGGGCGCTCGCGCCGACGCCCCGAGCGACGTCCCCCTGCGAGACTTCGGTGAACGGGTCATCACGCCGGGGCTCGTCGACTCGCACACCCACGCGTGCTGGGTCGGCTCGCGACACGCCGAATACGAGCTCCGGATGCAGGGCGCCGACTACGAAGGGATCGCGCGCGCCGGGGGCGGCATCGCATCGACCCACGCCGCGGTCGCAGCGGCCTCCCTCGAGCGGCTCGCCACCTCGCTCGCCGAGCGGTTGAAGCGAATGGGGGCCGCCGGCGTGACGACGATCGAAGTGAAGAGCGGCTACGGGCTCGAGCCGGCGTACGAGCACAAGCAGCTCGAGGCGATCGCGGACGCCGCTCGCCGCCCCGGCGTGCCGGACGTGGTGCCAACGCTGCTCGCCCTGCACGCGCTGCCCGCGTCATGTCGAGACCGGGCCGCGTACATCGCCTTCGTCGCCGCCGAGCTCGTACCCGACGTGGCCCGCGCCGGTCGTGCGCGCTTCGTCGACGCCTACGTGGATCGCGGCGCGTTCACGGCCGATGAAGCGCGCGTCGTCGCCTCCGCGGCCCGGCGGGTGGGGCTCGGGGTGCGGCTCCATGTGGGCCAGTTCGCCGACGTAGGCGGAGCCGAGCTCGCGGCGTCCCTCGAAGCCCTCTCCGCCGACCACCTGGAGCACGTGTCCGCCGACGGGATCGCGGCCCTGGCGCGTGCCGGCGTCGCGGCGACGCTCTTGCCCGTGGCCGGCTTCACCCTCGCGCAGCTACCCCCGCCCGTCGCGGCGCTGCGAGCGGCAGGCGTGCGTCTCGTCGTCGCCAGCGACGCCAACCCCGGCACCGCGCCGACCGAGAGTCTCCCGCTCGCGCTCTGCATGTCCGTCCGGGACTACGGGCTGTCGATCGAGGAAGCGATCCTCGGCTCGACCCGCCACGCGGCGGCTGCGCTCGGGCTCGTCGATCGCGGCGTACTGAGGCAAGGAGCACGCGCCGATCTGGTCGTGTGGGATTTGCCCCACGAGGCGGCCATCGTGCAGCCCTGGGGCGTCCCGAAGACGCTCGAGGTCATCGCTCGAGGAAAGCGAATCTATCCGGCGCGGCGCGCCAAGGGCACGGACTCTTCGTCGGTGTCGTAGGACGCGAGCGCGTGCGTGCGCAGCTGCGCGCTGCTCCGGTCGCTGCGCGGCGACAGGCCCGAGGAAAGACGCGCGTCCTCGAGGATGGCGGCGCACAGCGACGGGTAGTCCATCCCGGCTGCCGCGGCGATCTTCGGCAGGAGCGACGTCGGCGTCATGCCGGGCAAGGTGTTGACCTCGAGCACGTACTCGTTCTCCCCTTCGGTCACGAGCAGGTCGACGCGGCAAGCGCCGGTGCACGACAGCGCGCGCGCGGCCCGCTCGGCGAGGTTCATCACGCCGCGAAGGCGTGTCGCCGGCATCTCGGGGGGCGAAATGTAGTCGGTCATTCCGGAGGTGTACTTGGCGGCGTAGTCGTAGAACCCGCCCTTCGGCACGACCTCGATCGCCCCGAGGACGCGGCCCTCCAGGATGCCGACGTGCACCTCCTTGGCGCGCACGAAGCGCTCGACCAGGACATGATCGTCGAAGGCGAGTGCCCGGCCGACGCCGGCCGCGAGCTCGGCCAGGCTGGCCACTTTCTCGACGCCGAGCGACGACCCTTCGCGGCGCGGCTTCACGATCGCCGGAAACCCGAAGCTGCCGTGCAGCTCCTCGAGATCGTCGACCTCGCGCTGAGTCACCGTGTAGTAGGGCGGCGTCGGGACGTTGTGCAGGCGGAACATCTCTTTCGCCTTGAGCTTGTCCATGGCAAGCGCGCTCGCGAGGACCCCGCTGCCCGTGTACGGGATGCCCATCACCTCGAGGACCCCTTGCACGCAGCCGTCTTCGCCGCCGCGCCCGTGCAACGCCAAGAACATCACGTCGACGGGGTGCGCGCGCAGGAGCTCGTCGAGCCCCAGGCCGCCCTCCGTCCAGACGATGCGCGTGACCGCGTGCCCCCGGCTCTCCAGGGCGGACGCGACGCCATCGCCGCTCAGGAGCGACACGTCGCGCTCCCCGTTGCATCCCCCCATCAGCACCCCGACTCGCTTGGTCTTCATTGAAGATGACTCCGACGCCATCGGCACGGTCGACGTGCCCATCGTGCAATCTCCCGATACCAGCGCGAGAGACCGAGGGTCAACTTTGGAGGGCGCGCCCCCGCCGTCAGTCGATCTCGACCAGGACCGCCGTGATGTTGTCCTTGCCGCC
>PLIR01000202.1:0-1867 GCA_003139415.1 Myxococcales bacterium | reverse complement strand
TGCCAGGCGATGAGCGTGTGGTCTTCGGTCAGCTGCTCCACGACGCCGCCTTCGATCTTGTAGACGCGGCTGTCGCCCACCTGGGCGGTGATCGCGTAACCGCCGAGGACGAGGAGCGCGCTGATCGTCGTTCCCATGCCGCTCTTGTCGCGGTCGATCTCGGCGATGGAGTAGACGAAGTACGTTGCCGCCTGCACCGCGCTCTCCATGAGACGGCAGGCAGCACGCGCGTCGGATTCCACAACCGGATCGACGAGTTCGTTGAGACTTCCCACCCCGCGCTTCACCATGCCGTACAGGGTGTCGACGGCCTCGCGGCTCGCGACCTCGCCTGCGGCGTGCCCGCCCATGCCGTCGGCGACGATGTAGAGGCCGAGGGCGTCGTCCATGAAGAACGCGTCCTCGTTGGAGGTGCGCTTGCGTCCGAGATCGGTCAGGGCAAACCCAGCGCGCCGGAACGGGGGTGACGACGAAGCGGGCGTCGCATCGCCCGCGGCGGCAGCCGGCGTGCTGTTGGTTGCACCCGCTCCTCCCGGCCTCCGCGTCGGGCCGGGTGGCTTTGCCGTCAATCCGCGGTCTTTGCTCGAGGTCATCGGGAGGGGGCTAATCGTCGACTATAGCCCGAGCTTCGACCCGGCCCGCACTCTTTCGGCTCGGGGCCGGTTTGGCTTCGGCGACCTCTCTCAGGAGCTCTCAAGTCTCAGGAGCTCTCAAGCAGGAGCTCTCGAGAGCGAGCCGCAAGCCGTCCTTCGTGCGTCCTTTCCGCTGGAGCCCCTGGCGAGGCAACCCAATAACTATTGACCCTCTGGCGCGACCATGACCAGGTGGGCACATGAGGGCAGACAAGCTCCAGCGTGCAGGGCGGTGCTGGTTGCCGGCCTCGGGCCTCCTCCTCCTGCTTGCGCCGCTCTTGGANNCTGAAGGCGACTGCTGTCTCAACTCCAACGGCACCACAACGTGCCAAGTCAACACCCACGGCTGCGCTGGCAGCGTGTGGGTTTGCACGGCGGACGACACGTCCTGTCCTGATTCAACTACCTCGTGCTGTCCGACAGCGAACGGCGTCATGGGCTGCCTTCCGCTCGGCACGTGTCCGGGTGCGGACGCCGGACGCGACGGCGCAAGCAGCGGTGTGGACGGGGGACAGGACGGCGCGAGCCGGTTCAGTTGCCCTCTGGGGGAAGCGGTCGGCGGCGGCGGGGCGTGCGCATGCGCGCAAGACTCCGATTGTGCGCCCGGACAGGCTTGCCCGGCACTAGGAGGCTTGTCGTATTGCGCGTTGACCACGCCCACTTCCTGCCAGTCGGCGAGCGATTGCCCGCCTTCGGTCGCGTGTATCAGTGGGTTCTGCCTCGCCCCGGCAGCAGAGTCGTCGACGCCATGCGGGACGAGCGAGTGCCCGCCAGGCCAGGTCTGCGATACGTCGAATTTGTGCATTTCCCCGGTGCACTGCCAGGACAGTCAGGGCGGTTCGCTCAACTGTACCGGCGGTACCGGCTGCTACGAGTTCATTCATTCGTGCGGGGCCTGCTCCGCGACGACGGGCGCGAGCGGGGTGTGCTCCGGAGCGTCGACCTGTCCAGCCGGGCTATCTCCGGTACAGGTGATCGACAGCACCGCGACACTTTGTGTCGTCACGGCGCAGCCCTGCAGTGCCACTCAGCCGTGCTCTGCGCCGAACACGACGTGCGCGCTCGTCTTGACGGATCCCAGGATCTGCTTCGACGTCGATTCGGGTGCGCCGGACGCGGCGGACGCCAACGCGCCGTCGATGGATTCCTCCGTGGACTCCACCGTCGCCGACGGCACGGTCGAGGACGTGAGCGTCGCCGATGCCGCGGCCATGCCCGAAGCGTCGATGGATTCT
>PLIR01000506.1 GCA_003139415.1 Myxococcales bacterium | reverse complement strand
CGCCCACCTCGGAGGCCTCTTCCCCGGTGGCAGCATCCCCACCTCCAAGCTCCCTCTTCCCGCCCCCGCCACGGCGGGCGACACCGTCCAAGCAAGCAGCATCGCGCAGGGAGGCTTCGTCTACGGCCTGGACGGCGGCGTGCGCTTCACGCGGCAACTCTACGCAGGCCTCGAGTTCGACCACGCGGCCCTCGGCAACGGTCACGCCTCCGATCTCGGCGTGACCTCCGTCTCGTCCAATACGACGCTCCTTGCCGCCGTTCTCGCCTTTGTCGTCGATCCGGACCGCGCGAGCTTTTACATCGAGGTCGGAGTCGGGGCCCGCTGGCTTCACCTCAGTGAGTCGAGCAACTCCACGACGCCGCCGACCAGCGCCAGCACGACGCTCGGCTCCGCCGAGGCCGACCTCGGCGCCGGTATCTGGATCCCAGCGGGCCGTAACCTTCGGCTGCTGCCCAAGGTCAGCTTCACCGTGGGGGGTTTCGGCTCGGACGATTCGTCCGGCTCCGCCGCGCAGCACGTCTTCGTGACAGTCGGCATCACCGGCTTCTACATGACCGACCTCTGAAACCTTCCCCTCGGAAGCCGACCCCTTCCGTTGCAAGTGCGTGCAAGGAAATACAATCGGCGACAGTTGTCCGCGAGCCTTTGGACTAAGCCGGAAGGCCATGCATATCGCGCTCTGCACGGCCTATTTCGCCGTGCTCCTGGTGCTCGCGATGTACGGCCTGCACCGGTCGCACCTGGTGATCACGGTGCTGCGCAACGGGCGCACGCTCAAGGATCTGAAGGAAGGCGTGCCGGCGCTGGCCAGCGAGGGCATCGAGACCCGCATCGACGTCCCATTCGTGACGATGCAGCTCCCGCTTTACAACGAAGCCACGGTCGTCGACCGGCTGCTCGATCAGGTGGCTACCATCCAGTGGCCGCGCGAGAGGTTCGAAATCCAGGTGCTCGACGACTCCACCGACGAGACGCGCGCCATCGCGCGCCGCAAGGTGGAGGCCCTGCGCGAGTCTGGGCTCGACGTCACGTACATCCACCGCGTCGATCGCACCGGCTACAAGGCGGGCGCGCTCGACAACGGGTTGAAGGTCGCCAAGGGTGAGCTCGTCGCGATCTTCGACGCCGATTTCCTCCCGCAGCCGGACTTCCTCCGCGCCGTCGTCCCTCACTTCATGCAGGATCCGAAGGTCGGCATGGTGCAAGCGCGCTGGGGGCACTTGAACCGCGAACGCTCGATGCTGACGCGCACGCAGGCGCTCATGCTCGACGGGCATCACCTCGTCGAGAACCGCGCGCGCGCCGCGGCCGGTTGGCTCTTCAACTTCAGCGGCACGGGCGGCATCTGGCGCAAAGAGGCCATCGCGTGCGCCGGAGGATGGCAGCACGACACGCTCACCGAAGACCTCGATCTCAGCTACCGCGCGCAGCTCGCCGGCTGGCGCTTCGTGTACCGCGAGAACGTGGTGACTCCCGCCGAGCTGCCCGAGGACATCAGCGCGTTTCGCGCGCAGCAGTTCCGCTGGGCAAAGGGCACCGTGCAGACGGCGCGAAAGCTCTCCGGGCGTCTCATGCGCGCCGAGCTTTCGCCGATGCAGCGCATCGAGGCGATGTTCCACCTGACGCCGCACTTCGCGTACCCGCTCATGGTGCTGCTCAGCGTGCTCCTCTTGCCGGCCCTCGTGCTCATGCCGGCGACGAGCGCCCGGGCGATGCTGATGATCGATCTCCCGCTCGTCATCGGCACGACGGGGTCCCTCGCGGGCTTCTATACGATGGCCGAGATGGCGCAGGGCCGCTCCGCCCGCGGGGCCCTACGGCAGCTCCCGGCTCTTCTGGCGCTTGGCGCCGGCCTGGCCCCTCACCTGACCAAGGCCGTGTGGGAGGGGCTCTTCTCGATGTCCGGAGAATTCGTCCGCACGCCCAAAAAGGGCAGGCTCGAGGGCCGCTACCGCGCCGCCGCCGACTTGCCCGTCATCGAGACGGCCCTTTGCCTCGTGTCGGCGGTGAGCGTCGTCGCGTCGATCGAGAGCGGGCACTGGTTCGCGACGCCCTTCGCGATGCTCTTCGCGTTCGGCTACGGCTACGTTGCCTTCTTCGTCGCGTCCGAGCAGCTGGCTCGCACGGCGGCCCCCGGCCCCGCAATCGTCGGCCCGAGCGCCGAGGATACGCGAAAAGACGTTATCCCAGTCGGCCCCGACTCATCGAGCGAACTCGCCGCTTAAGCCGCAATCGAACGCAATCGAACGCAAGGGCGAAAGGCCCCGCCACATCCCGGTGCCCCGCCGTCCCACTGCGCCGCCGCGTCCAGGGTGGGGGCGTGGGGGGGGGGGGGGGGGCCCGCAACTGCGGTGCTTCCGAAGGAAGCGCGAGCGACAGTAGCCTTCGCTTCGAAAGAGGCTTAGAGTGCCGGATCAAGCTTGGGGGAGAAACGACGATCATGACCAAGGCAGAGATCGTCCAGGCTCTGTACAGCAAAGTCGGCGGTTTCTCGCGCAAGGAGTCGGCCGAGCTCGTCGACCTCGTCTTCGAGATGATGAAAGAGACGCTCGGACGCGGCGAGAAGATCAAGATCAGCGGCTTCGGCAACTTCGTGCTCCGCGACAAGCGCCAGCGACCGGGGCGCAACCCGCAGACGGGGCAGCCGATTCGCATCAGCGAGCGCCGCGTGCTCACCTTCAAGTCCAGCCAGATCCTCAAGCAGGCGCTGAACCAACGCCAGGTCTCGGGGATGCCGGCGGCGAACCCCAGCGGGGTGGGCGCGGTGGCGATGGGCGCGGGCCGCGGCGACGGGTCGGTCGTGGCGAAGGACTGACCGGCGCGGCATGGGCGGCCCGAACGCGGGGGCGCTACCTCCGAAGCTTTACTTCCGCATCGGAGAGGTCGCCGAGTTGGTGGGGGTCGAGCCTCACGTCCTCCGCTACTGGGAGCGCGAGTTTCGCGCGATCCGGCCGACGAAGAGCGCCAAGGGCCAGCGGGTTTACTCGCGGCGCGACGTCGACAACCTGATGCAGGTCCGCGAGCTCCTCTACCGCGAGGGATTCACCATCGCCGGGGCCAAGAAGAAGCTGCAGCGGGCCGGCGTCGAGCCGCGTGCCGAGGCCGATCCCGACCCCCGCGAGACGAAGAAGATGCGCGAGCAACTCTCCGCCATCCGCAGCGACATCGAGGCGTTCCTCGAGGAGCTGGGCGAGCGGCCGCGCTGAGACGAGCCGCGCCGAAGAGGCGCGCTTGGGGGCCCCCTCCGGGCGGCCCCGAGTGCGTTCACTGTTACGCTCGAGCGAAGAAGTGATACAACGCGCGCCCGACTATGCTCCGGCGCCGCCGACTCGATTGGACTGCCGCCTTGGCCATGACCGCGCCGTTTGCGCTCTCGATGGCCGCACCCCGCCTTGCCCTGGCCCAGGAGCCGGCGCCAGCCTCCTCCGCGCCTGCGGCCTCCTCGGCGCCCGCCAGCCCGCCGCCTGCGACCCCTGCGCCGCCCCCTAGCGCTCCGCCCCCGCCTCCGCCGGCGCGCCCGCAGCTCTTGGCCCCGGCGCCCCCCCCGGCCACCCCGGCCACGATCAACCCGACCCGCGACCAGCAGGCCCTCGTCGGACAGGGCGCTCAGAGGCCGCCGGACAACGGCGAAATCGGCGCGAGGCCGCAGGACGTCTTCGCGGACGACTGGTGGGGGCGGGTGCGCCCCGTCGTCGAGCTGCACGGCTACTACCGCGTCCGCGGTGAGATATTCCAGAACCTCGATCTCGGTCGCCACAGCAGCATCCTGCAGGGCAACGACGCCCAGTATCTGGCGCCCATCCCGCTCGATCAGAGCTACGCCGGCGTCAAGACGGCGTCGTACCCGGTCAGCCTGTGCGGCTCGACGGGCAATCAGATCTGCCACGACGAAACCGAGTCGGGCGCCAATATGCGCCTGCGGCTCGATCCGGAGATCCACATCTCGGACAACCTCCGCATCGTCAGCGAGATCTTCGCGCTCGACAACGTGCTTCTCGGCTCGACCCCCGACTCGTACGCGATGCAGCCGGCGAACGGCAACACCGTCGCCAAGACCGGCTACCAGTCGGCCGGGGGCAACCCGTACGCGCCCGTCAGCTTCTTCTCCAGCACGCAGGGTCCCCCCACGGCGGGCATCAACTCCCTGCAGAACTCGATCAACGTCCAGCGCGTGTGGGGCGAGTACACCACGCCCGTCGGACAGCTGCGCTTCGGGCGAATGCCCGGCCAGTGGGGCCTCGGCATGGTGGAAAACGCCGGCGACGGTCTCGACAGCGACTACCAGACGACGCTCGACCGGATCATGTTCATCAGCGGGATCAAGTCGATGGACTTGTACTTCGGCGGAGCCTGGGACTTCGTCGCCACCGGGCCGTCGACGGCGACGGCCTACAGCATCTACGGCGGCGAGCCGTACAACGACTGCAACCTGTGCAACGTCAACGAGTGGGCGCTGTTCGCCGCGCACCGGACGAGCCCCGACCTGCAGCGGCTCCAGCTCGCGCACGGCGACGTCGTGGTGAACGGCGGCGTGTATACCAAGTTCCGCTCCCAGACGCTCGACGTCGAGTCCTATCCGAACGCGCAAACGCCGCTCACGATCAACACGACCGACACGGGCGGCGCGCCGGCGAACAACAACCTCGAAGACCGCCAGGCGTGGGCCGTCACGCCAGACCTCTGGGTCCAGACGCTGTGGAACAAGTTCCGCTTCGAGGCGGAGGCGGCGTTCATCTACGGAGAGATCGGCAACCTCCCGCCGACGCAGGTGCAGAACCCCAACTCGCCGACGAACCTCGACATCCGCCAGTTCGGCATCACGACGCAGACGGAGTACAAGGCCCTCGACGACAAGCTCGATCTGCAGTTCGGCTTCGGCTGGGCGAGCGGCGATCCGTGGGCGTACAACACGACAGGGTCGACGGGCGCACAGGGCGCCATCAACCCTGGTCCGACCGGCCTCAGCGAGTACCAAGGCGCGCCGTACATGTCCACGTTCGCGTTCCACCCGGACTACCGCGTGGACCTCATCTTCTTTCGCAACATCATGACGCGCGTCGAGGGCGCGTATTACTTCCGCCCCAGCGTCGACTACGACGTCATTCGCCGCGCCAACGGGGAAAAGCTGGGCGCCGGGCTCGCCTTGCTCTGGGATCGCGCGAGCGAATTCGTCCAGACGCCGGGCCACCGCCGCGACCTCGGCATCGAGACCGACGTTCAGATTTACTACCAGTCGAAGGACGGCTCTCTCAACGACGACCCGAGCAAGGTCGGGGGCTTTTACTCGGCCCTGCAGTTCGGCGTCTTCTTTCCCCTGGCCGGTCTCGATTACCTGCCCGGCGAGACGACGGGCCTGCCGGCCGCGGGCCTGACGGTCGCCGAGGCGCTGCGCCTGATACTCGGCATCGTCTTCTGACGGCAGGGAGCTATAACAAGCCGGACCGCACCCGCCCATGCCCCTTCGAGCGCCCAAGTCCGCGATCGTGTCGCCAACGGCCGCGACGCCGGTGCAGCGTCGCGACGGGCCAGTTAGCTAGGGGGCGAGCTAGACCGAGATGGCCAAGATTCTCATCGTCGACGATCAGCGCAATATGCGCACGACGCTCTCGATGATGCTGCGGGGCGCCGGCTACGAGGTCGACGAGGCCGCCGACGGTGAACAGGGCGCCGACCGCGGGGCCACCGGCGCCTACGACGTCGTCTTGACCGACCTTCGCATGGGCAACAAAGACGGCATCGACGTCCTGCGATCGACCAAGGACGCGCACCCGCTCACCGAAGTCATCGTGATGACGGCGTACGGAACGATCGAGAGCGCCGTCGAGGCAATGCGCCTCGGCGCCTTCGACTACATCCAGAAGCCGTTCACCGAGCAGGAGCTCCTCGTCAAGGTCGCCAAGGCCCTCGACAACCGACGACTTGCCGGCGAAGTGACGTTTCTCGCAAGCGAGTTCAAGGACCGCTACAAGTTCGAGAACATCATCGGCCGCTCGCGCGCCGTGCGCGAGGTATTGGGCCGCATCGTTCGCATCGCGCCAACCGACGCCATCGTGCTCATCACGGGCGAGAGCGGGACGGGCAAAGAGCTCGTCGCGAAGGCCATCCACGCCAACAGCAAGCGGGCTGAGCGGCCCTTCGTCCCGGTCAACTGCGCGGCCATCACCGAGACGCTCCTCGAGAGCGAGCTGTTCGGGCACGAGNNTGCGCGCCATCCAGGAGAACGAGATCCGTCGCGTTGGCGAGAACAAGCCAATCCGCGTGAACGTGCGCATCATCGCCGCGACGAACCAGGACTTGATGGAGGCCGTCGCCAGCAAGCGCTTCCGGCAGGACCTCTACTATCGCCTCAACGT
>PLIR01000359.1 GCA_003139415.1 Myxococcales bacterium | reverse complement strand
ATGATCCCGCTCGGCTCCTGCACGATGAAGCTCAACGCGACGGCGGAGATGATGCCGGTCACGTGGGCACGCTTTGGCCGCATGCACCCGTTCGCGCCGATCGAGCAGGCGCAGGGCTACCACACGATCATCAAGCAGCTCGAGGCCATGCTGGGCGAGATCACCGGCTTTCCGGCTGTCAGCCTGCAGCCCAACTCGGGCGCCGCCGGCGAGCTCGCGGGCTTGCTCGTCATCCGCAAGCACCACGAGAGCCGGGGCGACGCCAAGCGCGACGTGTGCCTCATCCCGGCCAGCGCGCACGGCACGAACCCCGCCTCCGCCGCGATGGCCGGGATGCGGGTCGTCGTCGTGGCGTGCGACGAGAAGGGCTACGTCGACCTCGAGGACCTCGAGGCCAAGGCCGCCGCGCACGCGAGCGAGCTCGCCGCCATCATGGTCACCTACCCCTCGACGTATGGCGTCTTCGAGGAGGAGATCCAGCGGATCTGCGCGATCGTCCACGCGCACGGCGGGCAGGTGTACCTCGACGGCGCCAACCTCAACGCCCAGGTGGGCCTTTGCCGCCCGGCCGACGTCGGCGCCGACGTGTGCCACGTCAACCTGCACAAGACATTCTGCATCCCGCACGGCGGCGGCGGCCCGGGCATGGGCCCGATCGGCGTCGCGCAGCACCTGGCCAAGTTCCTCCCCGGTCACCCGGTGATTCCCGTCGGCGGCGCCGAGACGATCGGGCCCGTCAGCGCGGCGCCCTTCGGCAGCGCCAGCATCCTGCTCATCTCGTGGGCTTACATCGCGATGATGGGGCCCGCGGGTCTGAAGCGCGCGAGCGAAGTCGCCATCCTCAGCGCGAACTACGTCGCCGAGCGCCTCCACGCCCACTTCCCCGTGTTCTATCGAGGCAAGCGCGGGCGCGTCGCGCACGAATGCATCCTCGACACCCGCTCGGTCAAGCGCTCCGCGGGGATCGAGGTCGACGACATCGCCAAGCGGCTGATGGACTTCGGCTTCCACGCGCCGACGATGAGCTTTCCGATCGCCGGAACGCTGATGGTCGAGCCGACCGAGAGCGAACCCAAGGGCGAGCTCGATCGCTTCTGCGACGCCATGATCGCCATCCGCGGAGAGATCCGCGCGATCGAAGAGGGGCAGTCGTCTCGCGACGACAACCCGCTCAAGCACGCCCCCCACACGAGCGACGCGGTTGCGTCCGACTCGTGGGCACATGCGTACTCGCGCGAGCAGGCTGCCTTTCCCCTGCCGTGGGTGCGGGGGTGGAAGTTCTGGCCCTTCGTCGGGCGCATCAACAACGCCTACGGCGACCGCAACCTCGTCTGCACCTGCCCCCCCATCGAAGCGTACGCGGACTGAGGGGTGTCGCGACTGGGCCGCGTCGTCGAGGCGATCTTCGGGGATCGCCCGCGGTTCATCCTCTTCTACGTCTCGCCGACGCTCCTGGCGATCGCGATGGACGCGGCGCTCCGGCCGCGGTCGCTCTTCGCGTTCGAGCCCTTGCAGTGGCTGAACTACTTCGGGTCGTCGCTCGCGTCCGCGGGGTTCTGGGGTGGGCCGATCTGGCTCGCGTCGTATCTCTACGGCCGGCCCGGCGCCGCACCACGCGCGGGGCTCGGCGCCTTCTTCGCGCTGTTCGTCTTCCCGCTGGCCGTCTTTTGCTTCGCGGGTCAGGCCCTCTACTTCCACGTCTTCGACTCGTACATGGCGCGCGACACGGTGCGCCTCGGCATCGCGCTCCGCGGCACGCTGGGCTCGTGGCTCCACGCTTGGGGCGGATCGATCGTGGTGATGGGCGCCGTCGGTGCGGCCGTGACCGCGGGAGTGGTCATGGCGTCGCGCGCCGCTTCAGAGCCCATGCGGCGCGCCTTGCCGGTCCTCCCGCTGGCCGGCTTCTCGGCCGCGGCGATTTGCTTCTGGCTGGACTTCGTCGAGTCGCGGTCCTTGCAAGCGGCGCCGCCCGATACCTGCTTCATCCACGGTGCCGTGCACGCGCTGCGCGACGCCGTGACGCACAAGGGGTGGGTGCGACGCGGCATCTCGCTGCGACAGCCGGAGCCCCTCCCGGCGCTGACGCCCCCCGCGCACCGGCCGAACGTGCTCCTGGTCATCACCGAGAGCGTACGCGCCGACGCGTTCTGCTCGAACCCGCCGCCCGACTGCGCGGCCCGCTTCCTCGACGAGGTCGCGCAAGACCGGGCACCGCTCGGGCGCATGACGACGCAATCCTCCGGGACTCTGTCGTCGTGCGCGATGCTCTGGACGGGGCTCGGACCCGACGCCGACTTCGCGACGATGCACCACGCGGCCGTCTTGTGGGAAGTGGCGCACGCGATGGGCTACCGCACGGCGTACATCGGCTCGCAGAACCTGCGCTACGAGGACTTCGGCGCGTTCCTCGAGCGGGCGGACATCGACGTGCTCGTCAGCGCCGCGGATCTCGGAGGCGCTGGCGACCCGCACCTCGGCGCACCGGACGAGAACGCGACGGCCCGCACGCTGCAGTTCGTGCAGGCGCGGACGGATGCCCCGTACTTCGCCGTCATGCACCTGTCGAATACGCACTGGCCCTACCGGGTCGACCCCGAGCTTCAGACCTTCACGCCCCACGACGCGTCCCCCTGGGCGGGCGTCGCCAAGCTGCACAACCACTACCGGAACTCGGTCCTGATGCAGGAGCGGACGGTGTCCGATTTCCTCCGCAAGCTGCGCGCGCTGCCGGGCTGGGACGACACGGCGTTGCTCTTCGTGTCCGACCACGGCGAAGAGTTCCGCGAGCACGGCGGCCTCTA
>PLIR01000020.1 GCA_003139415.1 Myxococcales bacterium | reverse complement strand
CTCGACGTAGTGCGCCCAGAGCCGCTCGGCGGCGCCCCACAACGCCGCGGCGGCCCGCGGGTCGTCGGCGTCGCGCGCCTCCGCGGCCGCCCCGAGCGCGAGGTACCAGTCGCGCTCCCACTCGGGGACGAAGAAGACGTCGGGGTCCTCGGCGATGAGATAGGCGCCGGTCTTGCCGCCGATCGCCACGCGCGAGGCCTTGGCCGCCGCGTCGAGCGCGCCGCGCGGATCGCCCGATCGGTCGAGCGCGACGCCGAGGTCCCAGAGCGTGAGCACGTACGTCGACATGACGCCAAGGCCGTTGGGCAGCTCGCCGCAGAGCCGCAGGACTTCGCGAAACGTCGCGAGCGCGTCGTCGATCGTGCCGAGCCGCATCTCCGCCTCGCCCATGTTCATCATGGCCATGGCGCGGACGCGATCGTCGGTGAGCTGCGGGATGTAGCGGCGCCACGCCTCGAGCTCTTCGCGCGGCCGATCGAGCTTCGCGTATGCATAGACGAGCGCCTCGAGCGCGCCGATGGAGGCCGGGTCGCTCGGCGCCGCGGCGAGGGCCGGCACCAGCACCTCGATGACACGCCGCTCGTAATCGTTGCGCCGCTGCGCGGTCGCGAGGCGCGAGTACACGATCCCGAGATCGAACTGCAGGCGCACGTCCGGGCTGTGCTCCGCGTCGGCTTCTTCGAGCATCGCGCGCGCGGCCTCCAGCCGGAGCTCCTCGTCGAGGGGAAGCGAGCTCTCGCCGCCGGGTGCGTGCATCAACCGCTGGACCCGGACGTGCAAAGCCCACCGCGCGCGCTCCACGGGATCCTGCGCGATGTCCCAGAGGGACGGCGGCGTCTCGGCGCGCGCGCGCCCGCAGAGCCCCGTGGTCGAGAGCGACGCCACGACCGCCGCCAGCACGATCGATCGGGCCGACGCACGCATCAGAGCACCTTGGCACGCGACGACGCCGCCGGCCGCTTGGCCGCGAGCGCGGCGAGGTGGGCGCGGGCCTGCACGGCCCATGGCCCCGAAGGAGACCCTTCGAGGTACTGCTCCCACGCGTCGCGTGCCCCGGCCGGGTCGCTCCCCTCGAGCGCGAACGCCACGATGGCGGGCACCTCCCAGGGGGCGATCGAGACGAACTCCTTGCCGCGCGCTCCCTCGAACACGTTGCGCGGGTCTCCCCGACCGCGCGTCAGCACCGTGCGCGCCTCGTCCGCGTCGCCTCTCCGGTCGAGCGCGAGGGCGAGGGCCAGGATCGCCACGTCCTGCGCATCGTCTCGCCCCTGCCGCACGACTTCGCGGAGCGCGCTGATGGCATCGTCGAGGGCGGGCGGGCCGAGCGCGAGCGCCACGAGACCGGCCTCGGTCGCCGCCGACGTCCGGTCGGGCGACGGCAGCGACGACCCCCGCGGCAAAAGGGCCCTGTACGCGTCCATGGCCTCGGCCGGGCGGCCCGCCGTCGCGACGGCACGGGCCCAGGCGAGCAGGGTGGTCGGATCGTCGAGCACCCCGGGGTCACGGGCCTTGCCGGCGCGAAGGGCCTCGAGCGAGGCTTCCTTCTGTCCCAGCGCGGCGAGCGCCCGACCTTCGAGGATCTTCGGTGCCGCGTGGCCCGGCAAGGTGGTCTCCGCCTCGCGCGCAAGCGTGAGCGCCAGGGCGGCCATCGCCGTATTGCCCGCGAGCTTCGACGTCGCCCCTGCCACGAGATCGCAATAGTGCCGTAGCTCCGGCGCCTTCGCCCGCTCCCACACGTTGGACACGCCGGACTCGGCGCGCTGGCCGGGCAGCGTGCACTCGGGCGGCCGCCCGCTCGACCAGACGCCTGCCGAAGCGAACGTAGCGAGCGTAAGGGTGACCAGCGCTAGCGGAATCATTGGGCAATCACACGGTGGCGCCGCGAACCGTACGGACGGTAAAAGTCCGTGATAACTTTGTACGATCCATGCGTCGACCCTCGCATCGTGCGTCTGCCATCCGGCCTCTTGGTGGGACGGGTGAACCTATGGTCCTTTTGCACCCCTTCGCGCTCTGCGCAAAGGCCTGGGACCCGATCCTGCCCGACCTCGTGCGTCGCCACCGCGTCTTCGCCGGCACGTACCACGGGCATTTCGGTGGAGCGCCGCTCCCCGAGAATTTTCGCCCGAGCATCGCGTCGTCCGTCGCCCTCGCGGCCGCCGAGATGGACGCCGCCGGGATCGAGCGGGCCCACCTCGTGGGCAACTCGCTGGGGGGATGGCTGGCCCTCGAGCTTGCGCGCCGCGGGCGTGCCCTCTCCGTCGTGGCGTTCTCGCCGGGCGGCGGCTGGGAATCGGGGAGCGCCGAGGAGACGCGTCTTCACGGCCTCTTCAAGCGAAAGCGCAAGCTGCTCCACGTCGGCGGACCGTTCGCGCCGCTCATCGCCGCCTCCAGGCGCGTGCGACGCTTCGGGATCCGCGAGATCGTGGCCCACCCGGATCGCCTGTCGCACGAGCACGCGACGCTCCTCATCCGGGCGCCCGGCAACTGCGCGGCCTACGACGGCGTCGTCGACGCGATGCCCCGCGAGCCCCCGCCCCTGCCGCTCGATCCCCTGCCCTGCCCGGTCCGCATCGTTTGGGGCACGAAGGACGCGCTCCTGCCCATGCGCGGCTACTCGGAGCGGTGGCGCCGCCTGCTTCCCGGCGCCGAATGGCTCGAGCTCGACGACGCGGGGCACGTCCCGATGTACGACGATCCGGCAGGCTGCGCGCGCGCGGTGCTCGAGTTCACCGCGGCGCACGCGCCTCACGTCCGCGAGAGCACGGCGCCCGGACGCGCCGCCCGCACCGTGAACGGATCGGCGAGCGCGATCGTCTCGTCGCGACGCGAGCCCACGCTCACGAGCACGACCGGACACCCGGAGTCTCGCTCGATGCGGTCGACGTAGCGGCGCGCGGCCTCCGGCAGGGCGGTCATCGCGCGCGCGGGCGCCAGGTCGGCCTGCCACCCCGGCAGCGATTCGTACACGGGGACGGCGTGCTCGACGTCGTCGATGGGAAACTCGGACGTCGTCCCCGACGGGGTGCGGTACGACGTGCAGATCTTGATCTCGGCCAGGCCCGTCAAGACATCGAGCTTGGTGAGCGCGAGGCCATCCAGCCCGTTGACGCGCACGGCGTACCGCAGCGCCGGAAGGTCGAGCCATCCCGTCCTGCGCGGCCGGCCCGTCACCGAGCCGTACTCGTCGCCGCGCGCGCGCAGACCCTCGCCGATGGAGTCCGAGAGCTCTGTCGGGAACGGTCCGCCGCCGACGCGGGTGCAGTAGGCCTTCACGAGGCCCACGACGAAGTCGATCCGCGACGGCCCGACGCCGCTGCCCGTGCACGCGCCCCCCGCGGTCGCGTGCGACGACGTCACGAACGGATAGGTGCCGTGGTCGATGTCGAGCAACGTGCCTTGCGCGCCCTCGAACAAGACGCGCTTGCCGTCGCGGACCGCGCGTTCGACCAGATGCGACGTCTCGGCCAGGAGCGGCACGATTCGCGGCGCGACCTCAGCCAGCTTGGCCATCACCGCCGACAGAGTGGGGGTCTCCCCGCCGAGCGCCCGGATGGTGGGCTCCCACGCGGCGAGGGCGCGTCGCACGAGCTCCTCGGTCTTGCCGAGGTCGCGCAAGGCCCCCAGCGGAATCCCGCGCCGGGCGACCTTGTCCTCGTAGCAGGGGCCGACGCCGCGCTTGGTCGTGCCGAGCGCGCTCGCCGTCTGCTCCCTCAGGCCGTCGACGACGACGTGGTAGGGCAAGATCGCGTGGGCGCGATCGCTCACGACGAGGGAGCCCCTCTTCCGGATGAGCCCACGCTTGGCCAGCTCGTCGAGCTCGCCGACGAGGCTGAACGGATCGATCGCCATGCCTTGCGCCAGCACGCACGTCGTCTGCTCGCGCAGGATGCCGCTCGGAATCAAGCGCACGACGAGCTTGTCGTTGCCGACGACGAGCGTATGACCGGCGTTCGGCCCACCGCCGTAGCGCACGACCATGTCGGCGTACTCGGTGAAGATGTCGACGATCTTGCCTTTGCCTTCGTCACCCCATTGGGCGCCGACCACGACGACCGCGGTCATGAGTGTCCTCGCTCTCCTGTAGTTCCCCCTTGCGTCGTTCCCCCTCGCGTCGTTGTATCGCCCGCGGCGGGCGGCGCCGCCGGTGCTCCCGTCTGCGGATCCACCCAGCTCGAGCCGTCGAGCACGTGGGAGAACCCCCAGGACCGCGCCCACTTCAACGCCGCGGCGCGATCGCCGATGGCGACGGCCGCCGTCCCGCCCCGGCGGAAGGCCGCCAGGCGGGGGTCGCGAGGGCCGCCGACGACGACGACGCGGGCCGCACGCTCGCGCCCGACGTGCGCGGCCTGCAGCGCCTCGCGCGCGCGATCGAGGTCGACGGCGAACCCCGCAGCCTGCGCGTCGAGGCCGAAGCGCGCAAGCAGCTCGTCGTAGCGTCCGCCGGAAGCGAGCGCGTCGCCCGTGCCGGGCGCGTAGGCGTGGAACACCGTGCCCGTGTAGTACGAGAAGCCTCGCACTTCACCGAGATCCGCCGAAAGGTGAGGGCCGAGGCCCGCCGCAGAGGCGGCGTCGAAGAGCGCCAGGAGCCGCGAGGCGGCCGCGCTTGCAGGCGTCCGCGCGAGGAACGCGACGCCTTCGACGAGGGCCTCTCGTCCGCCGCTCAGTCGCGGCAGCGCCCGCAGAGCATCGACGTAGGGCGCGCCCGCGGCGGCGCCGGCCTCCGCGATCTCCGCGTCGTCCTTGCGGGCCACGGCTTTCGTCAACGCGCCCCGGTGCTCCGGGCTCAGCGTCTCGGCGAGCAGGGCGCGCACGACGCCGGCGTCACCGAGGTCGATGGTGAACTCCTCGAGGCCCGCGGCCCGCAGGGCGTCCACCATCAGGCCAATGAGCTCGAGGTCTCCTTCCGGGCCGGCCACCCCGACGAGCTCGACCCCCACTTGCGGGATCTGGCGCTGCTTGCGCGCCCGTCCGCTGAGGCGGCGCATCACGGTCCCCTCGTAGCCAAGGCGGCACGGCAGCGGCCGGTCCCGCAACCGCGTCGCGACCATGCGGGCGATCTGGGGCGTCATGTCCGGGCGCAGGGCGGCGACCTCGCCGGACTCGGGCTCGACGAAGCGCAGCACGTCGGCCGGGTCCAGCGTGCCGAGGCCGCGCTCGAGGACATCGGCGAACTCGAAGACGGGCGGCGTCACCAGGACGAAGCCGTGCAGGGCAAAGCGGTCGAGCATGGTCCGCGAGAGGTCGCGCCGGGCGGCGGCCTCCTCCGGGAGCAAGTCGCGCATCCCTGCGGGCAGGGG
The DNA here is from genome assembly GCA_003139415.1 of Myxococcales bacterium. Lineage (GTDB taxonomy): Bacteria > Myxococcota_A > Polyangia > Polyangiales > Polyangiaceae > Palsa-1150. Next base: position 863 of record PLIR01000020.1, on the reverse strand, counting down.
GTGCTCGAGCGACGGGGACGGCGTCTGCAAGGACATGGGCAAAACGAAGGGACTGTCAGCATATCGCGGCCCCGCGGTCAATCGCGCGCCCCGGAATCGCGGCGCAGCCGCGTGAGGCGGTTGGGCGACGAGCGGCGCACTTTCGGGTGACCGCTCACGACGGCGCTCACGACGGCGGGGGCGAAACGCGCGCACGCCGGAAGACGCGTGCCACTGGTCCTTGCACCTGTCGCGGATCCAACAGCCGCCCGAGCGTGATTCGTGAACGATTTCATGAGCCCGACACGCGGCACGGCGATCGCAATCGCACTCCGCCAAACCATGGCCTTCTCAATCGACCCATCCACGCTCGAGCTCGCATCTCAAGGTGACTCGAACGCCCTTCGCGCGCTCGTCACCCGGCTGACGCCGGTCATCGAGAAACAGCTGCTGCGCTATCCGCTGTCGGACGAAGACCGGCGGGATCTCGTCCAGGCCACCCTGATGCAGATCGTCCGGCGCGTCGGGTCCTTTCGCGGCGACTCCAGCTTTTCGACGTGGCTCTTTCGGGTTACGGCGAACGAGGCCCTCATGATGATGCGATCGCAGCGGCGTCACCGCGCGCGCCTCGTCGAGGGCCTCGACCTCGAAGACCTGGGCGGTCTGCCCGCCGCCAACGACGCAGCCGCCGCCGAGCAACCGGCCGACGCGAGCGCCGCCGCCAACGAACGCGACGCGCGCGTCCGCCAGGCCCTCGAAGAGCTGCCCGAGGGGTACCGCGACGTCGTGGCCCTCCACTACCACCAGGATCTCGGCCTCCACGAGATCGCGCTCCGCCTGTCCACGACGGAGAGCGCCGTCCGCTCGCGCCTCCACCGCGCCCG
>PLIR01000204.1 GCA_003139415.1 Myxococcales bacterium | reverse complement strand
CCTCGCGTTCAACCACGGCACCGCCGCCGCGCGGGGCTGGTCGGTCCCCACCGCGACGGACGTCGCTTTCACGCTGGGCATCCTCGCCCTTCTGGGCGAGGCAGTCCCTTCCGGGCTCCGGGTCTTCGTCGCGGCGCTCGCCGTCGTCGACGACGTGCTGTCGGTGCTGATCCTCGCCGTCTTTTTCCCGCACGCGTTCGACGCGGCCTGGCTCGCAGGTAGTGCGCTGGCCCTCCTCTCCCTGCTCGTGCTCAACCGGTCGCGCGTCTATGCGCTGTGGCCCTACGCGATCGCCACGACCGCGCTCTGGCTCACGCTCCACCATGCGGGCGTGCACGGAGCTCTCGCCGGGATCCTGCTTGCGGCGTTCCTGCCTACCCAGCCCGCGCCCGCCGCAGGTCCGCTGTTGGCGCAAGCCGCCAACGCCCTGGCCGCGCTCGACCACGCCGAGAAGGAACTGAGGGCACGCGAGCAGTCGCCGACCGGCGAGGCCAAACTACGCGTCGACCAGGAGCCCGTGTGGGACTGGGCGAGCCGCAACTTGTCCGCGGCGAGCGATCGCCTGCTTTCGCCCGCGGACCGGATCGAGAGGGCGCTTGCGCCATGGAGCGCCTACGTGGTCCTTCCGCTCTTTGCGTTCTCCGCGATGGGGATCAAGCTCGAGCTCGATCTCGGGAGCCGCGGTGCGACCCGACTCCTGGCTGGCGTCATCCTCGGTCTGGCGATCGGCAAGCCGCTGGGAATTTCGGTCGCCTCGGGGATCGCCATCGGGTCCGGTGCTGCGCGGGCGCCGAAGGGCGTGTCGTTGCGGCAGTTCGTGGGAGCCGCCTGCCTCTGCGGCGTCGCCGACACCGTCGCCCTCTTGATGGCCGACCAGGCGGCCATGCCGGGAGCGAGCGCGTCGGTTGCCAAGATCGGGTGTCTGCTGGGATCGCTCGTCGCCGCGGGGGTCGGGGTCACCGTCCTGGCGGTCCACCCCCGAGATGCCCGGACGCCGGCGCTGGCTACTCGGCCGACAGGACCCGGTCGTCGGGATAGCAGTACGCCCACGTCTCGCCGATCTCGCCCGACGTGACGATCGGGTGCCCTGTGGCTCGGTAGTGCGCTGTGGCGTGACGGTGGGGAGATGAGTCGCAACAGCCAACGTGCCCGCAAGTGAGGCAGATTCGCAAGTGGACCCACTGACCGCCGATCTTGAGGCATTCCTCGCAGCCGGGGGGCGGCCTGCGAACCTTTCGCAAGGTCGCGCTCGTGACGTGCTCGCACGGTTCGGACAAATCGACTCGTGTGTCGTTTCCGCTCATGATCGCGCGAGCCTACGTCCCGACGTCCGTCAGCGTCCAGCCGCCCGAGCGCGAGCCAGGTGAAGCCCGAAACGTCGAGCGCGGTCGTGGTACGTCGCCTCCAGGCGAAAGTCGCCGGCCTCGAGAAGACGGGCGACCCGCGGCAGGTCGTACTTGACGCTGGACTCGGTGTGAATCGTCTCGCCCGCCTCGAAACGGGCGCGGAGGGCGAGGTGATCCACGGCGATCTCCTGTGCGCCCACGCTCTCGAGGTGCATCTCGACGCAGGACGCGGCCTCGTTCCAGCGCGCCAGGTGACGAAAGCGGCCGATGTCGAAATGCCCACCAAGCTCCCGGTTGATGTGCGTCAGGATGTTCTTGTTGAAGGCGGCCGTCACGCCTGCGGCGTCGTCGTAGGCGGCCCGGTGCATCTCGGGGCTCGTCCGGAGATCGGTCCCGAGCAGCAACCAGGTCTCGCCAGGGAGCGCTTCGCGCGTCCGCCGGAGCAACGCCGAGGCCTCGCCGTCCGGAAGGTTGCCCACGCTGCTGCCGATGAAGAGGACCAGCCGCGGCGGCGCGACATCGGCAATCACGCGCAGCGACTCCGCGTGCGTCATCGGCAGCGAGCGGATCGACAGCCGCGGCAGCGACCTTCGCAGACGAGCCTCGGCCCCCGCGAGCGCCGTGGCCGAGACGTCGATGGGAAGGTAGAGACCGCGTCCGTGGCGGGCCAGCACGGCCTGCAGCAAGATCTCGGTCTTGGATGCGCTGCCCGCGCCGAGCTCGATGACGCTGAGGGGACCGCCGGCGCTCCTCCCCACGCGGTCGACGATTTCCGCGGCCTGCGTCACGAAGATCTCCCGCTCCGCGCGCGTCAAATAATACTCCGGGAGCTCGGTGATGCGCTCATAGAGACTCGAGCCAGCCTCGTCGTAGAAGAGGTAGGGCGGGAGCGTCTTCGGGAAGCGCGTGAGGCCCCGACGAACGTCGTCCGCCATGGCCGCAGGCGGTACGGATCCGCGCCGTGCCGCGCTCACGCCGGAACCCCCCGGGCGAGACGGATCCCCGTCATCTGGAACCGTGTGGGGGTAGGCCAGAAGTTGCGATAGGACGCTCGAACGTGCCCTTTTGGCGTGAGGCAGGAGCCTCCCCGCAAGACCATTTGGTTTACCATGAACTTGCCGTTGTATTCGCCAAGCGCTCCGCGCGAGACCTGATAGCCGGGATAGGGTTCGTAGCTCGACTGCGTCCACTCCCACGCGTCGCCAAAGAGCTGACGCACGCCGCTCGCACCCTCCCCTGTGCACGGGCCTGTGCACGG
>PLIR01000294.1 GCA_003139415.1 Myxococcales bacterium | reverse complement strand
CTGCACATTGGCCAGCTCGAGGCGATCCGCGCCCAGCCGCTCCGCCATCGCGACGACCTCGCCGACGCGATCGACGTTGTCGCGATGAAGGACGACGTTGACGGTCAAGGGCAGGCCGAGATCTTTGACCCACCGGGCGACGCGCATCTTCTGTGCCCAGCCGGCGAAATCGGCGATGCGGTCGCTCGATATTTCGTCGGCGGCCTGGACGCTGAGCTGCACGTGGTCGAGGCTCGGCGCGAGCGCTTCGAGGCGAGCGCGGTCGAGCGGCACGCCGCTCGTCACGAGGCTGACGTAGAGGTCCCGCGCGCGCCCCCGCGCGGCGAGCGCCTCGAGGTCCGCGCGCGCGAGCGGCTCGCCGCCNNGCCGCCCCTCGGACGAGCTCACGCGGGTTGGAGCAGTACGGGCACGCGAGCGCGCAGCGGTGCGTCAGCTCCGCGACGAGGGTGTATGGCGCGCCGCCGGCGGCGTCGCCCACGGCGGCTTCCGCGGCACCGTCTTCGCGGACGGCGCGGGGAGCCGCCCGATCGAATCCGACCATCAGGCCCCGGGCACCCAAGTCGCGGAGCATCGCGCGGACGTCGGCGTCGACCCGCGCGCGATCGGCCGTCGCGAAGCGCGCGAGGAGCGCGTCCACGACGGCGTCGACCTCGCGCGTGCCATCGCAAAGGGCGATCGTCGCCGCCGCCGTCGGGCTCAGGCGCAGGCCCCTCTCCGGCGATAGCAGCACCGAGGCGCCGTCGCGCGGATCCGGGCGCACGCGCACCCCGTGGGCCAGCCTCGGCCTCATGCCGTGGCCTCCGCGACGGCGTCGAGCATGCCCCAGAGAATCTTGCACTTGTCGATCAAGGCCCGGACGCACGCCTCTTGCTGGGCGCGCGTCGTCGCCGAGGCCACGACGAACGCGAGCGCCTCCTCGGCGTCCCGCGCGGCGCGCGGAACGCGCGATCGGAAGTACGCAAGCGCCTCGGGCGCGACCCACGGATAGTGCTGCTGCCACGCCGCGACGCGCGTGCGCATGATGTCCGGCGCGAAGTGCTCCGTCAGCGAGGACGCCACGGCCTCGACGAGCGACCGTGTTCGCACGAGGTCCACGTACGAGTCGCAGACGCTGCGCACGGCCGGCAGCACGCGAGCGCACGACCGCACCTCGGCCTCGTCGAGCCCGAGGCCGCGAGCGAGCACGAGCCACTCGAAGAGCCCTCCCTCGCGGCCATCGACGCCGTCGTGGTCTCCGACGCGCCGGATCCACGCGCGCCGGAACGCCGGGTCCTCGCTCTTCGAGACGATGAGCGCGTCTTTGATGGGGATGCGCGTCTGGTAATAATAGCGGTTCACGACCCACCGGCGGAGCTCGGCCTGAGAGAGGCCACCGGCGTGCATGCGGACGTTGAACGGGTGCCGGTCGTGGTAACGCGACGCCCCCTCGGAGCGAAGGCGTTCGACGAACGCGTCCGGGGGCAAGGGGGCGTCGGTCAAAGGGTGAAGTCCATTCCGTCGAAAGCGATCTCCCAACCGGCGCGCTCGACTTCGGTGCGCTCGCGCGACCCGGCGCGCAGCATGGGGTTGGTGTTGTTGATGTGCGTGTAGATGCGCCGGCCGCCGCCGGGGAGCGCCGGGCCAAGGCGCGCGAGGCTGCCGTCCGCGCCGCCAACCGGGACGTGGGCCATGTCGCGAGCATGCGCCTTGCCGAGGCCGAGCGCCACGAGCTCGTCCTCGCTCCAGAATGTCCCGTCGAGCAGGAGGGCGTCGGCGTGCTCCGAGAGCGGCCCGGCGGCCTCCAAGGAGCCCATGGCCGTCGCGATGACCACCGTGCGCCCGCTGCCGAGATCGCGGACGCGAAGCGCGACGTTGTCTTCGGGCGAGGGATCGCCGAGCCCGACCAGGTGCACCGGGAGCTTCCCTGCGACCGGCACGGCGGTCACGCCGAGACCCAGGTCCTCCAGCCGCACCTCGCGGCCGAGGTCGAGCGTGATCCAAGTCACCTGATCCGCCGAGCGCGCGAGCGTCCGGAGCACCGCGTTGCGATCGACGAGCCCCGAGCGCACCTGCGGCGTGGCGAGAATGCGCAGCGGCTGCGATTCTCGGAGCGACAAGAGGCCGACCACGTGATCGAGATCGCCGTTCGTCAGCGCGATGGCGCCGATCGGCGTGTGACGCGCCGCGCGCGGCCAGAGGGAGGCAAAGCCTTCGATCTGGCGGAGCACGTCGGGTGAGGCGTTGACGACGAGCCAGCGCTCGTCGTCCGAAGATCCGCGCGAGACGGCGATCGAGTCCTGCGTGCGCGGGGCGATGCTCGGATCGCCTGCCCGTACGAGCGAGCAGTTGTCGCACGCGCAGTTCCACTGAGGGAGGCCGCCGCCCGCGCCGGAGCCAAGGATGTGGACGCGCATCGCCACGGCTGGCCGTAGCGCTCTCCTCGACGCACGGCAAGCAGCGATGTGCTCACCGGAGTGGGTTGCGATCAGCGGGAGCTCGCCCCGCCCGAACTGGAGCTCGAGGTCGTCGCCCTCAGGGTGGTTCGTCCCCTCCGGCGTCGGTGGACGTTGCCCCGCCCTCCCCTTCGTCCGGTGCAGCGTCGCGCGCCGCAGAGGCGTCCGAGCCGGCGTCGGTCATGGGCGCGGAGTCGGCGCCAGCATCGTACGGGGCGAGCGCGTCGGCGCCTTCGATCCAGGCCGCGTCGCTCGGTGCGATGGCGTCGCCGCCGTCAGGTCCGGCTTCGACGGTGGGCCCAGCATCCCCTTCTGCGACCGTGGCGTCCGACCCGGCGTCGCTCGAGGAGGGCGCGCTGTCCGAGCCGCCGTCCTCGGGCTCCGCATCGGCGGCTCCACCCTCGCTTGCCGCGATGGGGGTGCACTCGGTCCCGCACGTCGTGCAGTCCAGCGCCGCGGTGGCGATCTGCAGCAGGCAGCTCGCCGAGGGCGTGCACGTGGAAACGCTGGCCCCGGGGGGACACGCGCACGTAAGGAAGCTCGTGCAGGCGCTGTTGATCGAGTCCAGCTCCGATCCGCACGACGCCTGGAGACACGAGACGCAACCGGGAGCCACGCCGGCGGCAGGGCAGTCCGTCAACGTGTACGGGCCGGCGTCGGCCGTGGGAGCGCCGCATGCGGTGCACGAGGTGCAGTCGTCGGCGATGGCCGTCAGCGCGGAGGAGCAGGTGGCGGACGGCACGCACGCGGTGGCGTTCGCGTCGAGCGGACAACCGCAGGCAAAGTAGTCCGCGCAGGTGCTGTCGACCGCGCTCAGGTCCGCGGCGCAAGACGTCTGAAGGCACGAGGTGCATGCCGAGGACGCGACGCCCTCGCTGGGGCAGTTCGTCAGCGTGTAGCCGCCGCCGCCTTCGACCACGCCGCCCTCGACGACCACGCCGCCTTCCGCGGAGCCTGAGATCGGCGCGCCATTGTTGTTGGACCCGCAGGCCCCGAGAACGCCGAGACCGAGCGTGGCGACGCACGGCCAGACAAAAAAGGAGCCGTTCGATCCGCGAGCCATGTCCTGACCGCCCACAATCGCACTCGGGCTCTTCGGTCGTCAACGACCGCGCGCCGGACGTCCCGCCAACGCGCGTTTAGCGGGAAGTCCTCGCCGTCGAAGGCGTATTGAGCTTGAGAGCCACCCTCGAGAATCGAACTCGAGACCTACGGTTTACGAAACCGTTGCTCTACCAGCTGAGCTACGNNGTTTACGAAACCGTTGCTCTACCCCTGAGCTAGGGTGGCCAAGCGAGCGCGCGGAAAATACGCGCCCCGAGCGCTACGTCAAGCCGCCACGTTCGCGCGCGTGTCGCCGGCGGCGATGCGGGTCGCGGCGAGACGGCTCATCGCCATGATGGAGTGCTGCGGGTTCACGCCGAGGTTCGTAGGAAAGACGCTCGAATCGACGACATACAAGCCACGCACCTCGTGGGTCTGGAAATCGGGTCCGACGACGCTCGCCCGCGGGTCG
>PLIR01000010.1 GCA_003139415.1 Myxococcales bacterium | reverse complement strand
GAGGTGTGGGACATCCTCGAAGAAGTCATCACCGAGCACCCCGTGCTCTTGAACCGCGCGCCGACGCTCCACCGCCTGGGCATCCAGGCGTTCGAGCCGGTGCTCATCGAGGGCAAGGCCATCCAGCTTCACCCGCTCGTCTGCGCGGCGTTCAACGCCGACTTCGACNNCCGATCATCAACCCGACGCAGGACATCGTCCTCGGCCTCTATTACGCCACCCGCGAGCGCAAGTTCTCCAAGGGCTGCTACCGCGAGGGCGCGCTCACGATCGACAAGAAGGGCCACGCCGAGGGGTACCTCCGCGGCGTGTTCTCCAGCGTCGACGAAGTGCGCATGGCGTACGACCACGGCGAAGTCACGCTGCACTCGGGCATCCGCATGCGCGCGCCGGGGGCCGACGGGACAGGGACGCGGATCCTGACGACGACCGTGGGCCGCTGCCTCATCGCCGAGGTGCTGCCCGAGGGCATCCCGTTCGATCTCGTCAACAAGACGCTCGACAAGAAGGCGCTGTCGGCGCTCATCGACGCCTGCTACCGCCTGCACCGCAACAAGGCGACGGTGCTCCTCGCCGACCGCCTGCGCACGCTCGGCTTCGACTACGCGACGCGCGCCGGCGTCTCGATCTGCATGGACCACATGGTCATCCCGCAGGCCAAGAAGGTGCTGCTCGGCGAGGCGCAGGCCGAAGTGCAGCGCGTCATCGACCAGTACCAGGAAGGCCTCATCACGGACGGCGAGCGGTACAACAAGATCGTCGACATCTGGGCCGGCGTCGCCGACAAGGTGACCCAGGAGATGATGGCGGAGATCGGCAAAGAGAAGATCACCGACCACGAGACGGGCAAGGAGCTCATCGAACCGAGCTTCAACCCGATCTACATCATGGCCGACTCGGGCGCGCGAGGCTCCACGCAGCAGATCCGGCAGCTTGCCGCCATGCGCGGCCTCATGGCCAAGCCGTCGGGCGAGATCATCGAGAACCCCATCACCGCGAACTTCCGCGAGGGGCTCACGGTGCTCGAGTACTTCATCTCGACGCACGGCGCGCGCAAAGGCCTCGCCGACACGGCGCTCAAGACGGCGAACTCCGGGTATCTCACCCGGCGCCTCGTCGACGTCGCGCAGGACGCGGTCATCTCCGAGTTCGACTGCGGCACGCTCGACGGCATCCGCGTCGCCAAGCTCGAGGACGCGGGCGAAGTCATCCAGCCCCTCGGCGACCGCATCCTCGGCCGCGTGGCGCTCGAGGACATCGTCGACCCGCTCACGGGCGAGGTCCTGGTGCCGGCCAACAGCGAGCTCGACGAAGCCCTCGTCCACGTCATCGAGGACGCGGGCATCGAGGAGGTCGTCATCCGCTCGGTGCTCACTTGCCAGACGAAGCGCGGCGTGTGCGCCAAGTGCTACGGGCGCGACCTCGCCCGCGGGTACAAGGTGAACATCGGCGAGTCGATCGGCATCATCGCAAGCCAGTCGATCGGCGAGCCGGGCACGCAGCTCACGATGCGCACGTTCCACATCGGTGGCGCGGCGGCCCGCGGCAAGATCGAGCAGAGCTCGCTCGAGGCACGCAACGAGGGCCACGTTCGCATCCGCAACGCGAACGTCGCCAAGAAGCTCGACGGCACCATCGTGATGAACCGCCACGGCGAGATCGTGCTGGTCGACGACACGGGCCGCGAGCGCGAGCATCACCGCCTCGTCTACGGAGCGCTGCTCAAGGTCAACGAGGGCGACAAGGTGAAGGCGGGCCAGCTCCTCGCGGAGTGGGACGCGTTCGCGCTGCCGATCCTCAGCGAGGTGAGCGGCATCGTGAAGTTCGGCGACATCGTCGAAGGCGTCACGATGACGGAGAAGCTCGACGAGGTGACGGGCCTCTCGCGCAAGGTGATCGTCGAGTCGCGTGCCGCAGACTTGCGCCCGCGCATCTCGATGAAGAACCCGAAGACGGGCGAGACGCTCAAGCTGCCGGGCAGCACGCTCGACGCGCGGTATCTCCTGCCCGTCGGCGCCAACATCGTCGTGCAGGACGGCGACGAGATCAGCGCCGGCGACGTCCTCTCCAAGATCCCGCGCGAGACCACGAAGACGCAGGACATCACGGGCGGCCTCCCGCGCGTGGCCGAGCTCTTCGAGGCCAGGAAGCCCAAGGACCACGCCATCATCGCCGAGATCGACGGCGAGGTGAGCTTCGGCAAGGACACCAAGGGCAAGCGCAAGGTGCTCATCACGCCGTTCGCCCCGGACGGCGCGCCCCTCGCCGACCAGGCACGCGAGTACCTGATCCCGAAGGGCAAGCACATCCAGGTGCAGCCGGGCGACCGGGTGCGCGCGGGCGAGCCGCTCATGGATGGGCCGGCGAATCCGCACGACATCCTGCGCGTCAAGGGCGAAAAGGAGCTGGCGGCGTATCTCGTGAACGAGATCCAGCAGGTCTACCGCCTGCAGGGCGTCGCCATCAACGACAAGCACATCGAGGTCATCGTCCGCCAGATGCTGCGGCGCGTCCGCATCAAGGACGTGGGCGACACGAATTTCCTCATCGACGAGCAGGCCGAGAAGCACATCTTCGAACGCGAGAACCAGCGCATCATCGAGCGCGGCGGCAGGCCCGCCGTGGCCGAGGCGCTGCTGCTCGGCATCACGAAGGCGAGCCTCTCGACCGAGTCGTTCATCAGCGCGAGCTCGTTCCAGGAGACTACGAAGGTGCTCACCGAGGCGGCTGTCTCGGGCAAGATCGACTACCTGCGCGGCCTCAAGGAGAACGTCATC
>PLIR01000347.1 GCA_003139415.1 Myxococcales bacterium | reverse complement strand
GGCCCGCCCCTACTTCTTCTCGTCCGCCCGAATCGAGTACCTCACGAGCGCCCTTAGCACCTCATTCCGCTCGACATTCCCGACCACCCCCTTGATGTCCTCGTACACCGTCGGGTCCACCAGCAGCGCGCCGAGCGTCCCCTTCCCCTCCCGCATGTTGCCCACGATGACGCGAAGGTCGTCGCTCATCGTGTTCAGGTTCGACATCACGTGCTGCGACGACGTGTCGCCGTAGAGCACAGCATGCGCGATCCCGTTGCCCTCGCGCACCGCCTTCAGGTCTTCGTGGATCTCGGCGATCGACCCCGCCGCGTTCTTGGAGATCTCGCCGTCGTAGATGAGCGCGTGGGCGATCCCCGGGCCCTCTTTGATGTGGACCGTCAAATCCTCGACCTCGGCCAGGACGGTGTCGAGGCGCGCTGTCGTGCGGGACGCGCTCGCGAGGAGCTCGTCGACCTCTTCGGCTTCTTTGTGGTCGTAGAGCAGCCGGTGCATCGTGCTGTCGTTGTGGACGAGGGCGTCGAGCAGCGAGTGCACGTCCGACATGGTGCCCTTGATGTCGTTCGCGAACTTGGGGTCGCCGAGCGCCTGCGCCAGCGGGGCGAGGTTCTCGACGGCCTTCTCCGTCGCCTCGGCGACCTTGTTCGCGGCGGCGAACACGTCGCTCGGGTCCTCGGAGTGGATGAGCGCGTTGGCAGGCAGCGGCGCCGTCTCGGCGGAGCCTTGCGTCACTTCGACCATCTTGTCGCCGAGGAGGCCCTTGCCCACGATGTGCGCGACGCTGTCGGCCCGAACTCGCGCCGACTCGCTCTTCACGATCGCCATCTTCACGTAGATGCGGGCGTCGTTCGCGCTGCCGTCATGGCCGACGTCGGTCACGGCGCCGATGTCGAAGCCGCCCATGCGCACGGGGGCGCCCGGCTTGAGGCCCGCGACGTCGTCGAACCCCGCCCGATAGTCGACCTTGGGCTCCCAGAGGCGCCGTGTCTCGCCGACGATGAAGACGGCCACCAGCGTCAAGGCGAGCCCGAAGACCACGAAGACACCGACCTTGAGCTCGCGCGTCATGTCTGCACTCTCGCATTCAAGAGGAAGAAAGAAGAGATGCAACGTCCTCGCTCTGCGGAGCGATGCCCTCGATGAAGTTTCGTACGGTCGTGCTCTTCGTCGCGCGAAACTCCTCCTTCGTGCCGGCAAGGAGGATCTTGCCTTTGCCGATCATGGCGAGGCGGTCGGACACGCTGAAGGCCGTGCCCATGTCGTGGGTCACGACCACGCTCGTCACCTTGAGCGTGCGCTGAATGGCCAGGATGAGGTGGTTGATGCGCGCCGTGTTGATGGGATCGAGGCCCGTCGTCGGCTCGTCGTAGAGGATGACTTCGGGGTGCAGGGCGAGCGTCCTCGCGAGGCCGACGCGCTTCTTCATGCCGCCCGACAGGTCGCTCGGGCGCATGTCCTGGATGCCCGGCAGGGCGACGAGCTCGAGCGCCTGGGCGACCCGCGCGTCGATCTCGGCATGGGAGAGCTTGTCCCAGAACTGCTCGCGCAGGCCGTAGGCGACGTTCTCGCCCACGCTGAGCGAGTCGAAGAGCGCGCCGCCCTGGAAGAGGTAGGCGATCCGGCGCCGCACCTCGGTGAGCGCGTCGTCCGTCATCTTGCAGATGTCGTCGCCGTAAAAGAGGATCTCTCCGGAGTCGGCGCGGAGCAGGCCGATCAGCATCTTGAGCAGGACGCTCTTGCCCGAGCCCGACGCGCCCATGACGGTCAGCGTCTCGCCGCGGCGCAGCTCGAGGTTGAGCCCCGAATAAATCACCTTCGGCCCGAAGCTCTTGAATACGTCCACGAAGCGGACGATCGGCTCGCCGACGGCGACCTCACTGCCTGACACGATATCGTCAGGATAGCGCGGCCTCGACGGCTGGCGAGATCAGGCCGGTTCGACCGCCGCGAGGCGCATCTCGGCCGCATCCCCTCCCCGCCACGCGTCACGGCGCAAAGAGCCCATCGCCCGGACGTGCGAGCCGAGGCCCGCCAAGAGGCCACCCATTTCGGCGCCAAAACACGAGACGCGGACCCCGCCGACGTCGATCGAGAGGCGCATGTGGCCGCCCGTGAGCTCGCGCGACTCGAGCACCCTGGCGCGCTCGATCGCGATGCGGGGCGGGGCGTTGGCTTGCCCGCACGGCTCGAACCGCTCGAGGTCGCGCGCGACGCGCTCGGGCCGATCGCCGGGCTCGAGAATCGCGTCGGCGTCCACCCGGGGTCCGGCGTCGGGGACGCCTGCCTGGAGGCACGCCTGGCAGAACTGGTCGCGGAAGGCGTCGACGCGGTCGGCCGCGATCTCGACGCCCGCGGCCGCGTGGTGTCCGCCGAACGCAATGAGCTCGGCCCGCGCGGACTCGAGGGCATCGTAGACGGAGAAGCCCGCGGGGCAGCGCGCCGAGCCCCTGCCGCGCGCGCCATCCAGGGCAATGATGATGGTGGGCTTGCGAAAGCGCGACGCGAGGCGCCCGGCCACGATGCCGACGACGCCCGGGTGCCAGCCTTCCCGCGCCAGGACGATGGCCGGGAGCGACGCGAGCGCTGGGTCGGAGAGCATCGCGACGGCATCGGCCACGACGGCGCGTTCGACCTCCTTGCGCTTCGTGCACGCGACCTCCACGTCGGCGGCGATGCGGCGCGCGTCGGCGTCGCTCGTCGCGAGCAGGAGCTCGAGCGCGAGGTCCGGCTTGCCGAGCCGGCCGGGCGCGTTGATGCGCGGGGCGAGGCGGAAGGACACGTCTTCGCCCGTCAACGAGGAGGCCGAGAAGCCCGCGATCTCCGCGAGCGCCCTCGTCCCCGGGCGGGTGCCGCGCGATGCGATGGCGAGTCCCGCCCGGACGAGAGCCCGGTTGTCTCCGTCGAGCGGCGCGACGTCGCCAATGGTGCCGATGGCGACGAGGTCGAGCCACGGGCGCATGTCGAGGTTCACGCCGAGCTCCGCCCGCACCCCGGCGCTGACGGACAGGGCGAGGCCGACCGATGCGAGGCCCTTGTACCCGAAGCCGCACTCGGGCCGATGGGGATTGAGGAACGCAAACGCAGGCAGCGGCTCGGCGGGGACACGGTGATGGTCGATGACGACGGCGTCGACCCCGGCCCGGCGCGCGCGCTCGAGCCGCTCGTGATCCGTCGATCCGCAATCGCACGTGACGAGGACCGTGGCGCCGGTCTCGAGGACGCGCTCCAGCGCCCGATCGGACAGGCCGTAGCCCCCGTCGAACCGATCCGCGAGCAGCGTGACGACCTGCGCGCCGAGGGCACGGAGCACGCCGGTCATCAGCGCCGCCGCCGTCACCCCGTCGGCGTCGTAGTCCCCGAAGACGCAGACGCGCTCCCCGGCCTTGACCGCGCGGGCGATGCGCCCCACGGCCAGGCTCCGGTCCTTCATGCTCCCCGGTGGGGTGAGATCCGCGAGCCGCGGGTCGAGAAACTTCGTGCTCGCCTCGGCGTCGCGCAGGCCGCGCGCGAGCAACACGGTCGCCGCGGTGGGCGTCAGCCCGAGCTTACGCGCCAGCTCCACCGCATCCGGACCGGCACGCGGAGGCAGCTGGAACATGGCGACGGAGAGCAGCAGCCGTGGCCTCGGGCGTCAATGAGGAACGCGTCAACCGGGAGCAGTCACGCGGGGACCGGAATGCTCAAGGACTTTTTTTTTAGCGTCGCTTCGCGTGGCCATGCGCTTGTCGATCCACTCCGTCAGCGGCGCGGCGACGTAGATGCTCGAGTACGTCCCCGCCACGATGCCGACGAGGAGCGCCAGCATGAAGTCCTTGATGACGCTCGTACCGTAGATGAAAAAGGCGAGAAAGCTCAGCATCGTGGCGCCGCTCGTCAAGATCGTGCGAGACAGCGTCTCGCTGACGCTGAGGTTGATGATCTGGGCGAACGATTTGCCGCGGTACCGGCCGAGATTCTCGCGGATACGGTCGTAGACGACGACGGTGTCGTTCATCGAGTAGCCGACCACCGTGAGCACGGCGGCGATCGTGGAGAGCGTGATCTCCTTGTGCAGGATGATAAAGACGCCGATGACGACCATCGCGTCGTGGACGCACGCCACGATGACCCCGGGCGCGAACCGGAGGTCGAAGCGGAACACCAGGTAGAGCATGATGCAGACGATCGCGATCGCGACGGCGTTGCGGGCGCTGTCGCGCAGCTGCTTGCCCGCCTTGGGGCCCACCCACTCGACGCGAAGGGCAGCGTCGGGGGGCACGGCCTCGGCCCCGAGCTTGTCGCGCAACCGCTCGACGAGCTGGTCGCCCTTGCCGAGGAGCTGGATCTCCACGCGGTGATCGCGCGGGTTCAAGACCTGCGGGTTCGTGGCGCTCGCGCGGAGCGACACGCCGGGGACCGAGCGGACCTGGTCCTTGATGACGTCGAGGTTCGCTTCGGAGTCGTAGCGGGTGCTGACCTTGTCGCCGCCGGCGCTGAACTTCACCTCGGTCGCCCGGGCGTTCTCCGGGCACTTGACCGGGTCGGTGAGGGGGGAGCGCGGGTCTTCGACGTAGCAGAGCGCGACGCGCAGGGCGGCCTTCTCGTCCTCCGAGATCGCGCTCACGTCCTGGACGCGGATGAGGAAGTGATACGGCTTGTTCGCGTCGACCACCTGCACGACGTCTGGCGTCTGGAAGCCAGCCGACTCCACTGCGCTGCGGACCTTCGACGGGTCGATGGGCGCGCCGAACGCCATCTCGACCTCCGTGCCCCCGCGGAAATCCGTGCCGTAGTTGGGGCCCGGGTAAAAGCAGAGGACGACGGAGATGGCGACCAGGATGAAGCTCAGCGGGATCCAGAACCCGCGCTGGCCCATGAAGTCGAAGGTGCGGCCCGGCTTGAAGAACTCCATGTCAGAACTCCGCCCCGACGCTCAGGCGCTTGACCTTGTCCCCGCGCACCCACCAGTCGAAGGCGGCGCGCGTGCAGAAGAACCCCGTGAAGAGGCTGCAGAGGATGCCGATGAAGAGGGTCACCGCGAAGCCCTTCACCGGGCCGCTTCCGTACTGCATGAGGATGATGCCGGAGATGGCGACCGTCGCGTGTCCGTCGATGATCGACGGCCAGGCGCGCGAGTAGCCCGCGTCGACCGCGGCGCGCACGCTCTTGCCGCCCCGCAGCTCCTCGCGGATGCGCTCGTTGATGAGGACGTTCGCGTCGACGCTCATGCCGATGGTGAGGGCCAGGCCGGCAAGCCCCGGCAGCGTCATCGTCGCCCCGAACGTCGCGAGCACCGCGAGCTGGAGCATCAGATTGAAGAGCACCGCGACGTCGGCCACGAGGCCCGACTTGCGGTAGTACGCGAGCATGAAGAGGAGCACGGCGGTGGCGCCGAGGAGGCCGCCCTTGAGCGACTCGGAGATAGCGTCCCTGCCGAGCGACGGCCCGATGACCGACTCGGAGCTCGGGCTGATCGGCGCCGGCAGCGCCCCCGACCGGAGCACCAGTTCGAGCTTGCGCGCGTCGTGGAGCTGCTTCTCTTGGTCGCCAGCGCCCATCGTGATCGTCGCCTTGCCGCCGCCGATCTTCTGCCGGATGACGGGGGCCGAATCGACCGTGGCGTCGAGGATGATGGCGAAGCGTCGGTTCACGTTCGCGCCCGTGACCTCCTCGAACCGGTCGGCCCCAGCGGGCGAGAACGAGAGCAGGACCTGGTACTGGCCGAAGTTCTGCTGATCGGTCGTCGTCGTCGCGTCGGTGATGTAGTCGCCCGTCAGCTCGGCGCGCGAGTAGAGGTACAAAGTCCTCCAGCCGACCTGCTTGAACTGAAGGGGCTCGGAGTTCTCGACGGGCTCGGTCACCGGCTCGAAGCCGACGACGTGGTCGTCGGGGATGCTGATCGTCTTCGTCCAGGCCCTGAACCGCGTGAGGCACTCCGCGAGCGACTCGTTCGAGTACTTGGGCGGCTGGCAGGAGATCCGCGCGAAGCGGGCACGCGCCGACTTGCGGTGGCTGGACCCGTCGAGCCCGTCGGGCGCGGTCTCCTCGTACAGGGCGAGGCCCTCACCCTCGGGCAGGTCTTCGTCCTTGACGGCGGGCGGTCCGAAGACCTTCTCGCTTCCGGCGTCGTCGACCATCTTGAACTCGAGCCGCGCGGTGCGCCGGATGGTGTCCTTGATGTCGCGGAAGCTCTGCTGATCGCTGCCGGGGACCTCGACGATGATGTCCTCGTCGCGCGTCGTCACCGAGGCCTCGCGCAGGCCGAGCTCGTCGACGCGACGTGACACGGTGTCCTTGGCCTGCGCCACGGCGCGCTCGCGGATCTGCGACTCGATGTCGCCGCGGATCTTGAAGGTGACCTCGTCGTCGGCCGGCCCCTGCGTCTCGGAGAGCTCGGCGAGAAAGCTCTTCGTGAACCGGTCGTCGAGCTTGGCCCGGTCCGCCTTGTCTTTGAACTTGAGGCGGATGATGGCCGACTCCGGCTGAGAGACGTGCACGCGCGCCTCGAGCTTGGGGAGATCGTCGTGCGTCAGGCGCCCCTCGCCCGAGCGCACTCCGAGCAGCGTCGCGAGCTGCAGGCGCATCTCGTCGGCGAAGTTGTCGCGCTTGTCGCGGATCGCTTCCTCGACCTCGACGGTGTAGACGAGGCGTAGTCCGCCGCTGAGGTCGAGCCCTGGCGCGATGGCGAAGGCGACGCGGTCCTTGATGTACGGCGGGCAGTGCAGGTGCTGGCCGATGGCGCGAAGCGCGCGCGTTGGACCCGAGCCTTCGGCCGCCGACTCGGCCGTCGGCAAGACGCCGTCGAGCGTCGGCCAGAGCAGGATGGCGCCGCCCACGAACACGGCGACCACGAACCCGAGCCGCAGCCGCCAGCCTGGATCCATCGTTGGCAGGAGGCCGAAGACGAGCCAGACGAACGCGAGGCCGGCCGAGAAGAGCCCCCAGAAGTTGTCGTAGTAGAAGAAGAGCACCGCCGAGCCGACCGCGATGGTCAGCATCCAGAGGGTGTTTCGCCGGGGCGATGGCTTGACCCCCCACGTGACCGCCGCGAGGGCCGCGACGGTCGCCCCGAGGACGGGCAGCGGCTCACCGTGCGACCATATGGCCACCCCGGCCAAGACCACGGTGAGCACGGCGCTCAAGAGCGCGAGAACGTTCTTCTTGGGCATGTCGCGTTCCGGCTAAGAGCGCCCGGCTATTTCTTGTCCGAAGCGGGCTTGGCTTCCTTCAGCTCCTTCGAGGGGGCCGGCTCCGTGAAGGGGGACACGGTGTTCGCGACGATCTGCACCGTGACGCTGGGAGAGATCTTAACCTTGGCGATGCGGTCGTCCATCTCGACGAGCTCGCCGATGAGACCCGCGTTCGTCATCACCCGGTCGCCCTTCTTCAGCGAGGCCCGAGCCTGCGTCTCCTTCTTCTGCCGCCGCGACATCAGCAGGAAGAAGGGGACGAAGATGACCAGCATCATCAGGATCGGCATGAACCCCGCGAGCGGCGACTGGGGCGCAGCGCTGCCGGAGGCCACGGGCGCCGAGTCTTGTACCGTCCCGGGCACGCCGGCCTTGGGGGGTACGTTCTGAGCGAGGAGCAGGTCGTTCGTCACCGCGGCGGGGGATAGTCCCTGCCGCCACGCCCGTCAACCAAGACGGCCTGAAGAGAACGAGGGCCAGAACCGCGCGAGACCGAGCGAGTTCGCGGGCGGGGCGAGGAAACGTACTCGCGTACGTTGACGACCCCCGACCGNNCGAAGGGATCGCGCGGTTATGGCCCTTGTTCTCCATCTCGGGCGCAGCGCATGCCGACGTTGGGGCCCGCCTCGAGGGCGGAGCCCCAGTCGCGGGACGTCGTCCGGCTCATGGCCGCGGTGGAGAGCCAGCCTCCGCCGCGAAGGACGTGCGCCACGCCCGCCCGCGGGCTGGGCCCCTCGAGCTCGGCGTACCAGTCCGACGTCCACTCTTCGACGTTGCCGCTCATGTCCTGGACCCCGAACATGCTCGCGCCGGCGGGGTGCGTGCCGACCCGGGCGGGGTGCGGCGCGCAGCCCTTGCCCGACTGCACGTTGAGGAGAACGACGGCGTTGTTGCACGTGGGCGCGTTGCCCCACGGGAACGGCAGGGCATACGGGCCGCGCGCGGCGTACTCCCACTCGGCTTCGGAGGGGAGGCGCTTGCCGGCGAACCGGCAATAGTCGTCTGCGTCATGCCAGTGGACGCACGACACGGGCAGCTCGGAGTCGTCGCCGTCGAACGTGCAGCTCGCGCTCGCCCGCTCCGGCCGGGCGCAGGCCCCAGCGTCGACGCAGGCGCGGTACGCGCCGACGGTGACCTCGGTGCGATCGATCCAGAAGGAAGTGACCGTCGTGGAATGCGCGGGCCGTTCGTTGACGGGGGCCCAGGCGCTCGCAGATCCCATGACGAACCGGCCGCCAGGAAGCCTCAACATCCCGTCACGCAGCGGCACCGTGGTGCGTGTCGGCGCCGCGCGTGCAGGGGGCGACGCCTCCTCGTACGGATTGGTCCCCTCACCCCCGCGGGCGTCGTCGCGATCCATATGCTCCTCGTCGTCGCGCACGACCGAGGAGATCGCCGGCGCCGCGACCGCGGGCGAGGCCGCGCCCGCAACGTCTTCCCTGCCGGGCGGGGCGAGGGGGACGGCCTCGGCGCGGCGCGCAAGAACGCTCCCTGCCGTGATTGCAGTCGCGAGCACAATCGCTGCCGAACGCACTTCGGGCATGGAGTGCATCATGAAACATACCACGCGCGCGTGGGCAAAGTCATGTGGGCGGGCGAGAGACCCGCACGTCACGGCGACCGATTCGCACCCCGTCGTCTTCCCGCTCGATCGCGGCGCGCGGCACTTCGACATACTTCTCGAAGGCCGCGCGCGCGGCGCTGCCTCCGCGGGCTGCGATGCTTGCCGTTTTCTCGGTGGCGACCACCCCCTCGAGCGCCGTCAGGAGGGCTGCGGCGACCTCGCGGGCGACGACGGTTCCGTCGGCTGACGCGCTGCTCCAGAGGGGTCCGTGCTGCGGCTCGCGCCCGGGCAGCGGCGCACTGGGCTCGGCCGCCAGCGCGGCGAGCGCGATGCCCGCGAACGCGGCGGCAGTAACCCACGGATCTTCGTCGACGGCCGGGAACCATCCAATGACGCGGGCCCCCCGCTCGAACACCGTGGCCTTGACCCACGGCGGTACCTCCGCCCAAAGGGCGTCGGCCGCGCGCTGTTCGGTCGGCACGGCGAGCCACCCGCCCGGGGCCAGGCGGGCGAGGACGTTGCCGCGGCTGAGGATCGCCGTGTCGTCGACCGCGACGACGTCGACGGCGTGGGGTGCGTGGCCGCCGCGTGGGCGATGGCGGGACGCGATGAGATCGAACGCGACGCCCTCGCCTTCGTCGGCCCCCAGGCCACGCACGACGCCGCGCGTCCGCACGCCCAGCGCAGATGCGAGAACGGCAGCGCACAGCTCGGCGGCGGCGACGGCCACCTCGCGCCGGGCAGCGATCCCCCGCATGGCGAAGACGTCGCCCGTATCGCGCGTGGCGGGCGGCGACCATGCGGGCGTCCAGAGGGCTCGCGCGTCGTCACCGCCGAGGACGAAGGCGCGCTTGCCCCGCTCGTTGGCGAGCACATTGTGGACGATGGCGTCGAGGTCGGTGGAGTCGACCTCGCGCTCCGGTTCGACGTACCCGGTGACCATGCGGGGAATGCGCCCGACTCCCGGATAGTCCGGGGCCCACGTCATCGCGTCGGCGAAGGCCGCCTTCAGCTGCACCGACAGCGGGCCACCGGTCGCCAATGGCCGATCGACGCGCTCCATGACCGTCACGGCGAGCGCGCGCCCCAGCGTCTTCACGAGACGCGGCGCGGGGAAGGGCCGCCACGCCACGACGCGCACGGCGGCGACGTCGTGGTCGTGTGCGCGCAGCCGGTCGACTTCGCGCAGCAGCGAGTCGCCGAGCGCGCCGGCGCCGACGAGGACCACCTGGGCGTCGGCAGCCGGGGCCCGTTCGATGACGTCGTGGTGGCGGCCCGTCAGGGCCTGGAGCTCGCGCATCGCACTCGACAGCGCGAACGGTACGCGCTCGGCGAACGCGCGGTCGGCGGCGGTTCCCACGGTCGGTGCGGTCTCGGTCGGGCTCGTGGCGCGATGCACGCGGCCGGACGCCGGGCCAATGAAGGCCTCGCACAGCTCGGGGAGAGGCGCGGTGACGGGCTCGAAGTCGCTGGCGTCACGCTGCTCGTGCACGACGAAGAACGGGCACCCGCTGTCCTCGGCGGCGCGCCGCGCGACGAGGGCCAGGTCGATCGCGTCCGCGACGCCCGCGGCGAGGAGCATCCCCCACGGGAGATCATCGAGCGCGAAGGCCGGAGCCAGGCCCACGACGGCCGCAGGAGCCCCTCGGGCGCCGAGCCCCGCGACGGCATGAACGACGACGGCGAGCCGCTGCGCCGCGATGACGGCGAGCTCGCTGCGCGCCGCGGCCAGGTCGGCGGCGCGGGCGATGAGGGCGACCCGCTCGCCAGCCTGCGCGAGCTCCGCGCATCGACGCACGAGCGCCACGACGTCGTTGCTCCGTTCGCACGCGACGGCCTCGCCGAAGACGTTGTGCGCCCGTGGCGTCGCCGAGTCGACCGCCGTCAGGACGTGCTGCGAGACAGCGCCTTCGACGAGCGTGATCGCGCCGACCAGATCCCTCGCCCACGTCCGCGACGGACGCTCCGCCGTCGACGCCGAGTCTTGCAGCAATCCCATTTCCGCGGACCAATGTAGCACCGCGGTCCAGCCGGTCTCACGTCGCGCTCGGCACCCTGGACGCGCCTACCCATCGCCAGCTTCCCGGGACAAGCCGGTCGGCGAGGCGCTGGGGAACGCGCACCCCCTCGGCCGCCAGGGCTTCGGTCCCTTGCTCGACCAGCGCAGCGCCCTCGTCGCCCCCCACCGACGTGCCAAGCTGAACGCGCACAGCCGACGCATGCAGGGAGAGGTCTGCGCTCCGACAGAGCTCGAGTGCCTCGCGCAGCGCCACGACCGACCCCACCCGATCCCCGGCCTCGCTCGCCGCGCTCGCCCGCACGATCGCGCCGAGCGCGTGCGCCCACGGAGCATTGCGTTCTCGCTCGAGCTCGTTCGCGACGCTTCGAGCCTCCGCGATCCGCGCGCGCCTCAGCGCCGGCGCCGCGGCGATGGACGCGATGGCACAGCGTCCCCGCAGGTACGCCGTGAACACGCGGATCACGTGCACGCGGAGAAGGATGCTCTTGCGCAGCGCGTGGCTGTCGCGTCGCACGCGCTCGTAGGCACGCGCGCCGTTGCCGACGTGGAGCTCGATCTCGCTCTCGTAGTGCATCGTCTGCCAGTGCTGGACGAGGTAGCCCTTCTGCGACCACTTCGAGATCGACTCCTGCAGGGCCTTGCGCGCACCGTCCGGGTCGTCGGCTGCGAGCGAGAGGGCTACCGCCGTCCTCGTCCGGAGATTGACGAGCGAGTACAGGTCTCCGCGCTCTTCGGCCTCGAGCAAGAGCCGATGGTAACGTGTCGACGCCTCGTGGAGCTTGCCCGTGAGGCTGAGCGCCTCGACGCCGAAGAGCTCCGCGTTTGTCTGCCAACCGCCGCGGCGCTGGCCGGACAGGTGCGTATACGCCTCGTCGAGCAGCTCGCGCGCCGGCCCGAACTTGCCGCGCAAGAACATGGCGATCCCGTGCGAGCCGGCCACGAACGCCTTGCCGTCCACGTCGCCCGAGCGTTCTGCGAGCGTCCGGGCCATCTCGAAGAGCGCGCGCTGTCGCTTCGTCTCGGTGCCCCCGGTGCTCGCGAGGTTGGTCGCTTCGAGGCTCACGGCCCGGACGATCTGCGAGATGTCGCCCGCCCGGAGCGCGAGCATCAGGTGGCGCGCCTGCATGCACGCCCCGAGCACGGTATCGACGAGCGCGAAGCCGAGGCTGACCGAGTAGAAGGCGTCGATCCGAACCCGATCCGCGTGACGGACCTCCCCCGGAGAACGCTCGACGAACCGGAGCCCCATGAAAAAGAGGCAGACGCGGTAGATGCCGAGCCACAGGAGCGCGCTCGCCGCCGACTTCGGCGCCTTCGTGCCGAGGGCCGCGAGGACGCGGTGCAGGACGACCGTCCCCTCGTCGATGCGGCCGGAAGTCAGCAGGTGCTCGGCCGCGGCGCGTTCGAGCTCGACCCGGTCGCTGTCCGTCGCGAACTCGCCGGCGGTGAGATACGCCCGGGCGGCCTCGGTGCCGCGACCGGCGAACCCGAGGACCTCGGCGAGCCGGATGCGCAGGCGCTGGGCCTCGGAGCTCGTCGGGCGGACGGTATCGAGCGTCAGGCGATAGAGGTGGATGGCGCGATCGAAGGCCAGCTTCGTCACGGCCTTCTCGGCGGCGAGCTGGGCGTAGTGCGCGGAACGCTGGCGCTCGCCGGCCGCGAGCAGGTGCGCCGCCACGGCCTCCGGATCGGAATCCGCGGTCGCCTCGAGGACGCCGGCGAGCTGCCGATGGTGGTCGCGGACGGCCTTCGCCGAAAGCTGGGCGACGATCATTTCGCGGATACGGTCGTGGATCGTCTCGACCACCTCGCGCCCGTCGCGGATCCCGGTGCGCACGAAGCGCCTCCCGCGCACCAGGCCGATGACCTCCTCCACGGCATCATGGACTCCGGCCGCGTCCGCCGCGACCGAGACCGGCAGCGGTCGGCCCGCCACCGCCACGACGTGCACCAGCCGCCGCGCACCCTCCGGCAGGCGGGCCAGACGGACTTTGACCATCTGCTCGAGCTTCACCTGCGCGATCCCGGGCGAGGTGTCCTCCGACCGGGCCACCCGGTGAGGACCGCTGACGCTGCGCGCGAGCTCCTCGATGAGGAACGGGCTTCCGCTCGACTCGGACGCGATCGCCTGCGCCGTCAGGAGGGTGTTCGGGTCGTCGCCGCCGAGGAGCGAGAGCGCGAGGCTCTGGGCGTCCGCCGGATCGAGCGGCCCGACGGAGAGCTCGCGCACCTCCGCGGCCGCCGGCCAGCGCGCCCGCGTCTCGTTGAGGAACGAACTCCCCTCGGCCCCCTCGTCGCGGTACGCGAGGACGAAGAGCAGCGGCGGCGCGCGCGGGGGTCGGATGAGTTCGAGCAGCAGCGCGGCGCTGTCGGCATCGCCCCATTGCACGCCGTCGACGAAGATGACGAGGGGGTGGCGCTTCGACAGCGACTCGAGCAGCTCGCGCAGAGCGCGGAAGGCGCGACGGCGCACGCGGCTCGGATCGGCGACGACCTCCTCCTCGACGCTCCCGATGCTGGGGACGCGCCGCAGGACGGGGAACAGGCGGGCCAGAGTCCACAGGTCGGGAGGGAGCGTGACGACGTCCTCCCGATCGGTCAGCCGCATCAGATGGCGGCTGAGCGCGTCGACCACGCTGTCGACCGCCTTGTAGGGCACCGACTCGCGCTCGTACGCGCGCCCGCGCAAGACGACCGCCTCGCCCTTGCCGACCAGATCGTCGAGGAAATGCTGGACGACGCTCGACTTGCCCATCCCAGCCTGACCGAACACGCGCACCGTGACCGACCGGCCCTTGCGCGTGTCGTCGAATGCCGCTCGCAGCGCCGCGAGGTGGCTCTCGCGGCCCACCAATGCCGGCGTCGTGTCGGCGGGGGGGACGGGCGTCGGCAGCGGGCGCACGCTTTGCGTCGCGCCGAGCCGGTGCAGGATCTCCGAGCCGCTGGGCCGCTGCTCCGGCTCGCGCTGCAGCAGGGCGGTGCAGAGGGCGTCGAGATCCTCAGGCACGCCCTCGACACACTCGGACGGCGGCGGCGGGTCGAGCATGCTCTTCATCTTGAGGACGTCGAACGCCGATCCCACGAAGGGCGGCGACCCGACGAGGGCCTCGTAGAGGATGACCCCGACGCTGTACCAGTCGCAGGCGGGCGTAGACCCCTCGTTGACGGCCTGTTCGGGCGCCATGTACCGGGCGGTGCCCACCATCTCGCCTTCCTCGAGGAGGTTCTCGTCGACGACGCGCGACAGCTCGGTGGCGACGCCGAAGTCGAGCAAGACCACCCGCCCGTCGGTGGCGACCCGGACGTTGGACGGCTTGATGTCTCGGTGCAGCTTGCCGGCCGCGTGCAGCGCCATCACACCCTGGACGAGCTGGCGCAGGGCGGCCCGCAGCCGGTCGACGTCGGCGGGCGTGGCCTTCGGGGCGGTGGGCCGAGGCGCCGGCGCCGACGTCGAACCCACTTGCACCCCGGAGCGCTGCTCGTGGCGCGTAGGCTCCTCGTCCACGATCTGCCCGGACACGTCGGGGCGCGTCCCCGGCCGCTGCACGTGGCGCAAGAAATCGGTGCCGGAGACCAGCTCCATCGTGAAAAACACGTGATCGTCGTCGGTGGCGACGAGCTCGTAGAGCGTGACCAGGTTGCGATGGTGGACGTCCGCAAGCGTCCGGAACTCTTGCTTGAAGAGGTATAGGGCTGCCGGGCTGGATTTCAGTAGGGTCTTGAGAGCGACGCGCTGCTGGCGCTCGCGGGCGAACGCCTCGTACACGACCCCCATGCCGCCCCTGCCGATGCAGCTGACGATCTGGTAGCGCGCCGTGCCCTTCCAGTCCTCGGGCGCGCCGGGCAACGGGCTCGGAGAGACTTTCCTGATGGCTTCCGTCGTCGGCATCGCGTCCGGACCCCCCGGGCCCTCCACGTTCCATGAGTCATCCGCCGTAGAGGCCGCCCCGCGGCTGCTACAGACGGACTTCTCCTAGAGTACCCCCGCCACCGGTGCAACGAGGACGGAAGCGTGGTCGCCCCCGCAAGGCTTGTGTGACGGATACCTACTCGGTTCCATATCAGTCACGGTCGAGGGGAGCGACCTCCGCTCCCCTTCCGCTCCCTCGAGCTCCCCAACGGATTTCAGTTCCCGATTGCGCCCGAAGTGAGCGTTACGAAAAGGTGGACCTCAGAGCAGGTTGGCCGCCAGCTCGGCGAGGTCGCTGCGTTCGCCTTTGGCGAGCACGATGTGGGCGGCGAGCTTCTCGCCGCGGAATCGCTCGGCGGCGATCGTCAGGCCGTTCGAGGAGCTGTCGACGTACGGGTTGTCGATCTGGCCCGGGTCGCCCGTCAGCACGATCTTGGTCCCGTCGCCCGACCGGGTGATGATCGTCTTGACCTCGTGGGGCGTCAGGTTCTGCGCCTCGTCGACGACGATGAATTGCTGGGGGAGCGACCGTCCACGGATGTACGTGAGCGGCTCCACCTGGATCTGTCCGCTCTCGAGGAGCTCCGCGTAGGCTCGCGGGCCCTTGCGCGAGCCGCTCGACGAGAAGAGAAATTCGAGGTTGTCGAAGATCGGCTGCATCCAGGGGTTGAGCTTCTCGTCGACGTCGCCCGGCAGAAACCCGATGTCCCGGCCGAGCGGCATGACGGGGCGCGAGACGAGGATGCGGGTGTAGATGCCGTCCTCGACCGTCCGCTTGAGGCCGGCCGCAAGCGCGAGCAGCGTCTTGCCCGTGCCCGCCTTGCCGACCAAGGTCACGATGCGGATCGACTCGTCGAGGAGGATGTCGAGCGCGAACGACTGCTCCTTGTTGCGCGGCCGCACGTTCATCACGCCCTCGCGCGGCACCCTCAGGGCGCCGATCGTCCGCTTGGCGGCGTCGTAGCGTCCAAGGGCGGTGTGCGACACGTTCGACCTGTCGCGGAGGAGCACGCAGGTGTTGGGCGCCGGGAGCGGGTCGACCATGGGGACCTTGCCGTCGCGGAAGAACGCGTCGATGACGTCGCCCTCGACGTCGAGCTCTACGATCCCGCTCGTCAGGCTGTCGAACTCGACCCGCTGGTTCTCGTACGTCTGCGAGACCATCCCGAGCGCGTCGGCCCGGATGCGCAGGTTGGTGTCCATCGTGACGAACACGGTCGCGCGCCCGCCGTCGTTCTCCCGAACGTCCATCGCCGTCTGCAAGATGGCCTGGTCGAGCGCATTGTGATCGATGGCGCTCGGCAGCGCGGGCCGCTTGCTGGGCACGGCGACCCGCAACGTGCCGCCCGACTCGAGGGCGACGCCCTTCGACAGCGACCCGCCGCGCTCGCGCAGCTCATCGAGCAGGCGCGCGGTAGAGCGCGCGTTTCGCCCCCGTTCGGAGCCCTCCCGCTTGAACTGATCGACTTCCTCGATCGCGTAAATCGGGATGATGACGTTGTTGTCCTCGAACCGGAAGATGGCCTGGGGGTCGTGCAAGAGCACGTTGGTGTCGAGGACGTAGTTCTTCTTCATGCGGATGCGGGTGCGCCTCTTGGGGACGGGTAGCGCGTGCGATGGGCCGAGCGCAAGCCGCCCGCGCCGATCTATGCTGGGTGGTCCTGTGGCTCTTGCACACATCTCGATTCCGAAAGACTTCGAGGACGGGGTCCCCGAACCGGTCCAGCGCTTGGTGCTCGACGCATCGCGCCGGGTGAAGGTCCTCGCGGCGCTCACCCCCGTCGAGGCGCATCGCGAGCGGGCGCGGCTCGCGCGCGAGCTGCAGGCGGATCGATGTCCCGTACCGCGCTGGACATACGCTCGCGGGGAGCACGGCGAGTTGCGCCGGGCGCTCGACGCGGCGGAGCGGGCTCTCGGCCGGGGACGCGCCCCGACGGCGCTCGGTGCGCTCTTCTCGGCACGCCTGCGCGAGCTGTCGATTGACGCGGCGCTCTGCGACAGCGCGGGGACGAGCGAGGTCGCGATCCTCGCCCGAGAACGATACCGGCCCTCGCGCCCGTCCGTCGTCGCCGCGGCGTCCGCTCTCTGCGCCGAGTGGATGCGCGAGTCGCCGCCCGTCGCGCCGGGGCGGCTCATCGCCAGCGACGACGCGGATCCCGGATCGCTTCTCTCGCGCATGCGCGAGGCCGTGGGCCGCCTGCGGCTGCCCTTTCGCGTCATCGCGTCGCCCTCGCTCGCGCCGCTCGCCGCCATCGGAGACACGACGATCCTCATCGCGACCGGGCGACTGCTCCCGGAGGAGGACGCGGTCCGCACGGTGCTGCACGAGGTTCACGGACACGCCGAGCCTCGGGCGAAGTCGCGCCGGGCGGGCTCCGTCCTCTTCGAGGCCGGGACGGCGCGCGGCGTGGACGACCAGGAGGGCCGTGCGCTGCTGCTCGAAGAGCGCGCAGGGCTGCTCGGTGCTCGCCGCCGTGGCCAGATCGCGGCCCGCCACCGGGCCGTCGAGACGATGATCGCGGGGGCCACCTTCGGGGAGGTGGCGCGGGATCTCCGGCGCGCGCACGGCCTCGACGCCATCGACGCGGTCGTCGTGGCCGAGCGCGCGTTCCGGGGAGGCGACGGATCGTCGCCCGGTCTGGGGCGCGAGCGCGTTTACCTCGAATCGTTCGTTCGCGTTCGTGCCCACCTCGCCGCCCACCCCGACGACGAGGCCGTCCTCGCCTCGGGACAGATCGCGCTCGAGGCGATCGAAACGCTGCGCCCCCTCACCCCGGCCAAAACCGTCACTGGACGTTGAGCGGGACGGTGACCCACGAGGCGCCGTTGTGGTCGTCGTGGACCACCATCCACATCAGCTGTGCTCCCGCGTCGGGCGGGGCCTCGAAGCCGTCGTCGGTGGCCGAGGGAGCCCCGACCGACCCGGTCGTCGCGCCATAGAGCAGGCGCGCGTCGGAGGTGAACTGCCCCGCCGTCGAGAAGAAATCCGCCCAGACCTCGCGGCCTGCGACCGGCGGCGCGATGATGGGACCGACCGCGATGTGCGGGCACTTGGACACCGTGGAGTCGGTGCAGATCGCCACGGTGACGGTGGACGTCGTGCCGGCGTCGACCGCGAACGGCCCGCCCGGCGCGTCGACCTGCGTGATGACCGGATTGACGTCGGTGATCGTCTCGGACGCATAGATGCGGGTGAATCCGAAGACGAAGTCGTCCGGCCCGAGCGCGTTCTCGGCGGCGTCGAAGCACCCGATGGGGATCTGCTGCGGATTGGCGTTCGACGGATCGGGCGGCGTGTACTCGAGGTGCCCCGCGCAGGCGAAGTTGAACAGGATGATGAGCCCGTACGGCGCCGTCCCCTGGACGGGGGTGTGCGCCGTGATGATGTCGGCAGGAACCGTCACCGTCATGCTCGGCCCCGCAATGAGCAAGGGCGTCAGATCCCGCCCCGCCACCAATCCCGCGCCCGCGTCCGCGCCTGCGCCCGCGCCTGCGCCCGCG
>PLIR01000113.1 GCA_003139415.1 Myxococcales bacterium | reverse complement strand
TTCTGCATCTGGGACGGCGGCTTTCTGCCCAGCGAAGCGCAGTGGGCGTACGCCGCGGCCGGAGGCGATGAACAGCTCGAGTACCCGTGGGGCTCGACGGCGCCCGGCACCGCGAACGAGTACGCCATCTTCGGTTGCAACTACCCGGACGAGGCGGGCTCCGCGACTTGCTCGAGTGTCATGAACATCGCTCCGGTGGGAACGGCGGCCTCGGGCGCGGGGGCATGGGGACAGCTCGATCTGGTCGGAAACCTTTGGGGGTGGGCCATCGACGCATTCGACAGTAGCTACGTGGATCCCTGCACGGATTGCGCGGACTTGCCGGCATCCGCAACGAACAGAGCTCGCCGCGGCGCCGACTTCGAAGACGGCACCAGCTATTTGACGACTCCCAGGAATCGATCCTCCGGAATCGCGGCCGACCGTGCCGCGATCACCGGCGTGCGATGCGCGAGGGCGCCATGACGACCATCGCATTACCAGCCCGCCGGGGCGGGGCGACGAGAAATCCGCGAGGCATCCGCACGTGGGGCATATTCGTCGTTCTCGCGAGCCTGCTCGCGGTCATGGAGCTCGCGGCTGCGTGTGGGACGAGCCAGGCCCCGCCCCAGACCGGCATCGAGGTGGTCATCACGACCGACAACCTCTCGGCGCCCACCGACTTCAACGATATCTCATTGCAAGTGAGCGAGAAGTTGGCTGATGGCGGCTGGAACCAGCTCGTCAACAAAGATTACCCGGAACCATCGACGCAGAACCCGTTCCCGGCCACCTTCGCCATCGGCTCCGGCCAGAGCCCCGACGAACAGGCGCTCGTCTCGGTGACTGCGTACCAGGGCGGCGCTGCCGCACAGGGCGGCGTCCCTGTCGTGCAACGGGTGGCCGAGGTGCCATTGCCCAATGACCGCATCGCCTTGCTCGTGATGTTGCTCTCCGGCGACTGCAAGGGCGACGTAGTCCAATCGCCCAAAGGCCCCATCCCGACCTGCCAGGGCTCTGGCGCAGACCAGTACGCGGCCAGCTGTCAGCCGGGCAACGGCATGTGCGGGTCGAGCGTGATCCCCACCCCGGCGACGAACTACACGCCTGGGCAATCTCTCGATGGGGGCACCGAGCTGGGGGGGATGTACTTCGGCGATGGCGGGCCCCCGCCGGTTGGAAGCGGTAACGCGGATGCGGCTTCGGACGCCGGCCCGGACGTCACGGTGTTGATGGAGGCGAGCGAGCAAGAGAGCTGCAAC
Source organism: Myxococcales bacterium (assembly GCA_003139415.1). Taxonomy (GTDB): domain Bacteria; phylum Myxococcota_A; class Polyangia; order Polyangiales; family Polyangiaceae; genus Palsa-1150. The sequence goes on along the minus strand of PLIR01000113.1, from coordinate 3,640 downwards.
ACCTGCACGCAGGGTACTTCCGCGTGCATCGACGGGGGCGTCGCGAGCTGCGTTTTCGACGGCGGCTGCTGGACGTATGGCCCGTCCCTTCCTTGCGGCAACCCGCTCCAGTCCTGCTCGACCGAAGCTGGGACAGCCTCGTGCGCGTGCGAGTATCAATGCTCCGCCGGTCAGAGCCTTTGCGTGGACGGCGGCCTTGAATCTTGCGTGCAGCAGGGCGACGGGGGCCCTTGCTGGCAGTGGGGTACGGTCACGGCATGCCCGGAGGCGTTTCAGACGTGCATGGGTCCCCCGGGAGCTGGTTCTTGCACATGCGACAACCAGTGCGCGCCCGGCCAGTTCGAGTGCGTCGGCGGGAGCATTGCGCCTTGCGTGCAACAGGGCGATGGCGGCGACAGCGACGGCGGCGACTGCTGGGAGTGGGGGAACGCGGCGCCATGCACGGACCCGCTGATGACGTGCACCGGAACGTCGGGTGCTGCGTCTTGCACCTGCAGCAATGAATGCACGAGCGGGCAGACGCTGTGCGGCGCCGGTGACACCGGGGAGATCCAGACTTGCACGCAACAGAGCGACGGATGCTGGGAGTGGGGAGCCGCCGCCTCATGCGCGGATTCGAACATGACCTGCCCGAGCGGATCCACGACGTGCACCTGCATCAATGCCGCTCCTTGCACCGTCACCGTCACCGCGGGCGAGAACATGTGCTCATCCAGCAATGGCGGCGTGTCGCCGTGGCAGGGCGGCACGACGTATGTGACCTGCAACCTGGACAGCTACGGTTGCTACTTTGCATCGGCGCCAGCGACCTGCGCCACCTCGACGCCGTTCTGCTACTTGGGCGCGTGCACCGCCGAGCCCCCCAGCTGCCAGACGGGTGGCACTGGCATGAGCAATTGCGATCCTTCGTCCACCGCAGATTGCTGCAGCACCTTGGAGATCAGCGGCTCGGACGCCAACCCGGGGACGACCTTCTACCGGACATACACCAACAACGGCACCGGCCCGACGAGCGGGAGCGAGGCGGACCCGGCGTACGTCAGCAGCCTGAACGTGGACAACTACCTCGTGACGGTGGGTCGATTCCGGCAATTCGTGAACGCCTGGAAAAGCGGGTATTACCCCCCAGCCGGGTCCGGGATTCATACCCATCTGAACGGAGGTTTGGGTCTCGCCAACAGCGCCGACCCCGGCAGCTACGAGCCCGGCTGGAGTGCGGCCTGGAACGACCAAACTCCGACTTCGGGGCAGCCGGATGTCCAGCCCACCGACGCGAACCTCGAATGTCCCGGCACCGCATACACGTGGACGCCCACAGCGGGGACGCAGGAGAACCTGCCGATCAACTGCATCACCTGGTTCGAGGCCTACGCGTTCTGTATCTGGGACGGAGGCTTTCTGCCCAGCGAGGCGGAGTGGGAGTACACGGCGGCCGGCGGAAGCGATCAACTCGAGTACCCATGGGGTTCGACGCCGCCCGGATCGGAAAGCGCGTACGCCATCTATGGCTGCTACTACCCGAGCCAGACGTCGAGTCCTAGTTGCCCCATGACGTCGTACATCGCGCCCGTCGGATACGCATCCACGGGGGCTGGCCGTTGGGGCCAGTACGATCTGGTCGGAGATATCTATGAATGGACGCTGGACGCGTACGACGCCACGTTCGCCGATCCCTGCGTGGACTGCGCTTATCTTTCACCCTCGGCCGACGAACAGGTGCAGCGCGGAGGCGACTTCGACGACGGTGTTTCGTATATGCGCGTGACGTACAAGCGCCAGCCAAACACCCCGGGCTTTCGAGGTACGACGATAGGCTTCCGCTGCGCGAGGCCGCCGGCGCCCTAGTGCACCGTCGAGATGAGCTCAAGGTTTGCTGTCANNTTTGCCGTCATCCTGAGCGAAGCGAAGGACCCCACGGAGAGCGCGGAAGTGCGTAGAAGGTGTGGGGCCTTGCCTTCCCGTGCACCTTCGAGCTTGAGAGATGCGCATCCCAAGTCGAGAAACGCTCGAGCGGGCCGGAAGCAGGCGCGAAGGCGGCGCAACGACGTGCTTCCGTCACCTTCTCGACCCCGCGCGTGCGTGAGAAACGCTCCGCACGACGACGCCCGCGATCGCGCGAGATCGGAAGGTGCTCCCCTCAGCCAAGAAGATGCAGCTCTCTGCGACGGAGGCGCCCGTGTCCGCCAAAGAGATACCTCTCTCCGGGCTGTCGGAAGGCCTCTTTCCTTTGCGGGTGCGTCTTTCGCCCCGAGGTTAGCGNNGGAAGGAGTTGCTCCCGAGGCTCGAGAGGTTCGCCCTCTCGCTCGGCGCCTCGCCTTCCGAGGCCAGGAGCGCACCACGACCTTTCAAGGCTTACCTCCAAGGGCGTGCTCCACGACCCTTCCAAGGTTCGCGTCGCTCGTTCAGGCTATTGCTCCACCCTCTTCGCCGCATCGCTCAGCGTCACGAACTCATGCCCCGCGTTGCGCAGCTCGTCGATGATCGCCCGCAGCGCGCGGAGCTTGTCCTCTCGCAGGACCCGCACGTCGACCTGGTGAGGGCGGAGGTCTTCGAGTCCGTCGGCGGCGTCGAGCACGTCGATGCCATGGAGCTCGATGTTGACGAGCGGCTGGCCGATGCAAGCCCGCGCGAGCCGCCGCGCCATCCCGGACCCAAATAGCGTGAGGTACGTGCCGAGCGCCGGCAAGCGCGCCCAGCGCGTCACCGTCACCGGCATCTCGAGGAGCCCGTGGCCCCTGCGCCAATAGGGCCGCCCGGTGCGGTAGGGAACGACCGGTGACGCGAGGACCGTCGGGCGATCGAGGATCGAGCGGCTCGTCCTGCCTCGCAGGGCGATGAGGGAGAGCGCGAGCGCCTTCGCGGCCCAGTACGGCGGGCATGGGAAGACCGACGAGTCGTACGCGACGCCGAGCTCCGTCAGCACCTCGAAGACCTCGTCGGTGATCGTGTACCCGGGCGCGCGAAAGCCGACGGGCGCCGTGCCCACGGCGCGTTCGATCGCGCGCGCGCCCCCCTCGACCTGGCGGCGGATCTCCACGCGACCGAGGCGCGTCAGGTCGTATCGATGGTCGAGGGAGTGGTTCGCGATCTCCGCGCCGGCCTGGTGGGCCGCGCGAAGCCGCGCCGCCGACTCGGGGCGAGCGAGATCGCTGCCGATCGCGAACAGCGTGAGCGGCACATCGAGGCCCTGCGCCAGCCGGGTGAGGCGGCCGAGCGCGACGTCGTAGACGAGCGTCCGCGCCGGCCCCTCGGGTTCGGGCAGGCCGTGGATGGCGTAGTAGTTGGGGATCTCGTCGAGGTCGACGGTGACCGCGCAGAGAGCCACGTGGGCCTAGCCGCCGATCGTCTTCGCGACCTCGGCCGCGAAGTCCTCCGCGGGCCCTTTCTCGATCCCCTCGCCGAGCGAGAAGCGCACGAAGCCGTGGATCTTCACCTCGCCCCCGAGCTTCTTGCCGAGCTCGAGGCGAAGCTTGTCGATCGTGCCGGCGGGCGGGTCCCACACGTTGTCCTGGCCGAGGAGGGTAATCTCGGTAAACCACTTGGCGACCTTGCCGTCGAGGATCTTCGGCCACGCCTGCTCGGGCTTGCCCTCTTCTTTGAGCTGCGCCTGGAAGATCTCGCGCTGCTTGTCGACGTGCGG
>PLIR01000032.1 GCA_003139415.1 Myxococcales bacterium | reverse complement strand
CTCGAAGCAAGGTGCCACCGCGACACGCCCTTGGCTGAGCGCCGTCGACGTCTTTCACGTGGAAAAGGACGGCAACAACGTCCGTCTGCGTGGCATGAGCCGCGTCGTCCCGCAGCGAGAGCAGGACGACGAGTACGCGCGCGTCCGCGGCGCGAGCTATTGGAGTCCGGTCTTTCGTCGCCAGCGCATCATCAACGTGCTCGACGGCAGGCCGTGGTGGTGGGGCTTCGCTCGTCTGTGTTCGACTACGCCGGATGAAATGACGATCCGTCACCAGAGCTTTCAACACGATTGCAGGGCAGCGCTTACGGAGGTCGAGATGAAGGAAGATGTCCCCGACGCAGAGTCCACGCTGGAGCACCTCATCTATCGGCGGGTCCAGGCCTACATCCTGGGCAAAGCCGAGCGAAAGTACGACCTCTCGTGGTCCAAGGTGCAGGGGAATCCTGCTCAGGAGAAGGACTACCGCGAGAAAAAGGAGAAGGTCGGGCGAGAGGCGTTTCTGGCCATCCGTTCGCGTACGGGCGCGGACTTCGTCGCCTACTTCACCTCGGCAATCTGCTCGGTGCCTCACCACGCGAGCGAGGAGAAGTTCCTCGAGATCGCACGGGCCCTTGTGGACCCCAAAGGGATCGAACGAGTCCGAAGCCTGACGCTGCTCGCACTCTCCGCATTGTCCTGACCCCGACCTCGAACATCCAGAGGATTGCCATGCCCAAGCTCAAAAACCTGTTCTGCACTGTCTTGACGCACGCCGCGCCCAGCTCGAACTACCGGGGGGAGAGCGAGGAGAATCGCACCATCATCCAGAAGATCACCAAAGGCGATCACGAGTATGCCGTCATCAGCCCGGAGTCGATTCGCAACGCCCTGCGCGACATTCTTGCGGCTCGCGAGCTTCCGACGAATCGCACCCGCCTGCTCGACGAGGACCAGCTCGCGGTCGAGTTCAAAGACTTCCCCAATGCCGACGCGTACGCGGACGATTTTCTATTCGGGTATCTGGTCGCCGACAACAAGGAGATGAAGAAGCAGAAGCGACCCGCGAAACGCGACAGCGTGCTGCGAATGAACATGGCGGTCGCCCTGAGCCCGTATCGGTTCGACGCCACGTTCCACCAATCGCCTCTCAACGCGGGGAAGAGCCCGTGGAAGAACTCGCCGACCTCGATGCCGGCCGACCGGGAGGGCTCGCACACCGCCTACCAGTATCCGTTCGCCCTTAACCTCAACGACTGCGCGCTGAAGCCCCAGTGGGCCAAGGCGCTCTTGGCCGCGATCGGAGAGCTATCGAACGTCGCCGGGAGCCACGCGCGTAGCTACTTCGAGATGGCGCCGCGATCGCTAATCGCGCGTCTGACGCCGTCGCTCGTGTGCGGTTTCGATACGTACGGCTTCGACCTCCAGGGCGGGTTCCCGGACCTGGCGCGCATCCGGGACGAGGATCTGCCGGGCGACGAGTTCGTGGTAGCCGGTGCCATTGCACGGGAGATGAACGCCGACGAGAAGAAGCTGCTCGAAGGCAAGAAGGTCCGCTTCTTCGACAATCCGCAGGCCGCTCTCAAGCAGCTCGCCACAGACGGCCTCGGGGCATGACCAGCAGCGCGGCGACCCGGACGTTGTTCTTGCAACTCGACGCGCCGTTCGCGGCGTTTCGATGGCTCCAAGCGGGCGTGTACCGAGGCACGTTTCCGGTGATCCCGCCGTCGGCCGCTTGGGGCCTCGCGCTCAATCTTGCAGGCGTCGAGACCCGCGGTCCGCTCGACGAGGTCGTCACATCCATTCGGGCCGACGCCCCGAATCTCGAAGTGGCGGTGGGTGTGGTGCGCCACGGTCAGCGTTCCACGCTCTACCAGCAGCTTCATGCGTATCCCGTGGGCAACTCGGGCAAGGAGCTGCAGGCCCGCGCGCACGGCCAGAAGTACTGGATTGCCCCCGCCAAACGGGAGGTCTTGGTCGGGCTGCGTTGTGTCGTGGGGGTCCGAGGCGCCGCGGCCCTTGTGGAGCGCATCCCGCAAGGCCTCGCGGGTGCGCTTGCCAGTGAGCGGTACGGGCTGCCGTTCGCGGGCGACAACCAGTTCCTCTTCGATCGGATCGACGTGATTGGCGATGCGGAGGCCCGATGGTTCCTTCCGGTTCAGCCCGGGGCGACGCCGAAAGAGTCGACCCGCCTCACCACGGTGATCAACCGCAGCGACGCCAGCCGGACGAAGGCGCCGCTCTTCGCGCCGACGCCGACGTCGTGTGTCTGTCCTGCTGCGGCGTGGGTCCCCGTGGGCCCGTCCTCGAACTGACCCGAGCTGACCGATGGAGGCCCCGTCCCCGCTCGTCAGCATACCAGCAGGGCCTCTCCTCTCGGTCGCTGCCCTTCACGCGCTCGTGTACTGCGAGCGCCTCTTCTACCTCGAAGAAGTCGAACGCATCCGGGTCGCGGACGCCGCGGTCTTCGCCGGGCGCCGCTTGCACGTGGAGCTCGCGAAGGACGACTCGGACGGTACCTGGGAGAAGGTCACGCTCGAGAGCGACGCGCTCGGCATCTGCGGGACGGTCGACGTCCTACGCCGACGGGACGGCATGCTTGTGCCATACGAGCACAAGCGCGGGCGCGCGGCGGGAAAGCGCGGCGCGTACGAGGCGTGGGATACCGACCGCATCCAGGTCGCCGCCTACACGCTCCTCGTCGAGGAGGCGCTCGGGCAGGCCATCGGCGAGGCGCGCGTCCGGTACCATGCGACCAAAGCCACCGTCCGCGTGCCCGTCGACGACGTGCTTCGCGCCCGGGTTCGTACCGTCGTCGAACGCGCCCGCGCGCTCCGCGACACCGTCGACCGGCCACCGGTCACGGACAACGAACGACTCTGTGCGCGGTGCTCGCTTGCCCCCGTATGCCTGCCCGAGGAGGCGCGGCTCGCGGCGGACGCGGATTTTCGCCCGATCCGCCTGTTGCCGCGGCATGCGGACCGCCAGACGGTGCACGTCATCGAGTCGCGAGCTCGCGTGGGCCGATCGTCGCAGGAGATCGTCGTGACGATCCCCGACGAACCGCCGAAGCGGTTCCCGGCCGCCGAAGTGGGGAGTGTCGTCCTGCACGGGTTCGCGCAGATCACGTCGCAAGCGCTTCGACTCTGCGCGGACGAGGACATCGCGGTGCATTGGATGACCCTCGGAGGCGGCCTCATCGGCTCGCTCGCGCCTTCCGCTCTCAGCGCGCAGCGGCACCTTCGGCAATTCTCGGCGCTCTCCGATGCCGAACGTACGCTCGCTCTCGCAAAACGCCTCGTGCGCGCGAAGGTCTCCGGCCAACTGCGGTTTCTCCTGCGTGCGACGCGAGAACAGCCGCGCACCGAACGTGTGGCTCAAGCCCTTCGTGAGCTTCGGCATCGGATGCGCATGATCGCGCTGGCCGACAACTCGCAGACACTGCTCGGGGTCGAGGGCAGCGCCGCGCGCGAGTATTTTGGCGCGCTGCCGGACTTGCTCGGGCCGGACCTCGACGCGAGGCTGGTGTTCGATGGACGTAATCGGCGTCCGCCCGCCGATCGGTTCAACGCGTTGCTCAGCTTCGGCTACGGAATGTTGTACCGGCATGTCGTGGCCGCGATCATCGCCGTTGGACTCCATCCGGGTGTCGGTTTCTATCACCGCCCCCGATCTTCTGCGCAGCCCCTCGGTCTCGACCTCATGGAAATGTTCCGAGTCCCCATCGTCGACATGGCAGTCATCGGCGCGCTGAACCGGCGGACCTTCGACGCAGACGGTGACTTCGCGGAGGCACCCGGACGAGTTCTGCTGAACGAGCGCGGTCGATCGAAGCTTATCGAGGCACTCGAGCGCCGCTTGCAAGACGAATGGCGGCACGACGTCGTCGGGTACTCGCTCAGCTACGCGCGCATCGTCGAGCTCGAGGTCCGCCTTCTCGAGAAGGAATGGCTCGCGGAGGGCGGTCTCTTCGCGAGGTTTCGGATTCGATGAGCGCGGAAAAGAGGTGGCGCCTCATCTGCTACGACGTGCGCGATCCGAAGCGTTATCGTTCGCTCTACAAGGTGATGAGAGGAGTCGGGCGCCGAATTCAGTACTCGGTTTTTCGGTCGCGGCTCGACGATCGAGAGATCGAGCAGCTCCGTTGGAAGCTCGCCAAGATCCTGGACCCGGTTGACCGGCTGCTTGTGGTCGACTTGTGCCCGTCTTGTGCTTCACGCGCCATCTCCCGCAATCACGTCGACGGATGGACGGAAAAGCCGGCGGCTTACACACTCGTCACGAGTCAACCACCGGAGCGCGCGGAGGCGTCAAACGACGCGCGGGCCGAGAACGGAAGCGATTCCCAGAAGATTGGTGGTGATGAGCGCACGGGGGGATCGTGAGGATTGAAAACAAGAAGGATCACCGTATGTTCCATGTACAGGGGCGGGTCCGAGCACCGTTCGGAAGTCGTCGCCGCTCGTTCCTTGAAAACCGTGTTACAAGTAGTGAAAGATGCTGGGTTTCTCAGGCGCGGCGTTCTCGCCGCTCCGATGCCTTCGGGCGTTGAGCACGCCTAGCAGACGAGATGGAGGCGTTGAAGCGTACGGGTTCTCGCCGCTCCGAT
>PLIR01000221.1 GCA_003139415.1 Myxococcales bacterium | reverse complement strand
TCCTTCGCTTCGCTCAGGATGACAGCAAACCTTGAGCTCATCTCGACGGCGGTGCACTAGAGACCCGCCATCGCGGGGGGAGGGTCCGCATGGAGTCCCCAGTTCATGTCGAAGAAGCCTCCCGCGCGTAGCTCCGCGGGGCCGAGGGTGAGCTGGCCGCTCGCGGGGCCGACGTCCTCGTCGTAGACGACGAAGTCCGGGAGCATGTCCGGCAAGGACAGCGAGCGCCACGTGCCGAGCGGGCCGACCCCTTCGACCACCACGACGTAGCGGTCGGGCCGGCGAGGGTTCGGGCGGATGAAGGCCGCGCCGAGCTGCGAGCGATCCGCTGCGCCGTCCTTCGGCCCGATGCGCTGCGCGCCGAGAACCACGTCGTCGCCGTCGATCCGCACCGGGAAGGACTCTTCGAGCTCGCGCACGACCCGGTTCGACCGCGCGTTGCCGACGAGAAAGAGCGCGCGGTCGTTGGCGATGGGCTCGCCCCGCTCGTAAAACTCCGCGTCGCTGACGACGGGGTAGTCGACGTGGACTCCCCAGCCCGCGCGCGCCCACGCCCGCGCGACCTCTTCGTTCGCGCGCGCCTGGGACGGGTCGCTCGCGCCCCACACGAAGAGGATCGGTTCGTGGAACACGTCCCGGATCGGGCCGTTGACGCGGCCGTGCTTGTACGGCCCGTCGTGGCTCGGCGGCCCGGCGACCCAGCCCGAGTCGCCCTTGTGGAGCTCGATGGGCTCTTGCGCCTCGAAGAGGATCGAGCGGCCGTCGACGTGGACGCTCACCGGCGCGGCGTCGTCGATCCGCTCGACGTCGCGGTCGAGGCCAACCGCCGCTACCCCGTGCGTCGACACGAAGACGACGTTGTCGGGGTCGATGCGGGCGACGACTTCGCCCCAGGCGTCGCTCGACGCAAGCTCCCGGACGTGGACCCATTCATCATCCGCCCAGCGGGTGCTCGGCGTCTTGAACCGGATCGCGCGAGGATGGGCCGGCCGCCGGTGCGACAGCAGCCATTCGGCGCCCCGGAGGTCTTGATACGTCGTCTGCCACACGTTGTGGCCGAGGTCCGGGTGCTCTTCCTTCACGGCGTAGTGCAGCTCGCCATACCGGTCGATGAGGACGCCGCTGTTCTCTTCGGGCAGATCGCGCGTCCCGTGCACGATGTATAGCGGCAGGTACATCCCGTTCTCCGCCCAGAAGACGTTCGACCGTTGCTCCGCGATGAACTTCTCCCAGGGCCTCAGGGTTCGCCCGTCGATGTCGCCGCGCACGAAGTAGCTGTGGTAGCCGCAGAGCGGCTCGGCCGCGGCGAAGCGCTGCGGGTGGTGCAGAGAGCATGCGGCGGCGCCGATGCCTCCCATCGAGGGGCCAGTGATCGTCACGCGCAACGGGTCGATGGGGTACGTCGCCATCGCCCAGTCGACGACGCGCATCACGTCCTCTTCTCCGAGGTCGCGGTACATCGTGTTGAAATGGCCGTCGGGCGCCACGATGATGGCCTCGAGCGGCGGGAGGTCCTGGATCGGGTGGCGGTCCTCCCACGGCCCGCTGCGCGCCGGGTCGTCGTGGCCAAAGAGCCACATCACCATCTCGACGGGCCGCCCGTTCATCCCGTGGAGCGCCACGATGAGCGGATAGGTCTTGTCCGGCGTGAAGTCGGGCGGGACGTACACGGCGAACTCCGATGGCTTGCCGTCGGCGGCCGAGGTGTAGGCGCGCCTCATGACACCCGTGCGCCAGCCGGACGCCCCGGCGGAGGATCCCGTAGGGACGTAGGGGTCACGTTGCTGGTCGAGGGCGGTGGCGAGGTCGTCGAGCTCGCGGGCCTCGTCGACCTCTGCGCTGACGTCCGAGTCTCCGGCCGCCACGAAGGCAACGAGCCGGTCACGCACGTGCTCGACGCTCGTCCGCGACGTGGCGTCGAGCCAGGACGCATCGGCACCCGCCAGCGCGCTCGCGGCGTGCGCGACCGCCTCGCGCACCGACTGGCGCGGGAAGAACGGGAACGTCCGCGATCGCCCGGCGACCTCGACGCGCAGAGTCCAGTCGCAGTCGTCGACCTCGTTCGCCGCGAGCCGGGGGAGCGCCACGGTGAGCCGCCCGGGCGTCGGGCCGTCGGCCGGCACGTCGCCCGCGTCGACATCGAAGAGGGGAGCGTCGTCGCCCGCGATCGACGCCGCACGGGTGAGGCGGGCGCGGACATGGACCGGTGCTCCTGCGGGGATCCCTTCGTGCAGGGTCACGGTGAGCACGGGGCGATAGCCGTCGTCGGTCATCCCGCGATCCAGCGAGGCGGTGGCCATCCGCGCCGCCAGGCCCGCCGCGTCGGCGTCACCCGTTCCAGGCAAGATCCACGACCCGGGCGGAAGGGGCTGCAGTGACTCGCCTAGCACCCGAGCACGCAGGTCGATGCCCGCCGCGTTCGAACGGCGCTTCAGCGCGAGGACGATTGCGTGGTCGCCCGGGGTGAGGTCGACCGCCACCAGGTCTTCACCGTCGCGTCCCGGACGGGCTCCCTCGCGCGCGAACGTCGAACGCCCGTCGACGCGGACCTCGACGCCGCCCTCCGAGCCGAGGAGAAGGAGGTATCGCCCGCCGCGCGCCACGCGCACGACGCCGCCCGCGTAGGCGACCCCATGGAGGTGCCCCTCGAGGGCGTCGTCGAGGCGCAAGGCGCCGTCGGCGGTCGACCCGAGCCGCCAGCGCGGCGTCGCCCCGGAGGCGGCGTCCACCGGGCCGTTCAGGCGCGGCGTGAGGTGCTCTTCGTCGGTCGCCCGCGCGCCGTCGGGCAGGGCGCCGACGAGCCAGGCGCCCATTCGGCCATCGGGACCGAAGCTCAGGCGCGCCCCCGGAGCCGGTTCGTCCGGGGAGGCGCACCACCCGCTCCCGGTCCATGCGATGGCTGACCCGAAGACGGCGGCTGCGAAAAGAGCCACCCGCCGGTTGGCCCGCCGGACAGAGCCTGTCGGACGACAGCCTATCGAGGGGACGACCGCCATCGAAAGAGCCCCGCCGGTGTCAGGTGGTGCCCTGCGCGAGGGTCTTCGGCTCGTCCCGGAACAGCACCTCGATCTTCTTCGCGTCGATGATGCGCGTCACGACGCCGTCGCCGAACTTCTTGTGCCGTACGAGGTCCCCCTCGTCGAAGTTGCCGGCGACGCTGTACGCCTTGAAGTCGCGTGGATCGCGCCCGAGCGTCGCCTTGGCCCACGTCTCTTCGAGGCGGGCGGCAGCCGAAACACGGGTGGTCCGGGACCCGGCCTGGGGCGCTCCAGCGCGACGCTCGGTGGAGCGGGGGCTCTCGCTCGCCACCTTTTCGCCGGGAGGCTTGGGGCGCCACAGGTGCGTCGAGCGGCACGTCAGGCACTCGACCTGATGCGGCTTGCCGCTCTTCATGGACACGATGCGATGGTTCAGGAGGAGGCGACAGCGGGTGCACCAGCCGTCGACCTCGCCCGCAACACGGAGGGGCTTCGCCATGGACGTTCGTTATTCTCTGCTTCGGCGCCGCTCGCGCGGGCGCGCTTCGAGCCCGGCCGCCGGTTCGGGGCGGTCGGGCGTTCGGTCTCCGCGTTTTACCTGCACGTCGGAGCGGACTTCTGGTTTGGGGAGCTTGGTGCCGTCGCCGCCGTCGTTCGGCTTGAAGCGAATGGTGGTGCTTATCTCGAACTGGACGGTCGTGAGCATCTTCTGCATCTCGCCGGCGAGGTTCGTGTGCTCGAGAAACTCGCGGACTTCTTTGGCGACGACGCGGAAGAGGCCGTTCTTCGTCTCCTCGACCTGCGCGAGGAGGTAGTTCGCCAGCTCGCGCGGGAGCTTCATCCCGCCGACGAACTCCTTGAGGTTGTCGGGCGCTTCGACCGCCTTCTCGACGCCGATCTCGACCGCGCGCTTGAGGAGCTCGGGGATGACGCTGTCGAGTCGGCGGCGCCGCTCGCCGGAGTCCTTGTCGTTCATGGGCGGCTCCGAGCCCTTCTCGTACCGTGGGCGTGCGGGGTGGTCAACGTCGGCGCCCCGCGGCCGCCTGGGCTGCCCTCACGCTGCGGTGAGGATTCGCGCGACGCCCAGGGCGGCTCGCGCGATCGCGGTGCGCCTCAGGCTCCCGCCCCGGGCGCAGAGCAGCATCCGCTGACCATCCACGTCCACGGCCTGCACGTCGACCTGCTGCCGGAGGGCGGCGAGCCGCGTCCTGTCGACGGCGCCGGGCTCGGACCACTGACCCTGCGCGAGCAGGGGCGCGTACGCCGCGAGCTCCTCGCAGGCCGCCCACGAACCCGCGCCGGCGACGACGAGGCCGGCGGCGTCGGCGACCACCATGGCTTCGATCCGACCCTCGGTCCGGGCGTGGGCGAGCTGATAGTGCAGGGCCACGAGCGGGTCGTCGCTGCGCTTGCGTCGTCGTTCGAGCGTCTTCGAGTCCGGATTCATGTAGGGCAGTGTCTGTCCGAGGCCGTTGCCGGGCCAAGTTCCGGCAAGAGGCAGCGGCTGCGACGCGCGTGCTAGCTAAAGCACCATGAGCGATCGCGAAGCGTGGGCGCGGCGGCGCGCGGCGTTCTTCGATGCGATGGTCGCCTCCGCGCCCGGCGCCGGCCCCTCGGTGGCCATCCTGCCGTCGGCGCCCGTTTTCATCCGCAACAACGACGTCGAGCACGAGTACCGGCAAGACTCGGATTTCTTTTATCTCACCGGTTTCGACGAGCCCGAGAGCGTGGCCGTCCTCGACGGAAAGGACCGCACGCTGACGCTCTTCGTCCGCCCGAGGGACCGCGAGCGGGAGATCTGGGACGGGCCACGGGCGGGCGTCGATGGCGCACGGGAGACGTACGGCGCAGACGCGGCCTTCGTCATCTCCGAGCTCGACGAGCGGCTGCCGGCGCTGATCCAAGATCGACGCAGGGTCCATTACCGTCTCGGTTACAACCGCCGCTTCGACGAGCGGTTCCTCGCCGCCATCGACCGCGTGCGGTCCCGCCAGCGGACGGGCGTCGTACCGCCCAGCGAGATCGTCGACGTCGGGGCCATCCTGCACGAGATGCGTCTGCGCAAGTCGCCCGAAGAAATCGCGACGATGCGCGCCGCGGCCCGGGTGACGCGCACGGCCCACGAGCGGGCCATGAGCCAGGCGCGCCCCGGCATGCGCGAGTTCGAGGTCGAGGCGATGCTGCTCGACACGTTCCGTGGCCAGGGGTCCGAGCGACCCGCCTACGGCAGCATCGTCGGCTCCGGACCGAACGCGTGCGTCCTACACTACCGCAAGAACGACCGCCTCATCGAGGCCGGCGACCTGCTGCTCATCGATGCGGGATGCGAGTACGGCTACTACGCCAGCGACGTCACGCGCACGTTCCCCGTGGGCCAGGACTTCTCCAAGGAGAAACAAGCGATCTACGAGCTGGTGCTGGAGGCGCAGCTCGAGGGGATCGCCGCGACGCGGGCGGGCACGACGCTCGATGCGATCCACAAGGTCGCGTGCGGGGTCATCGCGCGTGGGCTCGTGCGGCTTGGCTTGCTCCAGGGAGAAGCAGAACAGGTTTTGAATACGGAGACTTACAAGAAGTTTTACATGCACCGCACCAGCCACTGGCTGGGCATGGACGTCCACGACGTGGGCGACTACTACCGGACAGGCGGGAACAGCCGCGCCCTGGAACCGCGCATGGTGCTCACCGTCGAGCCCGGCCTCTACATCCAGATGGACGACCTGACCGTGCCCGCGAAGTACCGCGGCATCGGCGTCCGCATCGAGGACGACGT
>PLIR01000143.1 GCA_003139415.1 Myxococcales bacterium | reverse complement strand
CCGCCGGGGGCGCAGGGGTGGGGGGTGCCGCCGCGGGTGGGGGAGGCGCGGGCGGCAGGCACAGCGGCGGCGGGGGCGGCGGCTTGGGAGCCGGGTCGGCGTAGGCGTAGATGATGCTGAAGGTCCCGCTCATGTCCGTATCGACCTTCCCGGGGAGCGGGGCGCCGTTGTACTTGAGCGAGTAGCCGACGCCGAACGAGAAGCCCTTTCCGACGCTGGCCGCGAGCAGGACATCGAAGTTGAGCCGCGCCGACTTGAGCGAGATGGTCACCGGGTCGACGCAGGGCATCGTGCTTCCCATGGGAAGGGTCGAGCAGACCGCATAGCCGGCCGGGGTCCCGGGCGGGTTCGCCCCGCTCCCGCCGAAGCCTTGCAGGTACTCGAGCCCGGAGCTCAGCTGGACTTCCTTGTTGAACGCCTGCGAGAAGCCGAGAAAGAGGCGGCTCGATTGGATCGTGTCGGTCTGGCTGATGAGATAGGGATCGCCGTTCGGGTCGAGCGTCAGGCCGCCGGCGCCCGCTCGCTCGAGGTCGAGAGAGTCGGTGTAGTGGAGGTCGTACTGGAAGTCGTAGCCGGCCTCGGCCCAGAGCTTGGTCGTAGGGTCGGCCACGAAGAGGACCTTCACGCCCGGATCGACGTTCAACCGGAACGTCAGCGCCTGGAAGGTGTCGTGCGTGCCTGTCACCTGCATGTAAAGGCTGGCGTTGTTCGTCAGGTAACGATCGTAACGAACCTTGCCCTGCAGGTTGTCCGCCGAGTCGGCCCAATACCCCGGAGGGGCAGGGGTGCCGGCCGCTCCTGCCGGTAGGAGGGTGAATGTCCTGGCGTAATTTCCGATGAGGCCGGCGGCGAATGCATCGTCGCCGCGACGGATGTCGAATTTGCCCTGCCCCGTGAAGGCATAAAGGTGAGTGTTGCCCGTCTGGAACTGGCCACCCGCGGATAGCGCCACGTGCATCGCGTCGGTCACCGGTCCGCTGGGCGGCGGCACGTAGGCGAGGGCCTTGGGGGCCGTAACGAGGCTGCTCTCGTCGGCCGGTGGTGCCCCCGTCGGCGGCGCCTGCGCGAGCGCAGAAGGAGCCGAGAAGAGCACGCACGTCGCCGACAGAGCGCCGGCCACCACCAAGTCACGAACGGGCATCATGCGCCTCGTACCCCGGGCGCCTCTCTCAATCAAAGAAAAACGGTGAGGCGAACTGCCCCTCATTTTTGGTTGTCGGCGCCCTACTCGGTCGGGGGCGCGCGCTAGAGGACAGCCCGGGCCTTCACGTGATCCGGCAGATACGCATCGAGCTTGCCGAGCGCCCACGCGGAACCGACGAGCAAGACGATGAGCAGCAACACAATCCGGATCCATGGCGTTCGCTTGGTCGCGAATGGGTCGTCGAGGATGCGCTTGGCCCCCGGGGGCAGCTCGGCGAGCTTGGTGAGCACGTGCCCGAAGGGGGCGTTGATGCGCGCGAAGGCGTTGACCGCCCACCCGCTCGCGTCGAGGAGCGGCCCGATGTTGCGCTGCGATAGCTTCAGCCAGGCGATGAGCATCGAAGGACCCGAGATCGCCATGACAAGCGCGGCGATGCCCAGCGGCATCCACATCCCGAGGCCCAGGAACGTGGCCAGCATGCTCGAAAAGAACGCCGCGATGCCCCCCACGGCCACGCCGAGCGCGGCGACGGTCCCCACGTCGAACCGCTTCGGGGCCGGCGGGGGTTCGGGCTTGTCTTCCGGCCTGGTGACCGACTTTGCGCCTTCTTCGAGGGTCTTGTTGGATGTCTCCGCGGCCGACGACGCGCGCTTGGCGATCTGCTCCTGCACGAGGCGCAAGAAACGCTTGTAGGGCGACCAGAAGGCCTCGCGCACGCTCGTCGGGTTCTCCACGATTCGCGCGACGGTCGCGTCCCAGTTGTCGCCCTTGCGATCGAAGAAGACACCGTTGCGTCCTACGAGCAGGTTGTCCACGCCGCCCGCCGTGACCGCGGCCACGATGGTGCGCTTCTCGGCGTCCTTGAGGCGGACGCATTCGCAGTAAAGCAAATAGGCGTTCGCGTGCACCGCGAGGGCGGCGTGTCTCGTCACGTCGTGAACGGGCAGGCAAAGGTCGCAGCTTCGACCGTCGATGTAGAGCGTGCCCGCCTGAAAGACCGCGTCCCTCTTGCCGTAGAAGTCGGCGAAGCTGACAAAGTTGCGAAGGACGCGCAGCAGGTCGCGGCGAAGACGAATGGCCTTCTCGACGGACTCGATCTGCCGGTATTCGGCTTCGAGTCCGGCGTCCTTGGCGATGGTCTCCGTGACGGCCTCGCGGAGGGGCCCTCCCGCGAGCGCGCGGACGCGATCGGGCCCGAGCGCGGCGATCGGCAAGTCTGGCCTTGTCCCCATCCACGTTGCGAACGGCCCGAGACGTAGGAGGATGACCGCCCAGTCGTCGTCGGAGATCTCCCCTCGCCCACGCCCGAGGATCGGTTCGACCACGAGCTCGGCGAATGCCTGCATGCGCGCGACCCAGGCGGGATTGAGCGACTCGCGAAGAGACAGCGTGGCGCTTCGCCGGATATGCGCGAGAGGCCAGCGCGCGACACGCTCGTCGTCGGTGGCCAACTGGGCGAGCGCGAGCGTCTGGACGTCCTCGGCGCGCGCGGGGCCGATGGTGATCGTGGGATCGAACGACGCGATCTTCGTCCGCATGAAGTAGTCGTCGATCTTGCCTCGCACGGCGCCGAGAGCGTCGAATGCTGCGAGCGTGGCGGCGCCCAGGGTTCGCACCTCGTCGACGTCGCCTAGGGTGAGCCAGCCGCTGTACGTCGCGGCCTGGTCGAAGAACGCGTCAGCCTTCGCGCGGTCGATCCCCGGTTTGCCGCTCCGGTCCATCACCGGCCCCATGACCGTGATCGCGTCGGCGATGGCCTGACGCACTGTCTCGTCGGGAGCAGAGTCGATCGTGACGACCCCGTCGCCGTTGAACGCCGTCTGCGCGAAAATGCGGTCGGCGTTCGAGACGTCCTCGAGGCGGATGGCGTCGGCGTCGGGGCGCCCGAGGTCGGCGAGCACCCGGCGCGCGCTTTCCCGGACGGCCCGCCCCGCCTCTGTCGTCGAAGAGACCGACGCCAGGGGCAGGGTGTCGTCACCGTGGAAGAGATCCTCGACGGGGAAGACATCCCGCGCCCACGCTACGGCTGCCAGGATCTCCGGGGGCCGGATGCGACCGTCGTGGTCCGTGTCGATGAGGTCGAGCGTGCGCGCGTCGATCTCCAGCCCGTGAGTCGGGCACGCGAGGGCCACCCAGAGTTTGAGATCGAGGGCATCGAGTTTGCGTAACGCCTCCGGATCCGAGAGGTCGACCTGATCGACCCCTCCCGCCCGGAAGAAACGAAACGCGTGGGGCGAGCCAGCCATGGGGCGGCGCCGTTATACGACCACCGTCTTGCCGGTGTCTTCATCAATTCACGAGCTAGCGCCCGCTGGACGATGACGCGCCCGATGAGTGGATGGATCGTGGCTTCTTCGTGCCGGCGGGCGTCTTCTTCTTCGGCGTCGCGACGCGTGGCGCAGCCGCCGGGGGATGAGCGAGCGGGCGAAGTGGGCTCGCATCGGGCGTCGCCGTCCCCCCGTCCGCAATCGAAATGGCACCTGCTTCGGACAAGGAGGGCGACGCCGCCGCGTCGACCTCGGCGGCAGGCGCGAAGTCCGAAGCTGCCGGCGTCGCATCGACCGTGCGCTGCGCGCTTGGTCGGTCAAGCCACAGCTTGGCTCCGACGCCCGCTCCCACGCCGCCGAGCACGAGGACGGCGATCCATGGGATGAGCGAGGACCGTTTCTGGATCGGGCTCGTGTCCTTCGGCTCACGCCCCGTCGGCACGATATCCGATTCGCCGACCTCGATGGTCGCCTGCGGCGTCGGCGCGCCGGGCGGGGCTCCGCCCGAAAGCTTTGTCGTCTTCGCGCCTTCGAGCTCCGCCAGCGCGCGTCGCACGTCCAAGGCCATCTTCGCGGCGGAGGGGTATCGATCGTCGCGCCGAAATTCGAGCGCCCGATCGACGACGCGCGCAAAGGGCTCGCTGACATCGGCGCTGACGGTGCGGATGCGCGGTGCGGGGAGGGTCGCCATCTTGACGACCAGGTCGACGGCGGTCGCCCCGTCGTGGATCCGGCGCCCCGTTCGAATGCGAAACGCGGTCGCCCCGAGCGCGAACAGGTCGGTGCGCCCGTCGATCTCGTCGGTGCGGCCGGCCGCCTGCTCAGGCGACATGAACGACGGCGTGCCCAGCGCCATGCCGTAGCTCGTGATCGACTGCCCCTCTTGCAGACGCGCCAGACCGAAGTCGAGCACCTTGATCCGGCGCTTCGGCTCGCCCCCGCTCGCGTCGTTCGAGAGAAAGAGATTCTCTGGCTTGAGATCGCGGTGGACGACGCCGCGCGTGTGCGCCGCATCCAGCAC
Source organism: Myxococcales bacterium (assembly GCA_003139415.1). GTDB lineage: Bacteria > Myxococcota_A > Polyangia > Polyangiales > Polyangiaceae > Palsa-1150. The sequence continues at coordinate 494 of PLIR01000143.1, read as the reverse complement.
CTCGAGGACGCTCGACGCGATCTCGAGAAGCTCGATTTCCCCGATGGGCGGGCCGTTCTCGAGCCTCTCTTGCAAGACTTGCCCATCGAGCAGCTCCATCACCAGGTAAGCCGCGCCTGCGTTGGGACCCGTGGAGACGACGTCGTCGTCGAGGACCTTCACGACTCCCGGGTGCTCGACGAGGTTGGCCGCGTACCCTTCGCGGCGAAAGCGCTCGCGGACGTCCGCGTTGCGGGCGAACTCTGGGTGCAGAATCTTGATGGCGGCGCGGGCCCCGTTCCGGTGGCGCGCGGCGTAGACGGCCGCCATGCCGCCGACGCCAAGCAGCTTCTCGATAGTCCACTTCTCGTCCAGCACGCTCCCGACGCGTTCGCGCGCCAGCTGGTCGAGGTCGAGATGGCCGTCCAACCGTCTCTAGTCTACGGTAACCACCGCTCCGTAGGAACGGTGGTCGCTCCGAACGGCGATCGCGCTAGACGGCGGCCTTCGTGACG